>DASYUA010000253.1:0-24144 GCA_036001665.1 Tepidisphaeraceae bacterium
GGTTCCGATGAGGGCGTCGGCGATTTGGACGAGTGGGCCGCCGGTTTTGGGAAGGGAAATGGGAATGAGAATGGAGAATTCCGCGGCCTGGCGAGTCTGGGCTGCGTCGAGCATTCTTGAGGGATAAATCCAGTTTAGAAGCGGCGTTGTCATGGCGGTGGTGACGAGGGCCATGATTACCATCATGGCGAAGACTTGGGGGCTGATTAGGCCCAGCTCGCGGCCGATGTTGAGGATGATTAATTCCATCAGGCCGCGGGTGTTCATCAGGACGCCAATGGCGGCGGATTCGCGCCAGGGCATTTTAAAAATGCGCGCGCCGAGCGCAGCGCCGCCGAATTTGCCAGTGCAGGCGATGGCGATGATCAGGAGGGCGAAGCCCCACATTGCGGGGGAATCGAGGAGGGTGATGCGGGTGTTGAGGCCGGTGAATGCGAAGAAGAGGGGAAGTAGCAGGACGACGATGAAATCTTCCAGTTTCTCGCCGAGGTGGCGGACGAATTGGGGGTTTTTGGGCATGACCAGGCCGAGCACGAACGCGCCGAAGAGGGCGTGGATGCCGATTCGTTCGGTTGCGAAGGCGGAGGCGAGGAGCAGAAGGATGATGAGCGCGACCATGTTCTGGCTGAGTTTTCCCTGTTGCTGGTGGATCAATTGCAATCGCTTGAGAAATGGCCGGACGGCCAGGGCCATTAGCGCGATGTAAGCGGCGGCAAGAAGCGCAGTGCGGAGGGCGTGGGCGGGACTGGAATATTTTGCGACGGCGACGACGACGGCGAGGATGCACCATGCGGCAAGATCGTTGATGGCAGCGCAGGCGATGCTGATTACGCCAAGCTGGGAGCGGTGGAGGTTGCGCTCGGTGAGGATTCGCGCCAGCACGGGGAAGGCGGTGATGCTCATGGCGGCGCCCATGAAGAGAGCGGAAGCCCAGAGCCTGCCGGTGACGGCAAATAGCTGGTTGTAGAAGAGGATGGTGAAGGTGATGCCGAGGACGAAGGGGAAGAGGATGCTGGCGAGGCTGATTCCGGCGGCGGCTTTGGCGCGGGTGCGGAGGATGGCGGGGTCGAGCTCAAGTCCGATCAAGAAAAGGAAAAAGACGACTCCGATCTGGCTGAGGATGGCCAGAAACTGGAGGCTTTCGGCGGGGAACAAGCGCTGATAGGCGGCCGGCGCGGCCCAGCCGAGGAGGCTTGGGCCCAGAATGAGGCCGGCGATCATTTCTCCCATTACCTGGGGCTGGTGGAAGCGGGAAAAAATCCATCCCATCAGCCGGCTCAAGGCCACTATCAGCGTTACCTGCACGAACAATGTCAGGATTACGCTTGTACCGTGCATCTTCGCCTGACAACGTATCACTGGGCGGATTTTCTGCCTACGTGCGTATCGGCGAGGAAGAAGGCAGAATTCAGAAGTCGGAATTCAGAAGAAGACTCCCTCACCCTAACCCTCTCCCCCGAGTACGGGGGCGAGGGGAGAAGAGGGAGTACGGGGCGAAGGGATTAGAGGAATATGGGGCAAGCGTATTTTGCAAATCGCAAATTGGCGCGGTTGGCTATAATCCCCTGCGATGGCCTACCAACTGGTTGAAAAACAGGTCCTCTACAAAGGGAAGAAGATCAACCTCGAGGTGCATCACCTCCAGGAGGATGAAGGCAAGCGGACTCAGCGCGAGATTGTGGTGCATCCGGGGGCGGTGGTCATCCTGCCGTTCTTCGATGACAAAACCATCATTATGATCCGCAACCGGCGCTATACGATTCAGCAGATTTTGCTGGAATTGCCGGCGGGGACGCTGGAGGCGGGTGAATCGCCGATGAATTGTGCTGGGCGAGAGTTGCAGGAGGAGACGGGGTATCTGGCGAGCCGGATGAAGCCGATTGGCAATTTTTATACTTCCCCGGGAATCCTCACCGAGCGCATGTATGCGTTTGCGGCCTTCGGACTGCGGAAGACCAATGCGGCTTTGGAGGAGGGGGAAGATATCGAGGTTTTTTCTGTCGAATTTGGGGAAGCCGTGTCCATGATTCGGGATGGGCAGATTCAGGATGGCAAGACAATTGCTACCCTGCTGCTCTATGAGCGTTTTTTTGCTTCTGCCCAGGGATCGGCCAGGTAAGGGCGAATATGATTGAGCAGCGCAGGATTTTTGACTTTTTTGCCCGGACCCGGGCGGCACGGATGTAAACCCAACGGATGTGGGTATCGCCATGAGCTGGAGAGATCGCGAATACAACCAGAGCAAATACAGCGGTGGAACGGGGAACTCGCTTTTGTGGATCCTGACCGGGTCGGTGCCGCTGTTTCGGGCATTTGGGATTCGGGTGCGGCTTCACGCATCGCTGATCCTGTTTATCGTGTTGACGGTTTTGTTTGGGGGCACGTCCGGCTATTTCCTGAGCGACCGTCTGATCACGATGGGGGCGCTTTTCCTGATTGTACTTCTGCATGAGTTTGGCCATTGCTTTGCGGCGCGCACCGTCGGTGGAAACGCGGAAGAAATCATCATGACGCCGCTGGGCGGGCTGGCCATGGCGCACGCTCCGCGCAATCCGTGGGCGACTTTCGTCACAGTCGCGGGAGGGCCGCTGGTCAATGTTTTGATTTGCGCCATCTGTGCGGGAATCCTTTATTGGAACGGCTCGATCCTGGCGCCGACCAATCCGTTCCACTTGATGGCGCCGTTCTATTTGACGGAGGTCACGCGCTGGGTGTGGTGGATCTACGCCACCAGCTACGCGATTCTGATGTTCAATCTGCTGCCGATCTTTCCGCTGGATGGCGGGCAGCTCATGCAATCGGTTCTGTGGCCGCGGATGGGGTATTACCGCTCGATGTTGTTTGCGTGCAATACGGGGCTGGTTGGCGCGGCGGCGCTGGGCATCCTCGGCCTGGTTGGCAACAACCTGTTGCTGGTGTTTATCGCGATCAGCTGCGCACTGACCTGTTTCCAGATGCGGATGGCTTTGCGGGAGATGGACCCGCACGAGCTGAATGATGCGCAGAACTTTGCATATAATTTGCGATCTGAAGATGCTCCGCGACGGCGCAAGCTGAGCCGGCGGTCGATCAAGCGGGCCCAGAAGCGCGCGGCCGAGGAACAGGCGGAACAGGCGAGGATTGATTCGATTCTAGAGAAGGTTTCAGCGCAGGGGATGCACAGCCTGACCTGGTGGGAGAAGAGGGCGCTGCGCAAGGCGACGGAGCGGCAACGGCAGCGGGATTTGGAGGTTTCGCGGTTGAGGGATTGATCAATTGTGGTGCAGGCTTCAGCCTGCCCCACTTGCAGGCTAGAGCCTGCACCACAAGCCGTTATTGTTTTTCGTGCAATTCATAGTCGCCCGCGAACGGCTGAGCCGTTATCTTTACCATCGATGTCAACTTTTCTCCGCTGTGCGAAGGGCCATCGCTGGAACCCGCAATCGCGGCGTTTTGCGCGGGCGACGACGGGGGGCGACCGATGCCCGTATTGCTCGGTTTCGGTCTCGGCGATCACGGCGGAGGTAGCGCACTCGGCCGCACCTTTGCCGCCGCCGGTTTTCACGGCGAGCGATTTGTGGAACCCGGAGCGTATTCATGCGATGGCGATTTATTGCTCGGACGGGCGATTTGGGGAGGCGTTTGACGAGTTTTGCCATCGTTCGCTGAAAATTCCGCGATATGACCGATTTGCGGTGCCGGGGGGGCCGGCGTGGATCAATCCTTCGGTGTCGGCGGCGCAGGATTTGTATCGATCAGCGCGGGCGCAGCTGGATTTTCTGGTTCGGGTGCATGATCTGGAGCGGATTGTGTTGATCGCGCATTCGCCGTGCGCCTTTTACGCGGAGCACCTTCAGAAAGACCCGCACGAATGCCTGGAGGCGCAGTTTTCGGACACGCACACGGCAGCGCAGCGGCTGAGATTGTGGTTTCCGAAGATTCAGGTGGAGGGGTATTTGGCGCATCGGGATGAGGAGGCGATTTCGTTTCATCCCATCCCAACGTAGGTCCGGCTGTGCCGGACGTCACACCCAATTGTCCGGCACAGCCGGACCTACATCCTACGACGCGGTCCACGCCAGCACGGGCATCCGAGTACGGCTGCCCATGCCACCCAAGGCGGTGTCCCACAACATAAATCATCACATTCGGTGTTAGAGTAGTGGGTGTAAGTCCAGGGGCGGAGCAGCGTCTAACTATGTCAGTGATGCCAAACAGCAATTCGCTGAGCTTCGGCGGTCTGGCCACGGAGCTGGACGAGAAGAGCCTGGCGCAGCGATTTGCCGAAGGGGATGCCGCGGCATTTGAGGCGGTGGTGGCGCTGCATCGGCCGAGGATCACGCGGCTGGTGTATCGGCTGCTGGGGTGGCCGGCGGATGTGGATGACATGGTGCAGGAGGTTTTTCTGGCGGCGCTGACGAAGTGCCGGCGGTTTCGGGGGGAATCGGGGCTGGCGACGTGGTTGACGGTGATTGCGCTGAACAAGTGTCGTAGTCATCGGCGGGGGTTGTTGTCGAGGTGGAGGACGTTGCGGCGGGTGTCGCGGAGGCCAGCGCCGGTGCAATCGGCCGCGGATGCGGGGGCGATGCGGGATGACACGCTGGCGCAGGTGCGGGAGGCGATCAAGAAGCTGGGGGGGCGGGATCGCGAGGTGATTGTGTTGCATTATCTGGAGGATCGGGGGGTGAACGAAATGGCCGGGTTGCTAAAGCTGAAACAGAATGCCGTGGAGGTGCGGCTGCACCGGGCGCGGCAGAGGCTGAAGAAATTGCTTGCGCCGTTGATCGAGGAGTGATCATGAACGAACAGAGGCTGCGACAACTTCTGGTGGAGGCGGATGCGGATGTGGCGGGGATGGCGTTGGGTTCGCAGGACATGGTATCAGCGATTCGGCGGCGGCTGCGGCACCGTCGGCAGACGCAGGTGGCGGGGGCGTCGGTGTTGTTGTGCGCGATGCTTGTGCTGGCGCCGCTTTTTCGGAGGAGTCCGACGCCTTTGACTGTCGTGGATGCATCGAAGGCGCGGGCGGAGCTTTCGCTCATCCAGCTACAGGCGGATTCGCAGGCTGCGACTGTCGATCGGATGATGAAGTATCAGCGGACGCTGAATGTTCGCACCAGTGCGGCCCGGGTGGAGCGGCGTGGGGAGCCGCTGGAGCGGATTCAGCGGCAGCGTGAGGTGACAGCGCGGCTGCTGACGCAGAATGCACAGCGGGTCAGTGAGGAATTTGGCCGAGGTCGTGGGGAGGCCGAGTACCGGCGGGTGATTGACCTTTTTCCGGAGACTTCGTGGGCTTCGGTCGCACGCCGGCGGCTGTAAACGTAGGGGGCGGTTCGGGCCCGATTTGATTGGCAACGACAAAGGACAACGTCATGTTGAAAATTATCCCGCGATGTTTTCTGTTTGGCCTGATTGGCCTATGGCTTGCGAGTGCGACCACGGCTCATGCCGACGAGCCGATGGGGATCATCACGGTGGACTGGCTTGAGATACCCGCGGGCGCGCCGCATAGGAGCATGGAATTGATCTCCAAGTCTTTGAAGGCGGCTTTTGCAGATACGATTAAAAAGAAGCTGAATGTGGCCGATGCGGCGGGGGTTGCGGACCTTGAAATTGTCCAGGAGGGGCGGAACCTGCGATTGCTGATCGTATCCAAGGGCGCGGTGCAGCCGACGGCGGATGAGATTCTGGCTGTCGCCAGGGAGCCGTTTCTGGAGGTCGTGAACAACTTTTTCAAGGAGCTTCATACCCGTGAGGTGAATGAGATGCTGGATCGGGAGAGGGACGAAGTCGATCGCGCCCGCGCCAGGCTGGCCGAGACTCAGGCTCAGCTTCAACGGCGCCGCGCTGGGCTTCGCGACATTACGCATCGGGTGGATGTGTCGCCCGAGACATTGCGGGGTGCGATTACGCGGCTGGAAGATGAGCGCGACAAGCTGGCGCTGGATGCGGAAAGTCAGGCGGTTCGAAAAAAGGCCATTGAGCAGACCATTGCCAAAATTGCGGAGACGGCCGAGAAGCAGATGAAGACGGATCGGATTGCCGTGGAGCTGGAGAAGCTGGTGGCCAGCCGTGAGGCGGAGATGACGCGGATGCAGAAGCTGGCGGTGGCCAAGACGGTGTCACAGGCGGAGGTGGAAGCGGCCGAGGCGCGGGTGGGGGAGGCGCGGGTGCGGCTTTGGGAGCGGCAGGAAGTGGTGAGCCGGACGGCGGGTGGAGATTTGCTGGCGGATTTGAACAAGGAGTTGGCCATGCTGTCGATCAACATGGCCGAATCGGAGGCGAGACTGGATCGGCTGGGGAAGGCGGTCAGCGATTACTCGAAAGCGGTTGATTTGATCGACGAGCTTGAATCGGCGCAGGCTTCCCGGCAGGCGGCCGAGGCGGCGCGGGTGGATGCCGAAGGGAGGCTTGCGGATCGGGCGCGGGGGTTGCGGGAATATGGTCCGCCGGTGATTAACTTTCATGGGCGGAAGTAGGGGCCATTCTCATGAAACTTATCAGGGCGTATCATCATCCTTTGGATGATCAAGCGAGATGTTGCCATTGTCGGGGCGGGGCCGATTGGGATTGAGATGGCGGTTGCGCTGAAGCGGCACGACATTTCGTATGTGCAGTTTGATGCGAAGCAGGTGGGGCAGACGATGTCGTGGTGGCCGCCGATGACGCGGTGGTTTAGCTCCAATGAGAGGATTGCGATCGCGGGGGTGCCGCTCCAGACGGTGGATCAGGGGAAGGCGACGCGGGAGGATTATCTGAGGTATTTGCGGACGGTGGTGGAGCAGTTTGATCTTTCGGTGAATACGTTTGAGCCGGTGAGTGGGATTGAGAAGTTGGCAAATGGGGGGTTTGTGGTCAGCACATCGCCGCAGCGGGGGGGGCAGCGGTATCAGGTGCAGCGAATTATTCTGGCGACGGGGGGAACAGCGCATCCGAGACGGCTTTCGGTTCCGGGGGAGGATTTGCCGCACGTGACGCACTATATGGAGGATCCGCACCAGTATTTTCGCAAGCGGGTGCTGGTGGTGGGGGGAAGGAATTCGGCGGTGGAGGCAGCGCTGCGGATCCAGCAGGTGGGGGCGGATGTGACGATCAGCTATCGGGGGAGTGAGTTTAATGCCAAGAGCATCAAGTATTGGCTGTATCCGGAGATCATGGGGCTGATTCGGTCTGGGAGGATTCGAGCACACTTTAATACGGTGGTGAGCGAGATTACGCCGAGCGGGGCGCGGCTGGCGAGCTGCGATGAATCGCGGCCGCTGTTTGGGAATCCGGGGTCGAGTTTTAATGTGCCGGCGGATTTTATTCTGCTGATGGTGGGGTATCTGGCGGATATGTCGCTGGTGCGGCTGGCGGGGGTGGAGCTGGTGGGGGAGAACGAGATTCCGGTTTTCGATGAGCGGACGATGGAGACGAACGTGAGCGGGATTTACATCGCGGGGACTGCGTCGGGGGGGACGCAGGCGCGGTATCGGATTTTCCTGGAGAATTGTCACATCCACATCGATCGCATCCTCGCGTCGATCATGGGAGCGCCATCTCCACCAACTCCCCAACCGCTGGCTTCGCCGGAGTCTTAGGGTCGGGTTGTTCTTGGGCGCCGGGGAGCGGAGGCGCGGAGCAGTCCAGGCCGGCGATGGCGCAGCACATGGCTCCGATCACCAGGAAGTAGTAGTTGCAGAAGGCCTGGCGATTGAGGGCGAAGAAGGCGAAGAAAACGATGGCGATGGCGCCGGCGAATCCGCCGGCGTTGCGGGGCCAGAGCCAGAGGGAGAGAGCGGTCATGACGGCCGCGCCGGCGAAGGGGAGCCAGGATGCGATGGCCTTTGCGCCTTCCTTGTCGTAGTGCCAGTAGTAATAGAGGAGGTAGCTGAGGGCATCTTCGCGGAGGGGTTGCTTGAGTTGCAGGGTGACGGCGGAGCGCAAGAAGGCGGGGAGGTTCCAGAGAATGATTGGCAGTGAGACGATGGCGGCGACGAGACAGGCTTTGAGGAGGAGGATGAAGTAGGCGCGCCAAGTGAATTTGAGCATAACGAGAAGGGCGGCGAGCGGGGGGATGAAGATGGTGTATTGCTTACTCGCCAAAAGCAGGCCAAGCGCATACGGCACCCATTTAGGACGGCGGCAGGCGCACCAGACGGTGGCGGCGAGCCAGAGGATGACGAGGGGTTCGGTCCAGCCGAGTTCGATGACCATGAAGACGCGCGATGTGGTGAGGAGGAGGATGGCGGCGAGGGTGGCGGTGCGGCCGGGGCGCGAGAAGGCGATGAGGGCGGCGGCGATGGCGAGGGCGAAGAGCTGGGCGTAGCGGTGGTCGCCGACGAGGTAGCCGGGGATGATCATGAGCAGGCTGAAGGGGGCGTAGGGGAAGCCGAAGTCAACGCGGCCGTTTTTCTGAAGTTCGGGGGCGTAAACGGCGATGCCGTCGCCGTAGATGTTGGTGAAGGTCATGGCGTAGGGGTTGTGGCCGTGGAGCAGGGCGTCGGCGGATTCCTGCTGGAAGACGAAGACATCGATGAAAGGGTTGGGGGTGGCGCGGATGACCCAGATGCCGAGGGCGAGCCAGGCGGCCAGCATCAGGGGCAGGACGATCATGCGCAGGCGTTGGCCGATGATCACTGCGACGAGCATGAGGGGAAGGACGACGAGGAGGATTTTCTGGAAGGTTGTGGCGTGGAAGATGGAATCGATCTCGCCGACTCTGTAGCGGGCGGTGTAGATTTCTTTTTCGAATTCGCCTTTGATCCATGGGGCGGAGGAGTTGTTGGCCTCTTGTTCCAACTGCTCGATGCGCTGGCGGAGGCCTTGTTGTTCCTTCTGGAGGGCGAGGCGTTTGTCGGATTTGAAGAGGATTCCGGCTTCGCCGAGGCGGGGGATGTCGGGGCCGAGGTCGGGGACGTGGGGGCCCTTGGGGGACCATTTGACGTTGGTGGCGGAGGCGGGGCGCTCGGTGAAGAGGAGGTAGAACTGAGTGCCGGCGGCGAGGCAAAGGATGGTGATGGTCAGGGCGCGTTGCCAGGTTGAGCGGTCGACGATTCGCGAACAGGCGATGGCGAGGATGATGCCGAGGGTTGCGCCGTGGAGGAGTTGAATGGCCCATTCCTTGTAGAGCCAGTCGCGGCCGCGGAGGGATGCGCCGAGGAAAGCGACGGCGATGGCGAAGAAGGAGATGGAGGGCCAGCGGGATTTAATCATTTAACAATTTAGTGATTTAATCATTGATTCACGGGCTTGGCTATGAAGATCCATTGCATGGCGAAAAGGCGGGGGGCGAGGGAGACGGCGAGGCGCTGCATGGCCATCATGGCGCTGGTGATCATTCCGTTGTCGAAATCTTCCAAGGGGACGACGGTGGTGAGGATGCGTTCGACTTTCAGGCCGGCATCGGCGAGCAACTGGCGGGCGGTGTCCTTGGTGTAGAAGTGGAGGTGGGTTTTGTCGAGGATGCCGCGTTCCATTTTGGGGAAGCGGCCGAAAAGGAGCATGGTGCGGACGGCAAGGTGGGCTACGTTGGGGAGGGAGATGATGAAGGTGGCATCGGATTTGGCGACTTGCCGGAGGCGTTTGAGTGTTGCGGTTGGATCGGGGAGGTGCTCGAGGACATCGGCACAGACGATGCAGTCGTAGATGGCTTGGCCCAGGTCAGCGGCCTCGACGGTGGAGTTGATGACTTGCCGGTAGTGCGGCCGGGCTTGATCGGCCCACTGGCTGTTGGGCTCGATGGCATCGATGATTATTGCGCTTTCCTGAAGCAATTGTCCGAGGATTCCCTGGGCTGCGCCGACGTCCAGCACTGTGGGCGGTTGGATTTCTTTAAGGAGTCGGGCAATTTGTTGATGGCTGCTCTTCGGATCCCGCTTCAGCCGGTAGTGCGTTTTGGTTTCGTCGTTCGGCCCCATCATGCGCTCTCCAACGATGGACCAGCGCGTAGTGAAGCGCTGAGGCCACGCAGTGCATCGCGTAGGGGATGCCATTCACGCGGCAGATTTCATCACCATAGTAAGTAGGAATGGGCACTTCGGCGATGCGATAACCCTGCTTGAGAAACTGGAGGATGATCTGGGTATCGAAGTGCCAGTTGCTGGTGAGCTTGTCGAGGGGGATGGTGCGGAGGGCGCGGACGGAGTAGGCGCGGTAGCCGGAGTGGAACTCAGTGAGGCGGGCGCCGATGAGGCGGTTTTCAAGGAAGGTGAGGATTTTGTTGCCGACGTATTTGTAGAGGGGCATATTGCCGGCACGGGCAGCGCCTTTGATCATCATGCGCGAGCCCATGACCATGTCGGCCTGGCCGGATTCGAGGGGGGCGAGGAGTTCGGCCATGACTTCGGGGGCGTATTGGCCGTCGCCGTGGAGAAGGACGACGAAGTCCAAGCCGCGGTCGATGGCGTATTGGTAGCCTTTTTTCTGGTTGCCACCGTACATCAAGTTGACGGGATTTTTGAAGATGGAGAGGCGGGCGCCTTCAAAGTCGGCCTGGCACTCGATGGCGACTTCGTGGGTTTTGTCCTGGCTGGCATCGTCGAAGACGAAGACTTCTTCGATTCTGGAGCGGAGGTCGGCGGGGATGCGATGGAGGGTCTGGCGCAACGTCGATTCGGCGTTGTAGGCGACGACCAGGATTCCGATGCGGGGATTACGCATGGGTTGGCGACGGTCCGCCGGGGCGAGTCGGGGGGTTCGTCTAGGGGCATTATAGAGGATGTGCGGAGAAGATTGCAGTGGGGGCGGGAAATGCGGGGCCGATTGCCGGCATAAGAGCAGGCGAGGGCAAGGGTTGTGCGGGGTTTGAGGGGAGAATGGCCTTACTCCCGATTTTCAAGCTGCCGGAGGGCTTCATAGAGGCCCAGGGCGACGGCGCTGGAGAGATTGAGGCAGCGCTCGTGGGGGGCTTGGGGGATGCGGAGGATTCGGGAGGGGTTTTGGTTGAGGAGTGAGTCGGGGAGGCCCTGGGTTTCGTTGCCGAAGATCAAATAATCGGAGGTGGAGAATTCTGCATCCCAAAATGAGCGCTGGCCGGTGGTGGAGAAGAGCCAGAGGTGCGCAGGGTGGATGGTTTTCATGAATGAGTCGAGATCGTCGTGGACGGTGAGGTTGAGTCGCTGCCAGTAGTCCATGGCAGCGCGTTTGAGCTGGCGGTCGGAGAGGACAAAGCCCAGGGGACGAACCAAGTGGAGGTGTACGCCGGCGGCGACGCAGAGGCGGGCGATCTGGCCGGTGTTGGGGGGGATTTGGGGGTGGATGAGGGCAATCTTCAGGGCGTGATGGGATATGGTTGCGCTGGTCACATCTTACTCCGCGCAAAGTTTCCCCTGGCGATCGGCCTGCAAGCAACTTTGCTTCTCGTGGCAGAATGCGGTGAGGCGGCCATTCGGTAAGAGGGCGGAGGCGGTGTCTAGGAGGACGATTTTTGGGCCGCGGAGGGGGATGGGGTCGCGGTTGCCCAGCAGCGCTGGATAAGTATCCACAGGCGTATGTCCAAAATAACCGACCCGCCGCCAGGCTTTGGGCGCTGCCAGTTCCGTCTGGCTATAACGGCCCCATAGCAGTTGATGCCGGCGAGCGGGATCAGTGACGAGCTGTTCGGAGATTGAGGGCGATTCCGCGAAGTCATTGATATCCCATTTGCCATGGGCGACGAAGAAATCGTCTTCCTCAATCACGGGGGGCAATTGATGAATGAATTCGATGTGCGATTGGGGGATGGTGGAGAGCAAATCATTGATCAGTTGCGGCCGCTGATAGGCCTTGGCGATTTGAGAATTGGCCACACCGTAACTCAGTAGCGTCTCGACCAGGCCGTATTCCGTGAACCACTTGAAGGCCACAGCGCGATCCCCCCTGCTGGCATTGGGGGCATAGGTGTGGCCGTGAACGACCTGGTCGAAGATGTCATCGTGATTGCCGCGGATGAATCGAGCGTTTTTGAGCGTCAGCAGGAGTTCGATCACGCCCTTGGTTTCCGGCCCCCGATTCACATAGTCGCCGACGAAGAAGAGGCGGGCATCGCCATCAGCGCGTTCGATGCCGCGGAGCAGGCCCTCCAGCGGGCGGAGCATTCCGTGGACGTCGCCGATGATCCAGCGCATTGCCTAAGAGTAGCCGGGTGGAATGGGCTGGGCGAGTATAATGGGGCGAACAAGGAGTCGCATGAGCCAATCCAAATCAGACCTGCTCTCTCAACATTGCCAGCCATGCCGGCCGGGGACGCCGGCGCTGCATGCGGATGAGGTTTCGCGGCTGCTCAAGTCGCTCGATGGCTGGGGGTATTCCGATGGGCAGATTTCGCGGGAATTCAAGTTCAAGAATTTTTACGAGACGATGGCGTTCGTGAATGCGGTGGCGTGGATCGCGAACAAGGAGGACCATCATCCGGACATGGAGGTGGGGTATGGCAAGTGCGAGGTTAAATACAGCACGCATTCGGTGAGGGGGTTGTCGCAGAATGATTTTATTTGCGCGGCGAAGGTGGATGCGCTGCTGGCAGGCTGATTTCCAAAAAGGCCCAATCGCGGATCGCAATTTCCCGCCACTACCGTTTTTGTAGCTCATCCGTAAGATACCGCACACACCCCGCGCGTGCGGGCGCGAATCGCACATCCGAACCGGGCAGGTAAATAATGAAACTGCTTCCTCCATGCGTCGCTGAATTCATCGGGACCTTCACGCTTTGCTTCATCGGCATCGGGGCGATCCACCATTTTGGGCCGAGCGGAAATCTGCTGGCGATCGCCGTCGCACACGGGCTGGCGATTGCGACGATGGTGTGCGCGACGCTGCACATCTCCGGGGGGCAGCTCAATCCGGCATGCACCGCCGCCCTTATGGTCACCGGCAAAATCACGGTGCGCGAAGGGATCGCATACATCCTCTCGCAACTGGCGGGTGCGATCCTCGCGTCCGTGCTATGTCTGGTTATCTTCAACCAAAAAGTGGTCTTTGAGGGCACGCCCGCTCTGGCCCCCGGGATCAGCGTCGCCACCGGAATTCTGGTGGAAGTGATTCTCACGTTTTTCCTTGTCTTTGTGATTTTTGGCACCGGGGTTGATCAGCGCGGGCGAACGCTTGGTGGGCTTTCGATTGGGCTGGCCGTCACGCTTGATATTCTCTTTGGCGGCCCACTGACGGGGGCTTCGATGAATCCGGCCCGATCGTTTGGGCCGGCAATCGTCGGGGGCCAGTGGTCAGCGCATTACATTTACTGGATTGGACCAATCGCGGGGGGGATTTTGGCGGGGCTGGTGTACAACTCGCTGTATTTGAAGCCGAAAGCGACGACGTAAGGCGGTTGGGGGCACGGGCAAGATGCCCGTGTTACGAAAGCGCTTCCTGCACATAGGGATTGCTCGCGCGTTCGTCATCGAGCGTGCTGATTTCGCCGTGGCCGGGCAGGAGTTTGGTGTCGCCGGGCAACTGCATGACTTTTCGGATCGATTGCATCAGATCGTCGTAGGATGAATCGGGGAGATCGGTTCGGCCGATGGACCCCCCGATGATCAGATCGCCGCCGATGAGGACCTTTTCGCCGGCGCAGTGGTACATGACGTGGCCGGCGGCATGGCCGGGGGTGTGGATTACGTCGAACTCGTAGCGGCCGAGCAGGAGCTTCTGACCATCCTCGACGTATGCGTCGGCCTTGCGGAGGGGAATTCGGATGGGCAGGGAAAATGTCGCGCCGGGTTTTTGGAGTTTGGGCTCATCGAGTTGATGGATCAGAACTTTGGCGGCGGGAAATCTTGCGGTTACGACTTCATGATCGGCCACATGATCGAAATGGCCGTGGGTGAGCCAGAGGCCGATGATGTCCCAGCCTTGCTTCTGGGCCGCGTCGAGCAGGGGGGAAGTGGTGTGATCGGGGGCATCGAAGATCACCGCTTTTTTCTGGAGCTCATCCGCGACCAGGAACGAGTTTGTGGAGGCGATTCCGCCGGTGTTCATGATGATCTTCATGACTTCACGCCAACCTGTTTTCGCATTTCATCCAGGACTCGCATCGTGGCCATCGTTTCATCCTCGCTCACCATGACCGGCTTGTGATCCAGAATCGTGGCCGCAAAATCGTCGGCCTCGAGGGCGTAGAGGTCCATCTCGGCGTTGACCTCAAATTCATCGGCGGGGGGCGGCTCGGTTTTGCCGCCATCCTGTTTTGGCGGGGCGCTGCGTTTGATCCAATGTTTCGCGGCGCGCGGCTGGGGCTTCCAGGGCCAGGGAATTTCAAGATAGCCATCGGTGCCGCAGATAAACGCCGTGTTGTCGGCCTGCGCTCTCATGCCACAGATGAAACTGGCCAGGATGCCATTGGCGAATTTCAGGTTGCCGGCCACCAGCTCATCCACGCCTTTTTCGTGCAGCACCCCGCTGGCCTGGACATCGACTGCATCGACACCCGCCACCATGCGCGAGAAATTGATGCAGTAGCAGCCGACGTCCATCAGCGCGCCGCCGGCCAGGGCGGGATCGAACCGAATATTGCCGTCGACGCGGTTGGTGCGGTAGCAGAAGCTGGTCCTGATCAATTTCACTTCGCCGATGGCCCCGGCGCGCACTCTTTCCATTACCTCCTTGGTCTGGGGATGCGCGCGGTACATGAAAGCCTCGACCAGGGTTTTGCCGCTGCCGCGGGCTGCGTCGAACATTTTCGCGGCGTCGGCGGCATTGCTGGCGATGGGCTTTTCGCACAACACATGCTTGCCGGCCGAGAGGGCGCGGATTGCCCAATCGCAGTGCATGGAATTGGGCAGTGAGATGTAGACCGCATCGACCTGGGGATCTTTCAGGACCTGGTCATAGGTCGGGTAGGAATCGAGAACCCCATACCTTCCGGCAAATTCGGCCGCCGGCTGGGCGCTCCTTGAGCCCACGGCGGCCAGCCAGCCGCGTTCGCAGAATTTCTTGACGCCATCACAGAACTGTCGGGCGATGTTGCCCGTGCCCAGGATTCCCCAGGCGATTTTTTTCTCGTCGGTCATTGCCGGAGCATAGCAAAGAGTTCTTTGGCGCGAAATTCCTCTCTTGTGCGGCATGGCCGCACTCGGGGCATGTCTGGCCGCTGCCGCGCAGGTCATAGCCGCAGACAACGCACAGATTCACATTTCTCCGCCAACTGCGCCTGGCTCGTCTCCAACTCATCAGGAAAATCGGGATGATTGCCGGGCCCCAGATGGCCCACAGCGGGACCAGAAAATAATAGACCTTTGGGGAATCGCCGAAATAGAAGCCGATGCCGAGCCGCTGGCCCCCATGGAAGGCATCCTCAAAAGCCATATCTTTCGTGTCCTTCTTTACCGGCCGCTCGTAATAGTCGCGCTTGATGACGGTCTGCACCGCCTCTTTCCCGACCGCCACGACAAGCCGCCCCCGGGCACAGTAAATGCCGAGCCAGGACTTCGCGCCGTAATAATGCCCCACGCTGCTCACCCGATAACTCCGCCAGTGCACAAACCCGGCCGCGACCACCACCATCGCGCATATCAGCAGCAGAAAAATCTTCACCCATCGCCACATCGCTCGCTCATCCTCCTCCCAACCTTCTCGTTCGCTGCGTCCCCGCCGGAGTTGTTCCCGGCGCTGGCTCCGCCTTCTTCGCCCTCACCATCTGCACCACAATCTGCGGCCCATCGCCGCTCGCCGGCACCGTCACCGTCTGCTTCCCGCTGTAATCCGGCATCTGCAATCCGGAACGATAAACCTGGCTCGGCGGCTCCGGCAAATATACATCCACCTGCACTGTATAATCCCCCGGCAGCAATTTCGGCGTCTTGAACTTCCCATCCACCAGTCCGGCCACGTCAATCATCGGCCCAAATATTTCCCGCTCCGCGCCCGGCTTCAGGAGCGGCGTCACCATTACGGTCGCGCTTTCGATCTTGTCATTCTCATCAATCCCGCTCACCTTCCCCGCCACCGGCGCCCCCTCCTTCCTGACAAATCCCGCCTCGGCCATTTTTCCAGACTCGATCACAACCGTTGTCCGATCAACGAACAGCCCATGGTTTCCCGACTGCACCGCTCGCGCAAAATCATAAATCCCCGGCGCAAGATGATCGAGAATCACTTCTGCCCCATTCTTCACCTTCGGATGATCGTAGCTGTCCACTCCCTTCCATCCCGGCATCTCCCAGCTCTTGATGTGCAGATGAATCGTCCCCATCGCCGCCGCACCTTCGATGTCATATTTCACCCGCAATTTCCCCGGCGCTGGCAGTTTCACTTCCAGCTCTTCGTCGATGTTGGTCACATCGACTTTCCACGGTGAAATTGTCGGCGCAACCACGAAGATCGTCACCGGCCCGTCGCCCTTGGGCACGCCGCGCATTCGAAAAGCGCCTTTCTCATCCGCCTTGACCGACGTCCCCGCAAAGTTTTCCGGCTTTCCATCCCGCAGCGAAACCGGAATTGCCCCGCCCAGATAAATCGCGGCCCCAGCGCTGGGCTTGCCTTCATGATCCACAATTTTCCCGCGAATCGTCCCACCCCTGCTCAACCTGATTACCATATCCTCAATCGCCGGCTGCCCCACCACCAATCCCGGCACCGGCTCCGGCAGATACCCATCGGCCAGGATCCTCATGTATTGCTGCTCCCCAATCTTCCCCGACACACTGTGCGACAACTTCCCTCCCGGATAATTTCCCGACGACTGCATCCAGTACCCCCACGTCATCTTCCCATCCGGCTTCGCGCCCCCCTGCAACCCAAATTTCTCCACCGGCTTTCCGGTCTCGTCATCCACCACCTTCGCCGTGAATTGCAGATTCTCCTCCGGCGCGGGCTTGGGGGCCGGTTGCGCGCTGGCCGGCTGTTGGATAGGCAATTTCGGATCATCCTTCTCCCAAGCCAGCCTGATCCCCCACCCCACCAGCACCACCAGCACCAAAAAAATCCCAAACGGCAGCACCCGCTGCCACATCGGACGAACATTTGATGAGACGGAAGGATCGATGCGTGACGTCGTGTTCATGCGTGCTCCCGGATTGGCTCTACCCGCACATAGACGCCAACTTACTCCACCGGTTCCCCACCCACCCGCTTTCACGACGCAAAATTACGACACTTTCGCTCCTGAATTCTCTACTCTGAATGCTGAATTCTGCCTTTCTTGCATAAAACTGTCGCCTGCCCGCTTTTTATTTGACGCACTTCGAAAGCGCGGACATATTTCGAAAGACTTAGGGCTGGAGGCGGGAGGGCTGTAGGTTTCCTGCCTTTGAGGGCCTTGGAGCCTCGCAGCAACTCTTCGTTTTCGCGTGCTACGAGTCTGAACTACAGGGCCGACCGCAATCGGTCGGAGGGAAACGGTGAGAGTATGACATCTAAGCTCATGTACACGCTAGCGCTTGCGAGCGTCTTTTTGGCTCCGGCCAACGCTGCTTACATCGTCGAAACCCGCTCCGGCGGCAAAGGCTTTGCCGATTTCGGTTTTGGCGGAGACACCACCTCGGCGTCCACCAGCACCGCCACCAGCGCCGCCGTCGGAACAACCACCGCCATCGGCAGCATCTTCGGGGGCAACGGCACAACTGTAGACACCTACGTTTATTCATACACCCCCGGCTCCGATGCAGACAACACAACGTTCGCTACAGGCGCTATTCTAGGTTCGAAGACCAACTTCCCTGGAAACGGCAATGTTTCCACCGGCCTTACCGGCGGCGTCTCGGGCACTTATCGCGTCTACCTCACCGTCCCCGAATCAATCAACGTCAGCACCCTCGGCTCCGACTTCACCGTCACCCAGGATGGCGCTTCCATACTGCTGTCGGATGTGAACTTGAATAATGGCGGCACCGGTCCCGATACCGACCCAGGCACCGCCTTCGTCGGTGGTGCCAACAATTCCTGGCATCTCCTGGGCACCGTCGCGCTCACCGCCGGCAACACCTACACCGTCACCCAGGCCTCCGGTGATACCAGCTTCGTCTCCCAGCGGGGCAGTGCCGTGATGTGGGAACTCGTAGCCCCTGCCGACGTTCCCGAGCCGGCCGCACTCGTCGGCTTCGGCCTCGCTTCTCTGTTCTTCGCCGCTCGCCGCCGAAAATAACGAAACACGCGCGTCCCAGGGCAAACGCGCTTCGGGGATGGCATTCTGCCCGCGAAGGATTCGCGGTGGATTGCTGTCCCCTGCTTATTTTCCGCTAACTTTCCCACCCGCCGCTCGCAGCAGTCAGCCAGTCGCCCGGCCTCGATTACTCCCCAAAAGTCCGCGTAAAAAGTGCAAATAATTGCAAGAACGGACCTAAACCACCCCCCTAACATGCCGATGAACGGATTAGCTGGTCTCTGGATCGCCTGGTCCGGGAAAATGGCCGAAAATTGGGCAGGAAAGGGCTAAAAACAGGTAAAAACGGCGGTGCAAAAAAAATCCGGAATTTTTCGAACGACCGAACCGCGTGCTTTGCCTGACGTAGAATAACTAGTTGCGAAAGCAACACGATCCTCCTTCCCTGGGTGGCGTAGAAGCCGAGAGGTCTACGCCACCTTTTTTATGCGCACGGTTTCAAATCCGCTTCTTCAATCCCGCTTCCGGGACAGGATCAGGCGCTGACCATTTTCAAGCCGCATGGTCAGGGAATCGGCCGCATCTTCCTCCACCCAGTGATTCCCTTCATGCACGCGATGCACCTGCCCCCGATCCCCCGATATCTGACCTTCATACTGCAAATAAGCGCGCCGATGCGGCCGAAGGGGTGTGAATTCAGTGGCCGCGGTAATCGGCCACTCATTCACGCGCCAGGTCGCCAGATCCGATCCCGGCCTGGTCTCAAACATCAAATCAAAGTGCGGTGAATCCACTTCCTCATGCCGCAGGACAACGTAGCGCAGCGACTCGCTCATGCGATCACGCGATTAGAACCGGTGGAGGAACATACCCACTACGCACCTTGCCGCTGGGATCGACGCTGCTCTTGAGATCACAGGGATTGGCTTCATCCCCCAAATTCCAGTTTCGCGTGTAATCCTCGACCAATTCCTGCATTTCTTTCATCGTCAGACGCGGCTTGTCCACGGCCTCGGCCGCCTCGCGGATCTCTTCTTCGTTCAGCAGTGTCCCGGTAATGCTCGTCAGCGCTGGGTCCATCAGCAGCCATTTGCACGCGAGCTGATGAACCGTCATTCCATGGGCATCCGCATATTTGCGAACCAACTCGAGCTTTTTGAGGCCGTAAACCTTCCACGCGTTGTCGCGGAATTTGCGGTGGTCGTTGCCGCCGATCACCTCATCCATTTTCATCTTGCCCTTGAGGATGCCGGAATTGTCGTGGACCCGGGCCAGCACGCCGGCCTGATAGGCGCGGGCCACTTCGCAGAATTCGCGGCCGGGGGCCTGCTCGAAGAGGTTATAGACCGTCTGCACGGCTTTGGCGCCGTGATCCATCATGGCCTTGATTCCCTCCTCGCGCCAGCCGATGGCCGGGCCCAGGGAAACGCCCCAGGCGCGGATTTTTCCCTCATCCTTGACCTTGTCCAATTCAGCGAACAGGTCATCGCGGAATTGCGGGAGCTTGATGTTGTGGGCCATGTAGAGATCGATGCGGTCAACCCCCAGCCGCTTGAGAGATTGTTCGAGGGCGAAGCGCATGAACCGGGGGGAGAAATCCTGCTTTCGCTCCTTGTGCGAGCCGACTTCGCCGGGATCGGAATAGAAGTCGTAGCCGAATTTTCCGCCGATCTCGACCTTGTCGCGCGAGGCGGTTTTCAGAAACTTCCCAAACATCGTCTCCGCCCGGCCATTTCCATAGGCGTCGCCATTGTCGAAGAAGGTGATCCCCTGGTCCTGCGCGAACTTCATCAGGCGGATGCCATCATCGTCGGTGTAGTGGCCCCACCAATCCACGCCGAAGATCCAGCAGCCCAGGGAAATGGCCGAAACTTCGACACCGGTATTGCCAAACTTGCGACGTTCCATGATCTAACCCTTGTTCAGCTCCAGACACCGATCAATCCGTCGAATTGTGCGGTCTTTGCCGAGGAATTCCAGGCTCTGAAAGATCGGCGGACTGATCGTGGCGCCTGAAATTGCTACCCGGATCGGCTGCGCCACGTTGCCCAGGCCGAGCTCTTTCCGCTCGCAATATTGCTTGACGGCTTCCTCGATATGATGGGCCTGCCAGGGCTCGACGGACTGAAGAATGGCACGGATGTCGTGCAGCGATGCTAAACCCTGGCCGCCGGATTTCCTGAGCACTTTTTCGACGGCCTGCGGGTCGAGGGCGATCTGCTCATCGGGCAAAAATAGAAATCGGCTGGCCTCATCCACCTCGCGAAAGGTGCGGAATCCTTTCTTCATGGTCAGGATTCGCTCGAGCGTCGCATCATCCTTCTCGTTGAGCGGCGAATCGGGATTGCTCTCCAGATATTGCTTAAATGCCTCGATCAACCGGGCAGGCGCCGCGCCGGCGGCCGCCTCTGTATTAAATGCCAGCAGCTTGGCCCGGTCGAACTTGGCGTTGCTCCTGCCGATTCCGTCGAGGCTGAAAAGCGACACCATCTCGTCCATGGTCATTCGCTCGCGGTCTCCGCCGGGACTCCAGCCCAATAGCGCCAGGAAATTCAGCAGTGCCTCCGGGAGATAGCCCTTCTTGCGAAAGTCATGCACGAGAATCTCCGGCAGATCCGCTTCGCTGAGTCCGATCACGTGCATCACCTTTTCCTGATCGGTTGGCGAAAGTTGCATCGTCGGTTTCTTCAACCACTCCGCCAACTGCTGTTGGAGCAGCCCCGAGGCGGCGGCCAGGCCATCCGCATCGGTCTTGCTGTTCTTCAGCCATTCATGGGCGCGCTGGCGGATCTTTTTGTCGCGGTCGCGTTTTCCCAGCTTTTCCCCCTCCATGTTCATGATGATCGGCAGGTGCGCATAAACCGGCCGGCGATACCCCAGCGCTTCCTGGAGGGCAATGTGGTTCACCGTGTTGAGCAGGTGCTCCTGGCCACGAAGCACGTGCGAAACTCCCATCTCCTGATCATCCACCACCACCGCGAAGTGATAGGTGGGCATGCCATCGCTCTTGCGGATGATGAAATCCTGCACTTCGTTGGCGGTCACACCCTGGTCCGGGCCCAATACCGCGTCATTGAAGCGATAATCCTTCGCCTCCATCGCGAAGCGCACGACGTGCGGCCGGCTTTCGGCGTCGTAATTGCGAATCTGCACATCCGTCAATGGCTTTCTCACATATCTATATTGCCGCTTCGCCTTCTGGGCCCGCTCCCATTCCGCATCCAGCTCCTCCTTGGACTCATAGGCCTTATACGCCCGCCCCTGGGCAATCAGTTGGTCGATGATCGCGTTGTAAATCGGCAATCGCTTCGACTGATAAACCAGCTCCGAATTGTCCCAGTGCAGCCCAAGCCAGCGCAGATCTTCCACGAGCTGATTCACCGCCTCTTCGGTGCTCCGGGCCAGATCGGTGTCCTCAATTCTCAGCAGATAGGTTCCGCCCAGGCGCCGGGCCAGCAGCCAATTGAACAGCGCGGTGCGCGCGCCGCCCACGTGAAGATACCCTGTCGGCGAGGGCGCGAATCGCGTCACAATCGGCGTGCTGGTGCTCATTGTTATTAAAGGCGGATTATGTCGAGGCCGGTCTTTCTGGCAAGGCGGGCGCAGGCGGTGGCGGCGGGGGGGCTGGATGCCGCCATGGCCACCAGCGCAGATATGCCAGCGTCGCCACCCCCGAAAGGCTGTAGGCCAGAGTTCCGATCGCCAGCACATATTTGTGGGCCACGATCACCGTCAACAGGACCATCAGCGTGATCAGCACCCGTCCGAGTGATCGCTTGCCACGCAGATATTTGTTCACCAGGTGGGGATAGCGGATGGCGCTGACCATCAGCAACCCCGTCATCAACACGATCGCCGGCAGCAGCCAGACACAAGCCTTCACCAGGGGCTTGAGCGATGGGATCCATTCGCTGTGATTCTGGATCGCCTGCTGCATCAATACAAATGCCCCCACTGTCCCGGCCGCTCCTGGGCTGGGCAGGCCCAGGAAGCTGAAGTGATGCTGCTCACCATGTTCGTTGCTGACATTGAATCGCGCCAGCCGCATCGCCGCGCAGCTCAGATAGACCGCCCCGATCGCCCAGATCAATCGCGAGACTGCCACGGGCAGGTTTTCGACCTCGTGCCTGAATAATTGCAGTGCCAAAAACGGCGGGGCAACTCCGAAGCTGATGACATCCGCCAGGCTGTCGAGCTGCCCCCCAAAATCCGTGGTATGCCGGGTGAATCGCGCCAACCGTCCATCCAGCGCATCAAACACCATGGCCAGAAAGATCAGATAAGCGGCAGCGGTGAATCGGTGAAGCGCAAAGTATTTGGTCAGGTCATCCGAACCCGCCGTCGCCGGATCGAGCCCGGCGATATAGATCGCTCCAAACCCACACACCGCGTTGCCCAGCGTCGCCAAAGTCGGCAGTGAATAGGCCGAGCGGATGTAGGCCCGTTTGCCGTGCCGCCGAAAGCGCCGGCGGCGATGCTGGCGCCAGGATTCTCTGGTGTGATTGGCGGGGCGATCTTTCTTCATCCCCAACTCCGTAGGTCCGGCAATGCCGGACGTTCAATCCGTCCGGCCAAGCCGGACCTACTTTCCCGACGTTGCCGGTTCCGCGACCACTGTTGTCGTGGTCGCGTGAATGGCCGCTTTGACCTTGGCAATCACATCTTTCTTCCCATTCACCGCCTGCCCAACCCGCACCACCACCTGCGGCTCGAGGTGTTTGGCGATGTAAAGCTCGGTGCGGCTGCCGAATTTGATCATGCCGATGCGCTGGCCGCGCTGCACCATTTGTCCCGGCTGCACCGTGCAGATAATTCGCCGGGCGATGAGCCCGACGATCTGTTTCACGGTCGCGATCGGCCGGCCATCGAGCGCATCGCCAATCACCACCGTATTCGATTCGTTGTGCTCCGAGGCGGTGTTGTGGCTCATCGCGTTGATGAACTTGCCCTTCTTATAGTTGACGGCCAGCACCTTCCCATCGCACGGCGCACGATTGATATGGACGCTGAAGACGGACAGAAAAATCCCCACCCGCACCCCCGGGCCATTCAGCTCGGGCACATGATCCAGCTCGGTGATGTCGGTGACTTTCCCGTCGGCCGGGCTGACCATGGCATGTTGCTCGGCCGGCACGACCCGCTCCGGATCGCGAAAAAATGCCAGCAGCCAGACCCACAGCGGCAGGACGAGGAGGGTCAATGACCAGTGGGCGAATCCGAGGGCGGCCGCGATGACAGCCAGAATGATGGACCCGATCACGATCTCGCGCAGACCATGTCGGGTGATGGGGAGCATGAGTCAACCGTAGAACCACCCGCCATTCTTGTCAACGAACCATTGACCGACGCCTGTAGGGTGGGCGCTGCCCACCGGCTTTCGCTGAAGGTGGGCGGTGCCCACCCTGCATGGTTGCCGCCGCTGCACCATCCCGTTAGCCTTGACGCATGGAAGCTGCCGCGAGGGCTGTCGCCAAAATGTTTGCCGTCGGCTTTGATGGCAAGCACGTTACTCCATCCCTCGAAAAACTCCTGGACCGTGGCATCGGCGCTGTCGTCCTCTTCTCGCGAAACGTCGAATCCCCGCAGCAGGTCGCAAGGCTTTGCTTCGATATTCAAAATCGTGCGAAGCGGCCCGTCCTTATTGCCGTCGATCAGGAGGGAGGCCGGGTCATGCGGCTTCGGTCCGGATTCACTTCGATTCCATCCATGCGCGCCCTTGGCTCGACCGATGATGAAAATCTTGCGCGCCAGGTCGGCCAGGTGCTTGCCCGCGAGCTTCAGGCGGTCAATATTCACATGGACCTCGCGCCCGTGATGGATGTCGACAGCAATCCGGCCAATCCCGTTATCGGCGACCGCTCCTTCAGCAGCGATCCCGACCTCGTCTCACGCATGGGCTGCGCATTGTTGAAGGGACTTCAATCCTCCGGCGTGGCCGCGTGTGCCAAGCATTTTCCGGGGCACGGAGATACCTCCAAAGACAGTCATTTCGATCTGCCCCGCCTGCCTCATCCCCTGTCGCGGCTGGAAAAGGTCGAGTTGCCCCCATTCCAATCCGCGATTTCCGCCGGCGTCTCGGCCATCATGACCGCGCACGTCATTTTCGAGGCGCTGGATCCTGCCCACCCCGCAACCATCAGCCACGCCGTCCTCACACGGCTGCTCCGGCA
>DASYUA010000254.1:0-5127 GCA_036001665.1 Tepidisphaeraceae bacterium
AAGCCCACCGGCGCTGTCAGCTCCTTCTCCATGGATCCCCAGACCGGCGCACTTACCCTCCTCAGCCAGCAGCCCTCCATGGGCGCTGGCCCCTGCCACCTCCTCCTCGACAAAACCGGCAAAAACCTCCTCATCGCCAACTACGGCAGCGGCAGCGTCGCCGTCCTCCCCGTCGATTCCACCGGCCAGCTCGGCCAACCCACCTCCGTCATCCAGCACACCGGCCGCAGCATCAACCCCACCCGCCAGGAAGGCCCCCACGCCCACTGCGTCGCCCTCGACCCCGCCAACCAGTTCGCTTTCGTCTGCGATCTCGGCCTCGACAAGGTCATGATCTACCGCTTCGACTCGGCCACCGGCAAACTCACCCCCAACGATCCCCCCTTCGCCCCCATCAAGCCCGGCTCCGGCCCGCGCCACATCACCTTCCATCCCTCCGGCAAATTCGCCTACGTCAACAACGAAATGTCCTCCACTGTCACCGCTTTCTCCTACACTCCCACCTCCGGGCAGCTCACCGAGCTCCAAACCCTCTCCACCCTCCCCGCCGAATTCAAAGGCAACAGCTCCACCGCCGAAATCGCCGTCCACCCCTCCGGTCGATTCCTCTACGTCTCCAACCGCGGCCGCGACAGCCTCGCCCTCTTCACCATCGACCCCGAAAAAGGCGCCCTCACCTACGTCGACGAACAACTCACCAACGGCAAAACCCCCCGCCATTTCTCCCTCGACCCCACCGGCAACTTTGTGCTCATCGGCAACCAGGGCACCAACCAAATGCTCCTCTGCCGCATCGACCCTACCACCGGCCGCCTAAAACCCTCTGGCCCCCTCATCGACGTCCCCTCCCCCGTCTGCATGATCTTCGTCCCCCCGGCCGATTCAAAGCCGCAGCGAGAGTAACCGCCGCGGCACACCCGGCCGAAATCACCCGGGACAATCACATATGACTTATAAATAGTGGGGCGGACATTCTTCTCCGCCATCTGGTGGGGCGGACATTCTTGTCCGCCATCTGGTGGGGTGGACATTCTTGTCCGCCATCTTTCGTAGGGGCGGCTTCAGCCGCCGTGCCCTGTGGCATCGACACCCTGTTTGGGACGGACTTTCTTGTCCCGCCGCCTGGGTGGGGTGGACATTCTTGTCGCCTTCTGCCGTAGCCGTAGGGGCGGCTTCAGCCGCCGTGAAGAATGACGGATGTCTCCTTTTCCGCGCGCGGCCTACTTGATCGCGATCATCCCGCAGAAGTTATACCACTTGAAGAACACGTCCACGTGCCGGAAGCCCACCCGGCGGAGCAGTTCCTTGTTCTCCTCCAGGCGGTAGGGGACCAGCACGTTCTCCAGCGCTTCCCGCTTTTGCGCGATCTCTAATTGGCTGTACCCGTTGCGAAGCTTCATCTCGTAGTAGTGCCCAATGAACAGCCGGTTGAATGTCGAATGCTCGCCCAGCACCTTTTCCACCAGGATCAGACAGCCATTGTCGTTGAGCCCGCGGCAGATCGATTGCACGAGCGGCTCGCGATGCAGCGGGCGGATGAACTGTAGCGTGAGGAGCAGCATGACCACCGACGGGTTGTCAATCTCCACGCCCTTGTTCAGGTCCGCCAACTCCAACGAGAGCGGCCGGTCGAAGTTCGCCGCCGCCAGCTTGCTGCGCGCCTTGTTGAGCATGTCCGGCGCAGCGTCGATGCCGACGAAGCGCACGTTGGCGTCGCGCGGCATGATCCGGTCGATGTTGAGGAACGGGTTGCACGTCGAGCAGCCCAGGTCGTAAACGTTCGTCCCGGGCTGCGCGAAGTCCACCACCAGCTCGGCCACCATCCGCTGGATTTCCTGGTAAAACGGGACCGAGCGGTCCAGCATGTCGTCGAAGACCGCCGTAACCTGCTTGTTGAAGCTGAAGTCGTCCACCCGCGGCAGCAGGGTCGCGAAGACCGTGTCCGCGGCGGGCGCGGGAGGGGCGGCGGCGCCGCTCAATGCCTCCGCCTGTTCCAATCCGTTCACTTCCACTTCATTCATCGCATGCCTCGCAAGAAAGAGAACCCGAGGTTTACTCGCGGCCGCCGAAGGAATCAATCATTTCAACCCCCAATGGTTCAGATTCGGCGTAATCTGCTGCGTCGACAGGCGGCACCGGGTTCGGTATAAGTTCGCACGATCCATGCTTCGAGTGGAGGCGTTGGACGCGCAGGCAGCTATGACGCGCGCTTTGAGCGGGAAGGATGGTCAAACGTGCCGATTAAAGGAGCTGTGAAGCGGGTCTCGATGAGGGCCGGTTGGGCCTTGGTCAGCTTCGGTGATTGGATGTCTTACCGCCGCCGCGCCGCCGCCTTCAAGGCGCAGACCGCCGGCAGGCCCGTGCGCCGGATTGAAAAGCCCATGGGTGATCGCACCCGCCACATCTACAGCATCGCCGAGGACGGACAGCTCCTCACCACGTTCCAGATGGAGCAGCGCTGGCGGATTGTCGAGCGGCTGTACCCCCAGAAGCTGACCAGCCTGCTGGACATCGGCTGCTGCCGCGGCTGGTTTGTCGTCCAAGCCGCCCTGCGCCCGGAGTGCGAGCGGGCGACCGGGATCGACGTCGTGCAGGGATTCATCGACGCCGCCGACGACGCCAGGCGCGTGCTGAAGCTCGACAAGGTGCAGTTCGAGTACGCCTTCCTCGACGACGTTGCCAACGACCCGCTGAAGTACCGCGCGCCGTACCAGACGATCGTGCTGCTGAACACTTACCACTACATGTACTGGGGCAGCGAATATTCGCCCAAGCAGTGGGCCGACCACGATTTCCTCCTGCGGACGCTGTCGCAGATCTGCACCGATCGCGTGATCTTCATGAGCCCTCTGGAGGTCGACGAGTGCCCCTCGACTATCGGCGCCCGCGCCCGCCAACACCCCGACTGGGCCAGAGAATTCACGACCGAACGGTTCCTCCAAGTCGCGGCCCGCTACTTCGACGTCGGCTTCGACACCTACCTCGGCCTGCGCCCGCTGTATCTCATGAAGAAAAAGCACGCATCGCAAGCGATGTGACAGGCGCGCGAGCTCGCCGAATGTTTTTCATCTTCGCCCCATGTGCAGCATGTCATTCCGAGGGGAGAATTGAAGGGGACAGATGGATGAAACAGTGGATGAAACGGCCCATGAAACGGGGACGGCCCATGAAACGGCTCATGAAATGGGGACGCGGCTGCTCTGTCTCAATCCTCTACTTTTTACAAAACCCTGCTCGCTCCACCTCACAAAAACCTTGGAAAATCGCCCTCGCGTGGTCGC
Source organism: Tepidisphaeraceae bacterium (assembly GCA_036001665.1). Taxonomy (GTDB): domain Bacteria; phylum Planctomycetota; class Phycisphaerae; order Tepidisphaerales; family Tepidisphaeraceae; genus JBGPEF01. The sequence continues at coordinate 3,282 of DASYUA010000254.1, forward strand.
GGATACCCTTGTATTTACAGGGTCGAGACAGAGCAGGACGCGGCTGCTCTGCCTCGACCCCACCGGCAACTTTCTCCTCATCGGCAACCAGGGCACCAACCAAATGCTCCTCTGCCGCATCGACCAATCCACCGGCCAATTAAAACCCTCCGGCCCCCTGATCGATGTCCCCTCCCCCGTCTGCATAATCTTCGTCCCCCCACCCGATTCAAAGCCGCAGCGAGAGTAAATGCCGCGGTGCCATCGCCCTGACCTCTGCTTGTTCCTATCCGCCTGCCAATCAGCAGGAATTTCCCCGTTCCTGCGTCCGCCCGCGGCGGCGCAGTAGTCCGGCCGCGCCCATGAAGAGCATCAGCGTCACAGTAGAAGGCTCGGGGGTCAGAAACACGCGAAAGCCCACGTCGGCGCCCTGCGGGCTGTAGCCCCGGCCAACGACCGCGTTGCCATCGTCCGAGATTGCGTAGGCCTTGGTCAGGTTCCATCCGGTCAGGTCGTAGCCATAGGCGTTCTCGAGGAGTTCCTTCAGCAGGATGTTGCCGTGGATGTCATCCCAGATGAAGGCCTGGCGCAGGTCGGTGGACTGGTTCTCGATGTAGCCCACCACGCGCGACCCATCGCCTGAGACGCCCAATGCGCTGGCGGTGTATCCAGGGCCGAAGCCAGGGTGCGGCAGTTCCACGATGCCGTCGATCTCTGTCCAGCGATAGGCCTGAAAGCCCTCATCGGTGGTGATGGCCCCAACAACCACGCTGCCGTCGCGCGACGTGGCGGTGGCCGAAAAGTTGCCGACGGCGACCATTCCCGTCTGCTGCGTCCAGCGAAAGCCGTTGCCTGAGACGCCGTTGTTGGTGTCGCCAACGATGACTGCGCCGTCGGCCGAGATTGCGTTGGCGTTGGTAGGCGCTGGAGCGGGGTAGAGCGGCCCGCTCAGCGGCACCACGCCGTCCGAGACCGTCCATGTGAAAGCCACGGCAGGGTCAGTTGCGCCCGCTCCTTGCGAAGTGCCGGCCAGGCGCTGTCCATCACCGGAGATGCCCTTCCCCCAGATGCCCCCACCGGCCGCTTCGATCACGTCCATCGAGCCGTCGATGTGATAGCGGAAGGCCTTCCATCCGTTGCGGGTGCCGAAACTGCTGCCGCCATAGCCAGCTATCCAGGCGCCGTCGGAGGAGACATCGGTGGCCCAGGTCATGGTGACGCCGGCCAAAACCGGCAGCGCCACCGTCCCCGTGGCCTCGGTCCAGCGGAAGGCCCGCTGGCCGGAGGGCGTGCCGCTGGAGCCGACGACGACCGAGCCATCGGCCGAAACCGCAACGCCTTCGGTCTGGAAACCGGCGTACAGCGACGGCAGAATTTCAAACCTCCCTCCATACGCCGTCCAAGCAAGGCAAAATAACAGAACGCCGCCGAGCCAACCGCCGGGGTGAAAACGCATGCGCCCTCCGTGTGAGATGCTCTTACAACCGCAATGCCCTCGGTCCCCTTCTCACGCCTCACCAATCCTAACCCTACGCTCGCACTTCGCCACCCATTCCCACCAAATCGCGGCGTCTCCAACCGCGGCCGCTACAGCCTCGCCCTCTTCACCATCGACCCCGAAAAAGGCGCCCTCACCTACATCGACGAACAACTCTCCGGCGGCAAAACCCCCCGCCATTTCTCCCTCGACCCCACCGGCAACTTCCTCCTCATCGGCAATCAAGGCACCAACCAGATGCCCCTCTGCCGCATCGACCAATCCACCGGCCGCCTAAAACCCTCCGGCCCCCTCATCGACGTCCCCTCCCCCGTCTGCATGATTTTCGTTCCCCCCACCCGATTCAAAGCCGCAGCGAGAGTAACCGCC
>DASYUA010000255.1:0-12711 GCA_036001665.1 Tepidisphaeraceae bacterium
AGCTTCGGATCGATGCTGTACTTGATTCGGTGAATCGGCAGCTTCCCAAACGCATACTCCAGGTATTTCTTACTGTCCTCCGACACAACAATCGTCGCCACCACCTCCGGATGCATGTACGGCGACGTGACCTCATTCAAAAGCGGGTGGCCCATAAACGTGTAATATGCGTTTTGGTTCAACACCACCTTGCGATTTCCCGCGGCCCATTGCGAGATTTTCGGCCCGCCAATCTCGGAATAGACCGCGATGTCCTGGCTCTTCAACTTCACCGGTTCATACATGACTCTGGTTTCGTGCTCGAACCATTCGATCCTAAATCCTTTCCGGCGATGCACGATCGATGCGTCAAATCCATTCGCGTTCAGCACGTCCACATGCCGATAGGTTTGCCGAACACCCCCCAGGACGTGAGGAAGATCAGGGCAGAAGAAATGGATCGTCGGCTTTGGAATGCTCCTTCCCCTTTCGATTTCGCAGTCCGAGCCATACCCACGCCCCTACCGCGTTCCCTTCAAGAACACCAGCCGATCATCACCGGTCAGGTAATAAATCCCGCCATCGACGGCGGCCCATGATGTGATCTTGGCCGGCTCGGTGATGTCCTTCTTATAGACCATCAATCCGCTGTCGGCGACCTTGCCGCCATCCATCGGCACCAGCAGCCGGCTATAGGCTTGCAGCGTGTAACTTCCTTCCCTGCCCACGACCTGTCCCGGGAGCACCACGTACGATTTGGTGATCATCGTGTCATCCGGAAGAATGGCCACATCGGCGAACATCGTCGCCGGCGGCGTCGCGGTGTTTTGCTCCAGGTTGTAGGGAACCATCGATTTGCTTCCGACCGCATAAAGCCGCGGCCCCGACATCCGCAGGCGAACCGAATTATCCACGCCCGCCACCGATGGAGAGCCGGTGCTAAGCGGGTCGCCCACCTTCTGGCCGCTCTGGATCGAGCGGCGATCGATGAATTTGCCATTGTCCGACACGGCCAGGACTTCCGTGCCGTTCACGATGAGCTGATCGGGTTGTAGCATCCCCACATACGAGCGGTTGTTTCGGCTGATCTCCCACCGCGGTCGGTCCGTCGGCTCATAAAGATCCTGGGCGGTCATGCCCACCGCGGATGTCCAGACCAGCATCCCATCGGGCGCCAGAACGCAGTTCATCGGCCAGTTTTGCTGGCTCACCATGAAGCTCCTGCGCCAGATTTGCTGGCCGTTGTAGGTGTCCAGCACCACAAGCTGGACATTCGCGCCTTCCGCGAGACGCACCGCCGTGAAATCATCCGTCGCCAGCGTCTGCTGGATCTGCCGAACCGAAGCCGAGAGCCGGGTTTGCCAGTTGAGCCGGCCGTTGCCCAGATCGATCGCCAGGATTCGCCCGGTCGTGGTGCTGACGATGAGCCGGTCGGTCAGCGGACGGACATGAAGCACCCGCTCTTTGCCGTCGGCGACGGCATTGTTGTTGGCGGCGGCAATTCCCGGAATGCCGCCGGGTATCTGCGCATCTTGCGGGACCTCGACCACAAATCCCGGCCGCACGCGGCGGGCACCCTGCAAGCGAATCATGTTGGCCCGCAATTGCGCTTCCTGCTGCGCAACACCCTCCGCGCCGCCAACCCCGCCGGCTGGAGCGGGCGTCGGTCCATCCGCAGCCCCCCCGGCCACCACCAAATCGACCGCCGGAAGGTTCCGCAGATCCACGCGCCAGGTGGTCTTACCGCTTTCCCCATCGATCAACGCCACTTCCGATTCGCCCCACGCCACCAGCTTCTCATCAAGCCACGCAAGCCCCAGCGCATTATCGCTGATGGACTCATTGACCCAGCGCGCATCCTTGGATCCGGCTGTGAAGCAGGCCAGTTTTCGGCCGGCCCACGCGACGATGCGATCGGTGCGCATTCCATCCGCCAGGTCCACAGGCGATTCCAGAATCGCCTGCACGCCCGGAATCACGATCGGGTTCTCGTCAAAGGGCTTCTGAGGCGGCTTGCGCGCGATTCGGTCCTCCTGCGTCGGCGGCAGCGGAATTCGCACATCCGGCACCGCGCCCACCGCCCGCTTCTGCACGATCTCCTGCAACACTTCCGCCGCATCGCCTATCGTCTGCGGGATTTTTCCATCAGCACCCACCAGCGGCTTGCCATCCGGCATGTTCAGCGACCGGCTCAGCTTCTCATCGGGCATCAAACTATTGCCCTTCTGAAGCCTCCCCAGCGCTGCGCCGGTATTGCCCACCTTCAGATAATTCCGCGCCATCGCCTCAATCAACTTCGCGCGCTCGGCCGCGCTGAAACGATAATTGTATTTCCAGTTCAACCGCCGCAGCACCTGCGTCGCCATCCGCGGCTTGCCGGTCTTTTCATACATCTCGGCCGCGCGCATCAGCGCATCCGACGCCACCTTCGAATTCGGATAATTCTCCGCCAGCGCCATCAACTCATCCGGATTTCCCTGTGCCCCCAGCGCGTCCAGCTTCCCCTTGGCTTCCTTTTCCAGCTCGTCATAGATCGACCCATTCACCTTCCGAACCAGATCGTTAATCGCATTTTCCGCCAGCTTCCCCGCCTGCAAAGTCCCGCTGGAATCCTCCCCCGCCAGCGTAATGATCCTCATCTCCGGATCGCTGAGAATCTCCTGATACAGCCGAACCGCCTTCGGATAATCCGGCTGCGCCACAATCGCCTTGAGCCCCTCAATAAACCTCGCCCGGCTCAGCCGATAGTTCACCTTCTGCGATGGATTCCCCGCCGCCGCCGCCGCCCGATTAAATAGCTCCTCGGCCAGCGCAATCGACTCATTATTGTTCTCCGCCCCCAGTTTCTGCGCGAACATCAGCGAATCACTGAACGCCCGATCTCGCAGCGCCCCTGGCCGCATATTATTCAGCCCACCCAGCACGCCGATCGCATCATCCAGCGCCTTGCGCGTCTCTTTCAGCTCCCGCGCATTGAACATCAGCTCCGCAAAAACCAGCCGCGCCTCCACGTTATTCGGATCGACCGCGATCGCCGTTTCGTATTTCTGCCGTACGCCCGCAAGGTCGGTATAAACGCTCACGTTTCTGGCCGTGGCAATGATCACATGATCGGTCGTCGCCACCAGATTGCCCGGCCCTTCAGCGTCCGACCACTTTCCCCCATCCTTGGGGAAACGCTGCACAACTCTTCCGGTGGCAATGCTGACAATGTTCAGCGCCACATCCGACGAAACTAAAACCGCATCCCGCGTGACAAACGGCCGGCCCAGGATCGAAGGAAACGGCTCAAACCAGAGCGTCGAAGCCAGATCCAGCCGCCGCTCATCATTCTTGTTGGGGGTATAAGTTGTCCAGTTGAGGCAGAAAATCCTCGCCGAGTTTTCCCCAATCTTCGGCCCTCCCACGATCAGCTTTTCGCCAATCACCCCCAGCAGCATCGTCAGCTTCACCGTGTTGCCGTTGAATTCCACCTCGCGGTTGATGCGCTTCACTTCCTCCCCGGTCCCCGCATCGTAGATGAGCAGATGCCGCCCATCGTTGGGCAGCACGAAGACTTTTCCATCCTGCACGATCGCCGGATTGAATTCCCACGGCTTGGTGCCATCGCCGGTGGCGGTCATCGGCGCGCCGCCCCAGCCCCAGCCGCCCATCCCGCCGCGCTGCTGCATGACCGCGTTCCTTTCATCGCGCGAATAGATCGTCAGCCACGCCGTTGCCCCGCTGTAAGCGTCGATCGCCGCGACCGCGCCCAGGTTGGTATTAATGAAAACCCTCCCGCTGGCAAAAGCGGGATGCGAAAGCGTGTCATTGCTCAACATCGCCGGCGCCCCCACGGCCATTCCCCCCACCTGCGATGACGCGACATAACAATTCCATTTATATTTGCCGCTGGGCAGGTCATAGCAAAACAGGTGGCAATCCTCGACCCCCGCGCCGCTGCTCCCGCGGGCCACCACATACACCTGATCCCCGACCACCAGCGGCGATCCGCTGAAGGAGAGATTGCGCGCATTGCCTGGATTGTTCGGCAGGTCGTTGGGATTGGCGATCCACCGCGGCTTGCCAGTAGTGCGCTCCAGACACACCAGCCGCGTCCCCCCTTCCACCCCCACCTGCCCCAGCAGCGCCCGCATGTCCGGCTGCCCCATCACGCCCAGCACCGCATCATCCGTCAGCGTCAGCGTGTGCTGCCGCGGCGCCATCACCGTCAATGCCAGCCATTGCGGGTCCAGGTTGGCGACAAGGTTGGTGATGTTCTGCCCCGGCAGCCAGAATTGCCCGTTGCGCAATCCGCTATAAGTCTGGTTCCACCCCGCCAGCGGCACGCCGCTCTCCAGATGCAGTGCGTAAACGCGATACCCATCCTGGAAAAACATCTCGCCGCGATCCACGGCCGGGATCACCCCCATGGTCGCCCCGCTCCCCCGGGCCGTCTCCCACTGCGCCATGATCGCCTGTTTGGTCTGTTCCGGCTGGCCGGTGAGCGGCGGGCCGGGAAGAGGAACGCTCCACACCCGCGCCCCCGGCTTGGCCACCGCCGTCGAGACCGCCGCACGCGCCACGTCCCCGTTGACCATGCGATACGAATCCCCGCCCCCGCCCGCCGCAATCGGCGCCTTCGAGGCCAGTTGCTGATCGACCGCCTCCGAAAACTTCATGTCATGCCCGGCGATGCTGCCAATGTCGTTGGGAAAATTGGTGTGCAAATCCTGGGCGCGCTTCGCCGCCATCGCCTCATTCCCGGCCAGGTGATACGCCACCGCCGTCCGGAAAAGAATGCTCCCCCGCTCCGCCGCGATCCCCGGATGCCATTCCAAAAGCCGATCCCCAATCCACGCCGCCGCCGAAAATTCACCCTGCTCCAGATACAAATCGATCAGCCGAATCCCCGCCGTCTTCGCCGTATCGGTTGCGAAATAAAGCGAGAATATGCGGTGCAGCGCCCCCAGATCATCCCGCCGCGCCGCTTCCAGCAACGTCCCCGCCTGCGGCTCAAAGCGCGCCTTGTAAACCGTCAACCCCTCTTCCGGCCACCGCGCCAGCCGCTCCTGCACGGCCACCGTGACGCTCGCATACTTGATCGCCTGCCCCTTCTCATTGGTGAGCGTCGGCACCACCCGGTCCTGATATTTCTCCAGAATCTCCTGATACACATCCGCCGATTTGTGCCACTCTTTCAGCCGCTCCATCCGCTTGCCCAGCTCGAATTTGTCTGCCGCGATCGCCGAGTCCCGCACATAAACCCCCTGCTGCGGATCCACCGGCCCCGCCCCCTCCAACTGCAACTGCCCCCCATTAAAGATGATCCGGGCCGCGCCAACCCCGACAGCGCCGCAAATGATGGTAGCGAAGAGTGAAGACCGCATCAGCCAGCGGTGGCGAGAATAGGACATATCGGCTCCAAAAACGTCCGCTGAAGCGGACCCTGCGGCAACTCCTGTTCGGGTGGCATGGGCAGTGGTACTCCGATGCCGTGCTCTCTTCTCATCTGTGTACATCTGTGTCCATCTGTGGTTCCTCCTCGTCTCCTCTGATCTGCGCAAATCTGCGCCATCTGCGTTCAACTTCTCTTCTGTCTTCTGACTTCTCTCCTAAAAATACTTCATCCACAACGCCCCCAATCGTTTCACCTCTTCCGCCTCTATTCTCGTCTTATCCGACCAGATTCCCAGCGCCAGCGCGCTCTGCGCCGCCGACTCCGGCAATTGTCCCCTCCGCTCGGCCAGCAGCCGGATCGTCCGCCGGATCACTTCCATCGCATTTTGCGTCGCCGCCGCCAGGTTGCCAATGATCTCCTTGAGCAGTTCATCCCTGCTTTTCTCCACTTCCCCCGCCGCCGCCGGCTTGCTCCGCCAACAATCATAGTCGGTCACCAGCGCCAGCAGCGCATAACTCATTTCCGCCTCCCGCGCCAGCTTCGCCTCCGGCATCGCCGTCATCCCGATCAAATCTCCCCCCCACAGCCGATGCATCAAGCTCTCCGCCCGCGTCGAAAACGCCGGCCCTTCCATGCACACATAACATCCTCGATTGTGTACTACGTAGGGTGGGGCTTGCCCCACCGCTCCGGATGGTGGGGCAAGCCCCACCCTGCTTTCCTCGGCCGCGAGGGCTGCTCCTTCCATCAGAATCTGACGCAAAACCGGACAAAAAGGTTCCGCAAACTCCACGTGTACGGCCGCCTTCTCATAAAACGTATTGGCCCTTTTATGGGTCTTGTCGATGATCTGATCCGGAATCACCAGGTCCCGCGGCCGAAACTCCTCCCGCAAACTCCCCACCGCCCCGCTGGCAATCACGTGCGTGCACCCCAGCTCCTTCAGCGCAAATATATTCGCCCGATACGGCGCCGCCGACGGATTCAGCAAATGCCCCGGCCCATGCCGCGACAACAGCAGCACCGGCAACCCCTCCCACTGCACCTCCACAATCGCATCACTCGGCCGCCCAAACGGCGTCTGCACCTCGTGCCGCGCCCCCGCCTCCGCCCCCAGCAAGCTCCCAATACCCGACCCTCCAATCACGCCAATTTTAAGGCCATCCATGACCTCACTTTACGCCGGTACAGGCGCCTTTCGCCAGCCCTATTCACCCTCCGGCCCAACCAATCGCACCCGCGCGCCTGATAGTGGGGCGGACATTCTTGTCCGCCATCTTCCGGTAGGTCGGGCACTCCTGCCCGACGCCTCCAGTCAGTCACCGCAGGTGACGTTACCTAAAACGGATTTCGGGGGTGCGGGGGTGTCCCCCGCCTCCGCGGCACGAAGAAAAAACCAATCGAGTCCCACCCCCAGGTGCGCTTCCAACGACAAACATGCACTCCCGCTACCCCACCAGCAACCTCCCCCGACTCTGAAATTTTCAACCCGACGATAAACACCCCCCCCTGTTAAAAAAATCCATAATTCCCCAAACAAATCCCAATCCACAACGTATACAACCTGCGAGGAGCAACCGTACGGTTCGCTCCGCGAACCTCTCAGCCGAAAGGGGGCCCCAATGCTCTGCTCTCGCCCATCCAGCCGTATCTTAGGAGATTCCCTGCCCTCAGGCTTCACGTTTTACGTTTCACGTTTCATCTCCGCCCCGTCCTCGCCCTCTGGGGGCGCTTTTCCTCACGGGGCGATTTTGGGGCGACTTTGGGGTGATTCGGGAGGCGCTTCGGGGAGGTTCTGGGGTGATTCAGGGGGCGCTTTGGGGGTTGGTTTTGGGGGCGCTTCCTTATCAATTCCTTGCCCCGCCCCTCCCACAAGTCCCATGCTGAACAAATTTTGCACAAAATAGCCACCCAGACGCCTCGAAATACTTTTTCCCCCTTCCCCAACAACTGACCACTGACAGGATCAAAATCAAACCCACCAAACGAACCCAAACCCCCCTCCATCGCCCCAAAATCGCCACTTTTGGCCCCACCCCCGCCAAATTTTTTGACGAATCAAACCCACCGCCCCCGCGCCCCCTCCCAGGGACTTTTCCCGCATTTGCTCGCTTCACGTTTCACGTCTTCACGTTTCACGGCTTTCACCATACCATCTCCGTTTTCGGGCGCGAGCCGAACTATTTTCACCTCCGCTCGTCCAAAGGGACTGGTGTATTCATCCCCAGGGCTGGAGCAATCATGAAACGCGGAATTTGTTGGGTCATGTGCGGGCTGGTGGTCATCCTTTCGCATCGGGCCATCGCCGATACGCTCATCTGCCGCGACGGGCGGGAGCTCAGCGGCGAAGTCAAGCAAACGGCCACCGGCTACATCATTAAAACCAAGGTCGCCGAGTTTGAGCTGCGGTCGGATGAGGTGAAGGAGTGGATCAAAGGGGCCACCCCGCCATCAACGACCACCCCCAAACCGGCCATTTCCCCCGGCGTCAAGCCCCGGGGCACCGCCAGGCCCGAAGAGATCAAGAAGGCCGTCGATCGCCTGATCCGCGAAGGCGAAGGCGCGCTGGCGGCCGGCGATTTCAAGGCCGCCCGCGATTCGTTCATGGATGCCCTTCAGCTCGACAAGAAAAACGCCCTGGCCGGACATGGCTTGGGACTGGCCTACATCGGATTGCACGAGCCGGCCCTCGCCTGTGATACGCTCGAGGCCGCCGCCAATATGGGCGCCCCCGACCGCGCCCTGCTGATCAATCTTGCCGTCGCCCAAAGCGGCAGCGGCCGGGCCATGCGCGGGGCCAAATATATCCTCAAATACCTCGAATCCATTCCCCCCACCCAAGCCCCCGATGAGCCGCTGTTGAACACCATGAAGATCATGCTCGAGAGCATTCCGCCGGATATGCGCACCTCGGAATATGCCCGGATGCAGGGTGTCTATGACCGGCTGAACAAGCGCCTGGAGGACAAGGCCGGCAACGGCCAGAAACGCTGGGGGCTCAAGTGGATTCCGGCCGAGGAATTCACGGGATATGAGAAGCAGCGCAAAGAGGCCGAGAAGGAGATGACCGCCAGACAGCAGGACCTCGAGCGCGCCCGCCGCGACCTCGAGCAGGCCGGCGCTGACCTGGACCGCGAGAAGGGCAGGCGTCTGGAAGGCTCGACGGTTCTGCTGCGGGCACAGACACGATTCGACACCGCCCAGCGGAGATATGACAACGCCCTGAGCACATATCAAAAACTGGCCGAGTCGGTCCCCCAGCCTGAATATCCGGCCTTGCTGGCGACGGTGCCCATGGGCGATGCGGCCGGTTCAACCAATGACCCAACAAAAGTAGCCTCCGCCGTGACTCCACCGGATCCCCAGCCCAAGCCGGCTCCGACGCTCTTTCCCGCTGATCCCGAGCCGAAGGTCAATCCGACCAGACCCGACGTCAAGCCGATGACGCAGAAGCCGACGGTGCAATTCGGCGGCTCGCGTCAGGATGTCGTGAAGCAGGTGACCCGCCACGCGGCTGGATTCCTGATTGGCCCCGACCTTCTGGTCACGGCCGCTGCCACTGTGAAGGATGCGCAGTCGATTGAAGTGGTGGGGCGGGATGGTCAGTCCACCAAGGCCGAGGTGCTCCGCACCGAAGGCCCCCTGGCGCTCCTGAAGGTGGAGTTCAAGGGTGCGGCCCGGCCAGTGTTGCCCATTGCCCAGGCGGCGGCCGGAGGCACTCTCAAGTGTCCGGCCTTTCCCAGCCCCAGCAGCATTTTTGATGATGAAGCGGGCGAGGTGATCGACAACGTGACGATTTCGCCCAATGGTGAGGCCCGGATGAGAAAACATCCGCGACTGCCGGGATCGCCGCTGATGGCGGGGGGAAAAGTGGTCGCCGTGGAATTGGCCGAGCGTGAATCGCCCATCACCGCCATTCCCGTGGCATCATTGGAAAAGCTCAGGGCCCTGATCGCCGGCGACGCCGGGGCTGCCATCGGTGCGGCCCTGCGCGACCCGCTGGATGCGATTTACCAGGTCCAGAGCGAAACCAGATAAGAAAGGGCCCGCCTGGGCCCTTTTAGATTTGGATCGCCGCCGGGGGCTAATCTTTTTTACCCTGCATTCGCTTGAGGATCAGCCGAGCGATTTCGGACTGAATTTCGATCGGATACTGGCCAAGTACAGCGGCCTGGATCATGTCCGACTGGTTGGCAAACCATTCCACCAGCCGCGACAGCATCGCGACCTGGGTCATTCCCGCCTTGTCAGTTAACTCGTTGAGCCGGCTCTTGGCGTTCGGGGTCAGCTCAATGCGAACGATGATTCGTGCTGCCATATGGATAACACTTCTAGTCGATGCCCCCGTAGTATAATAGAGCCTCACACGTAGCAAGTTGTGGCAAACGCCACAACCCCGTAAAGCCCGACAATCGCGGTCTCCCATCCGCGTCCGCAATATCGACTATGAGTAGTACAAGCTTAGCAGATTCACAACCCAAAAAGCGTGAGTGCGGCAATTTTGCTGATGCGCGTTTTCGAGGAAAAGAGTCGGACCGAAGGGGAGCCACCGCCTTCGGTCCGTCGAAAGGATCATGAGGATGGGAAAGAAGATAACGCGATATTGCCGTCGGTCAACCCCGGCGCGCACAATTCAATGTGGACGTGAAAAGATGGAGCACTTCGCCCAGTGTTCCAATGCACCGCATTTTGCCCGCGACGATTAGCGTGCGCTGCCCGCCCCAATTAACGCGACCGCCGAGTCCCCTTCAACCCGCGCCCAGAAGGGTGCGGAGGAGGGGATCAAGATTTTTCCATATTTCCGGCGCGCGGGATGCGAAGATCAGGTTGGTGCGGAGCCAGTCGAGGGGGTTGCCGATGTCGTGGCGTTTGGCCTTGAGGATGACGCCATGAATCGGCTCGCGCTCCAGGAGCAGTTTCAGGCCGTCGGTGAGCTGGATTTCCCCGCCCACGCCGGGTTTGGTTTGGGAAAGACATGGAAAGATGGCCGGAGTGAGGATGTAGCGGGCGGCGATGGCCAGGCGGCTGGGGGCGGTTTCTTTCGAGGGTTTTTCGACCAGTGAATCGAGCTTCCAGACGCCTTCTTCGATCTGCATCCCGCCGACGATGCCATAACGGCTGACCTTGTCTTCGCTCACTTCTTCCAGGCCGATGATTGAAGTGCCGAAGCGCTGGTGAGCATCGACGAGTTGGCGCGCGGGGAGGAGGTCGCCGCTGAAGATGGCATCGCCGAGCTGGCAGAGGAAAGGCTCGGTGCCGGCCTGATCGCGAGCCTGGAGGACGGCATCGCCGAGGCCGCGCTGCTGGGGCTGGTTGATGAAATGGAACTGGACTTGAGAGCAGAGCTTCTGGATGGAATCGAGGAGGGACGATCGGCCGGCAGCGCGGAGGCGATCTTCCAATTCGGGATTTGGCGAGAAATGATCCTCGATGGCGCGCTTGTGGCGGGAGGTGATGAGGATGGCATCGTTGATTCCGGCTTCGGCGGCTTCTTCCAGGACAAATTGGATTGTGGGCCGATCGAGAATGGGAAGCATCTCTTTGGGGATTGCTTTGGCGGCCGGGAGCATGCGCGTGCCCAGGCCGGCGGCGGGAATGACGGTTTTGCGGATGTTCATGAGTCGAAAATCAGCGGGCGGAGGACATTGCAGCGGATGGCGGCCAGCGCATCCGAGAGCTGCTGATATTGGCGGCCATCTTTGTAGAGCCCGAGAATAGCGCCGCCGGAACCGGCGAATTTGGCGCTGGCGCCGGTCGATCGGGCCACTTCCACCATGCGGAGATTCTCGGGGGCGATGTTCATGATGGTGCGGCGCAGGTCGAAATTGGCATTCATCACCGCCCCCAGCGCATCCCAATCGCCGCCCATTAGAGCGGTTCGGCCTTGGTCGGTCAGCTCGCGATATTTCTGCATGGCCGCCAGAACCGTCGGGTCGCCGCGGTTGTAGAGATCGCGGAGATTGCGGTGCGGCACATCGCTGATCTCAGCACGGGCGGGATCGTAGGCGATGTAGAGCGGCGGCAGCTTGGCGGGTTGCAATTCCTCGTAGATGCCAAAGCCGTTCTTCTCCAGATGCCCCCTTTCAAAGTCCATGTAGACGATTCCCTCGTAGGCCTGGATGACGCGGTCCTGGAGGCCGGCGCTGATGCCCAGCTCCTCGCGCTCGGTGGAGAGGACGACGCTGGGGAGCATGTGTTTGGGGATCTGCACGTTGTGGAACTGCATGAGAGCCCGCATGGTGCCGGTGATGATGGCGCTGCTGCCGGCCAGGCCGACCAAGCGGGGGATGTCGGTTTCAAATTCAATGGTGAAGCTGCGGTCGGGGAGGGCGATGTGCTGCTGGGCGCAGTATTCGTGGAATTTTTTGATGGCCGCCTTGATGAGCCGCATGCCGCCGTAATAGCCGTGGAGCTTGATGTCGCGGAGAAATTCGGTCACCGATTCGAAATGGGTCAGGTCGCCGTGGGTGGGGACGATTTCAAAGTGCGGGCTTTCCCAGAGGCGGACGATGGCGCGGAAATTCCTGATGATGAAGGAGATGGTCTTGCCAAAGTAGCCATCGGAGGGATTGCCAACGAGGCCGGCGCGGGCGTGAGCGTGGGCGGTGATGATCATGCTAGGCTCTGCCTGAAAACTAATGACCTCACGACGGCACAGAATCAACCCAAATGCTAGGAGCGACGGCGAAAGCTGGGTTTATAGACCCTTTGAGCCGGAGCGACAACGCAGATGGGTCGATTCTGTGCCGGCTTCGCTGGGCCGCAAAGGGCACGCCTGCGTCGTTGTCGCTCCTCGCCGTAGTATTCAAATACTGCTTCGTCGCGACGCCTAGCATTCGTGCCCTTTGCGGCCCATCGTGAGGTCATTAGTTTTCAGGCAGAGCCTAGTCCTGGCGGGATTGTATCGGGAATCTTCAATTTGTCAGATTCCAGCACCGCCACCGGATAAGAGCAATATTCCGCCGACCAATACCCCGCCGGTCGATGATTGCCGCTGTCGCCAATTCCCCCAAACGGCAACATGCTGGATGCGCCGGTGGTGGGGCGGTTCCAGTGAATCACGCCGGCCTTAACCCGCGCATAAAACTGATCAAATAAATCCCGCCGATCCGACAACAATCCCGCCGACAAGCCATACCGTGTGCTGTTCGCCATATCGATTGCCCGGTCGAAATCGATTTCACGAATGACCTGCAACAGCGGCCCAAAAAACTCCTCGTCGGTTGCATCCATCTCCGTCACATCGATGATTCCTGGAGTAAGATAAGCCTTTCCCTCGTCTGTCGATTTCATTCTCAGCGTCGCCAACCCACCGCGACGAATCATCTTTTCCTGTGCTTCAAGCAATTTCT
>DASYUA010000256.1:0-51038 GCA_036001665.1 Tepidisphaeraceae bacterium
ATTGAATGTCGAAAAGTAAACGAGCTCTGATCAGAGGAAACTCTGATCAGAGCTTTTGTCGGTGCCCATACCCACAGGGCCACACCCGTTCCCATTCCGAACACGGCCGTTAAGCCTGTGGGGCCGATGATACTGCTTCAGTGGGAAAGTAGGTCCGTGCCGGCATTTATCTTGAACCCCTCGACCGAAAGGCCGAGGGGTTCTTTGTTGGCGCTTTCCCGCTTGTGGTCCGCCCTCTACGATTAGAGAGCTTGCCGGATATTCCGTCCATTTTCGATGGTTCGATCGGCTTCGATCCCGCGGCGGATTTTGAGCAGTTTTTGAAGCTTGCGCCGGCGAAGTGGGCGGTTTATCTGCTGGCGGATGGAGAGGATCGGCCGGTGCAGTTGCTGTGTGTGAAGAACTTGCGGGCGAGTTTGCGGCGGCGATTGGGGGGGATGGAGACGATTGGGCTTTCCCGGCGGGTGAATTATCGGGAGATTATTCGGTGTATTCACTGGCGGAGGGTGGATAGCGGTCTGGAGGCGAATTGGATTTATCTGGAGGCGGCGCGGCGGCTGTTTCCGCAAACCTATCAGGGGATGGTGGGTTTTAAGCCGGCGTGGTTTGTACACGTGGATCCGGCCAGCACCTTTCCAAGATACATCAAGACAATTCAACCGCTGGGAAAGCGGGGAGTGGTGATTGGGCCGCTGGAGGATAAGCACGCGGCGGCACGGCTGATTCAGCTCGTGGAGGATTCGTTTGATCTGTGCCGGTATTACAACATTCTGGTGGAGTCGCCGAATGCGAAGGCGTGCGCTTATAAGGAGATGGGGAAGTGTCCGGCGCCGTGCGATGGGACGATTGGGATGGATGAGTATCGGAGGACAGTGGAGGAGAGCGCGGGGGTGGTGGTGCGGCCGGAGGAGTTTGTGGAAGAGCAGGAGGCGCGGATGCAGCGGCTGGCGGGCGAGCTTCAATTTGAGCAGGCGGGGCGGGTGAAGGCGAAGCTGGAACAGGTGAAACAGTTTGGCAAGGCCGCTTTTCGGCATGCGCGGCGGATGGAGGATTTTCGGTTTGTGTCGATGCAGCGGGCGCCGCGGGAGGGGATGGCGAAGATTTTTCTGATCACGCCGGCGGCGATTGAGGAGGTGGCGGGGTTGATCGATGAGCCGCAGAGTGCTGCGGAGCTTTTGAAGTTTATTTTGGAGAGGGCGGAAGGGCTGCGGGGGGAGGAGATGAGCGAGGCGGCGATTGAGCGGATTGGGCTGGCAGCGCATCATTTGTTTTCGGGGCGGCATCCGAAGGGGGTTTTTATCAGGTTGGATGAGCTGGCGGAGAAGTCGCTGCTGCGGGGATGGAAGGAGCTTTTGAAGCAGAAAGCGCCGGAAGAAGGAGAGGGAGAAGGGGTATTGAAGGAATTACAGGCCCTGTAGGGGACTGGGGAAATTGCCCCTGGCATGTCGATAGGGGGAGGAGGGGCTGCGCCGACGGAGATGGTATGGCCGAATGTTGCCCCTTTATCAACCGCGCGGATGAGCGCTGTAGCGGGCATTTCAATCTCGATGGGTTGGAGCGGGCGTTTGCGGATTGCGTTGGGGATTTTGTGGCCTGCCCGCACCATGAGGAGATGATGCGCGAGCGGGAAGAGCGAGCGAGGGAGAGGGAGGATGCCGATGGGCGCTACAGCAACATTCAATCGCCCGTCCAGGTCACGGTCGCCGTTGGGATCGGCAAGCGATTCGCGGCTGCTGCGTGAGTTTCTGGTTTATATCGCATCGGAGCGGGGGCTGGCGGACAATTCCATCAACGGATACCGGCGCGACCTGGAGGATCTGGAGCGATATCTGCTGACCTGTAATGAGTCGCTGGCGTGCAGCGATCCGGAATTCTTTCGTGCGTATCTTCAGGGGCAGAGCCGGCGGGGGCGCTCGACGCGGACGGTAGCGCGGCGGCTGGCGGCGATTCGGATTTTCCTCAAATTCAGGGCGACACAGGGAGAGGATGTGGCGGGGATTCTGTATCAACTCGAGCGGCCCAAGCCGGAGCGGTCGCTGCCGAAGATTCTCAGCCGGGCGCAGGTAAATCAGCTGATTGCGGCTCCGGACCCGAAGTCGCCGCTTTATCACCGGGACGTGGCGATTCTGGAATTGCTCTATGCGTGCGGGGTGCGGGCGTCGGAGTTGTGTGACCTGAAGATGCGGGATTTGAATATTTCGGTGGGGTGCGTGAGGGTCTTGGGCAAAGGGCGCAAGGAACGGATCGTGCCGGTGGGGCAGGCGGCGTGTGAGGCGGTTGGGCGGTATCTGAGCGAATGCCGTCCACAGCTAGATAAGTATCAGTTGGACCGGTTGTTCTTGTCACGGTGCGGCAGGCCGTTGGACCGGGTAGCGCTGTGGATGCTGGTGGCGAGACATGGGCGGCGGAGCGGGCTGCTCAAGCACATTTCACCGCACGTGCTAAGACATTGCTTTGCGAGTCATCTGCTGGGAGGCGGGGCGGACTTGCGGGTGGTGCAGGAGTTGCTCGGGCACAGCGACGTGGCCACGACGCAGATCTATACGCATGTCGACCAGACTCGCCTGAAGGCGATTCATCAGAAATTCCACCCGCGCAGATAGCGATGGGAATGTTGCCTACGCTGCCGACGGCACTTCTTCATCGGGCAGCGCCCGGCTCTGGAGGCAGAGCGCTGCGTAGATGTGCTGAAGCCGGTCGGTCGGTTGATCGGCCAGGAACTCATTGGTGAAATCGACTGGGAAGCCGCCGCGGAAGGCTTTGAGCCGCTCGATGATGTTTTCGCGGTTCATGGCGGAAACAATGCACATAATTTCTTCGACTTGCTGTGGATCCAACATCGCCCATTCCTCCTGGTGCATCCGCAGCCCGCGCCAATCAGCTCCGCCGCCCATATCGGCGTGTGATTTTTGACGCGGGTGCAATGAGCCCCAATGGTGCGTCAAATAAAAACATCAAACACCGATCCCTTACGAGGTAGATCGGGTGGTCTGATGACAAGCTTTAACATTGGTGCCGGTGGGGCAAGATGATCCCACGGAAGCACCCTCCACGGCGGTTGAAACAACGGGGGAGATTTTATCGGACGATCCTTCGAAGTCGAGTCAATTGTGTCAGAAATTGGCGATGGATTTGGATGAAGAACTGGGCGAGATTCGATGAGCGGGCGGGGATGGATGTGGGGGCGAGGCTCGATAAAAGGCGTGGGATGGATATGGGGGCGGGGCTCGATGAGCGGTTGGGGCGCCGAGTGCGGGGAGGGGGCGGAGGAGGATTGGTCGGCAGCGCGGATGGCTTGCCGCAACATGCGCACGAGCTGGAGGTCGAGCGTGGCGGTGATGAGATCGACGGAGGGGGAGATTCCCACGCTGGCGGATGAGCAAATGCTGCGCGAGGCCGGTAATAGGGGAAGGCGATGGCGCGGGAATGGCCGGTTTATCCGGCGGAAATTGCGCGCTGGACAGGGAAGCGGTGAATGTGAAGATGGTCCGTTTATGACGGATGTGGCGGGCAGTCAACATGGGATGTTGCGGCACGAGGCGGAGAATGAACCACAGATTCACACAGCTGAACACAGATAAGAGCAGATGAGAACGGACGAATTGGATTTTGAGTTGCCGGCGGAGTTGATTGCGCAGACACCGACGGAGAAGAGGGGGGAGTCGCGGTTGCTGCACTATCAGCGGGGGGATCGGTCGATTGCGCATCGGCGGTTTGGGGAGTTGCCGGGATTGTTGCGGAGGGGGGATTTGCTGGTGTTCAATGATGCGCGGGTGATTCCGGCGCGGTTTACGCTGCGGAAAGAAACGGGGGGGTTGGTGGATGGGTTGTTTCTGGCAGAGGAGGCGGAGGGAGTGTGGCGGGTGATGTTGAGGAATGTGGGGATGGGGGCGGTGGGAAAGAAACTGGCGTTCGAGGATGACGGGATTGGAGTCAGGATTTTGAAACAGGTAGAGGGGGGGGAGTTTGTGCTGGGGGTGGATGATCGGCGGCCGGCGGTGGAGATTCTGAATGAGGTCGGAAGGATGCCGCTGCCGCCGTATATCCAGCGGTCGCGGCGGAACGACGATCGGGATGAGGAGGATAGGAGGCGGTATCAGACGGTATATGCGAAAACTCCCGGAGCGATCGCAGCGCCGACGGCGGGATTGCATTTTTCGGAGGAGTTGCTGGCAGCGCTGGATGAGGCGGAAGTGCAGAAGGCTTTTGTGACGCTGCACGTGGGGGTGGGAACGTTCAAGCCGGTGGCCGTTGAGGAGCTTTCGCAGCACTTGATGCACAGTGAGGCGTATTCGATTGATGCGGAGGCCGCCGAGGCGCTGAATCGAGCGAAGAGCGAGGGGCGGCGAATTATCGCGGTGGGGACGACGGCGGCGCGGGTGCTGGAGAGTCAGTTGGATGAGCCATTGGCCGCGCGATCGGGGGAGACGTCGATATTTATATACCCCCCCTACCGCTGGAAGCATGTGGATGCGCTGATCACGAATTTTCATTTGCCGCGGAGCACGTTGATCGCATTGGTGGCGGCGATGGTCGGTCTGGAGGAGCAGAAGAGGATTTATCAAACGGCGATTAGGGAGCGATACCGGTTTTTCAGTTATGGGGATGCGATGTTCATTGAATGAAGATGGGCTGCGGGGGTTTGCGCGTGCCCGGATTTTGATTAGATTCTGTTCCAGCAATCGTGATTGAAGGAAGGATGTCATGTACGCGATCAGGTTAGTCGTTGGCATAGCGGTGCTGATTGTTTGCGGTTGCGGGTCGGGGGGGAAGTCTGGGGATGCGGAGTCCTCCACGCAAAGCGGCGGCCCGGGGAAGGGAAACGTCGCGGCCGCGAGGCCAGCCACATGGAGCACGTCGGCCAGGGCGATCCGCATCGATGCGGGATCGACCAAGGTGTTCACGGATGCGGACGGAAACACCTGGCGGGCGGACGCGGGATTCAGCGGAGGAGGGATGGTGGATCGGGGGAACATCCAGATTGCCAACACGCGAAATCCGGCGATGTATCGCACGGAGCACTGGGGAATGAACGTGTTTTCCACGCCGGTGCCCAATGGGCGCTATAACGTGCTGCTGCATTTTGCGGAGACCTATCCGGAGATCACGGCGGCGGGGCAGAGGGTGTTTACGGTGAAGGTGGAGGACCAGGAGATCAAGGACCTGGATGTGTTCAAGGAGGCGGGCGGGGCGGCCAAGGCGCTGGTGAAGGCGGTGCCGGTGACGGTGAAGGATGGGAAGCTGGATATTTCGTTTACGTTTGGGGAGCAGAATCCGGAGATCAATGGCATCGAGATAATCCCGCAGTGACGAGGATTATTTCAGTGCGGCCAGTTCGGTTTCGTCGGCTTCGCCCAGGACAAAGCGGCGGACGATGGGGTTAGTGGTGTTTTTGATTTCATCGGGGGTGCCATCGACGATGATTTTGCCTTCGTGAAGCATGACGATGCGGTTGGCGATCTTGAAGGCGCTCTGCATGTCGTGGGTGACGGTGATGCTGGTGGTGTGAAGCTCCCGCTGGAGCTTGATGATCAGCTCGTTGATGACATCAGCGCGGATGGGATCGAGGCCGGTGGTGGGTTCGTCGTAGAGGATGAGCTGGGGGTCAAGCGCGATGGCGCGGGCGAGGGCGACGCGTTTTTTCTGGCCGCCGGAGAGCTCGCCGGGCATTTTCTTTTCGATGCCGGAGAGGCCGACCATGCCCAACTTCTGGCGGACGATTTCGCCGATTTCCTCCTTGCTCTTTTTGGTGTGCTCCTGGAGGGGGAAGGCGATGTTTTCGCCGACGGTGAGCGAGTCAAAGAGGGCGCCCATCTGGAAGAGGAAGCCGCAGCGGCGGCGGATGGGCATGAGCTCGGATTCGGGGATAGGGTCGATGCGCTTGCCGTCGAAATAAACTTCGCCGTCGTCGGGACGGAGGAGGCCGACGATGTGCTTGAGGAGGACGCTTTTGCCGCTGCCGCTGGCGCCGATGATGACGACGCTCTCGCCGGGGAAGACCTGGAAGCTGACGCCGTCAAGGACGACCAGGTGGACGAAGCGTTTGCGGACGTTCTTGAATTCGACGAGGGGTGCGGGCATTGCATGAAACGTGAAGACTCGAAACTCGAGGCGACGATCAACTGCCGAAGATGCTCTTTACTCCGTAGATGGCGATGTACCAGTCCTTGGAGACCTGGGCGAAGACAAAATTCAGGACGATGATGGCGATAAAGCTGGCGACGAAGGATTCGGTGCAGGCGCGGCCGACGCCCGATGCGCCGCTGCCACAGGTGAAGCCTTTATAGCAGCCGATGAGGGCGATGGCCGCGCCAAAGAAGAGGCTTTTGACCAGGCCTTCGAAGACCTGCCAGTTGTCCACTCCCATCGCGGAGAAACGCCAATAGGGATCGCCGGGGATGCCTAGGGATTTGACGGAGATGAGATAGCCGCCGATGACGCCGAGAAAGTCGCTGTAGATGGTGAGCATGGGGGTGAGGAGGACGCAGGCGATGAAGCGGGGGACGACCAGGACGCGGATGGGATCGGATCCCATGACGCGGAGGGCGTCGAGTTGCTCGGTGACGTTCATGGTGCCCAGTTCGGCGGTGAGCGCGCCGCCCACGCGGCCGGCGAGCATCACGGCGGCGAGGACAGGGCCAATCTGTTTGACGACGGAGAGGTTGATGACGGTGCCAAGGCGGGTTTCCTGGCCGATGGCTTTGAACTGGGTAAAGCTTTCGACGGCCAGGACCATGCCGATGAATGCGCCGGTGATGGAGACGACGGGGACGGATTTGGTGCCGACATCGTACATCTGGGGGAGGACCTGCTTGAGATTTTTCCAACGAACGAACGTGGGGCCGAGATTTTTGAAGGCTCGGCCGACGAAGACCCAGAAGTCTCCGAAGGCGGCCATGATGTTGGTGGTGGTACGGCCGACCTGCTCGATGAAGGAGACGGGCATGGTGGGGCATCATAAGCGGGGAGGGGGGGATGGAGTAGGGGAAGAGGAGGATGACGGACAGGGGGACGACCTCTTAAAATCAGCTCAGCGCAGGAAACGGGCGGTGGGATGGTGTCGTCATTTGGTTTTGAGAAAGTGCGATTATTTTTTAGAGAGAGGGTATTGCCATGGAGATGATGGAGAGGCTTGAAGGACGGATGTTGCTGGCGGGGAATGTGACGGCGGTTGTGGCCGGGGGAAGCATTACAATCACGGGTGACAGGAGAGGAAACGATCTGCTCATTGACACAAAAGGGCTGGGGGCGGGGCAGTTGCGGCTGACGGGGGAGAATACTTCGATCAATGGGGAATTTGGGCCTGTGGAATTCTCGGGGGTGACGCAGGACATCCGGGTCTTCCTGGGTGATGGCAAAAACCGGCTCCAAGTGAGCCACATTGACTGGCCGCATGGATTGGAAGCCTTCAGTGGCGATGGGGCGGATGTGGTTCAGGTTGATGTGTCGGATTTGGGTAGTTTGCTGGTACGGTCGGGCGGCGGGAATGACAGCATCAATCTTGTCGATTCATCCGTGAGGGGCGACACGAACCTGGGCAGTGGCGAGGGCAATGATCTGGTCACGCTGGTCGGTTGTGATTTTGCGAGGAAAGTGGTGGTGCAGACTGGACGGGGCAACGACACGGTGTTTCACCATGCCATATTCGAGCGGGGGAAACGGATTGAGGACGGCGCGGGGAAAGATCTGGTGAGCACCAGGTCGATTGAAAGGGTGTTCGATTTTCGGCACGGGCAGCAGGGCTGGCGCGGGGGGTTTGCGGATGTGTTTGCGCATCCGGAGGTGTCGCAGGAGTTGGAGTGGGGGATTCGGCCGCTGCCGAGCGAAATCAGGGCGGGCACGGGGATGTTCATCACGAGCCACAACAGCACGGATGACACATTCATGTATCTGACGAAGGCGCTGGGGAGGTCGGATGGATTGGAGAAGAGCGCGACGTACCAGGTAAGATTCGACATCAGGGTGGCCTCCAATGCGCCGAGCAATTGTGGAGGGATCGGGGGACAGCCCGGGGAGTCGGTTTATTTGAAAGCGGGGGCGACGCCGATCCGGCCGAGGGCAACGGCGGATGAGGAGGGAATTAAGCGGCTGAATGTCGATCATGGGCAACAGGCGACGGGAGGAAAGGCCGCGTCGCTGATTGGGAACATCGCCAACGGGCAGGATTGCCCGAATAACCCAACGTATGTGTCGTTGCGGAGGATGCACATTCATCCAACGCTGGTGAAAACCGACGGTGAGGGGAGGATGCACCTGATTGTGGGGACGGATTCGGGATTTGAGGGGACGACAGCGCTGTATTACCAGCGGATTGGGATGAAGCTGATCAGAGTGGCGGATTAGGCATGAAATGTATGGTGGTAGGCATTTATTGATGAGGCAGGGCCTTGGCTGCGCGAGAGCCTTTGAACGTAAGTACCTTTTTCATAAGAGGTAGCGAATTCTGAGGCCGAGGGCATGCCGGTCGCTATATTGGGGGCATGACTACCACAATTCCAATCGTTGAGGCGGCGAATGGACAGGCGGGCGAGGTGTTTGTAGCGCGGGCGCGGCGGGTTTGGTATGGGATGCGGCAGATTTGGTGGAGGGGGTATTGGGGATTGAGGGTCAGTGGGCTGGAGAATCTGCCGCAGCGCGGGGCGATGATTTTTTGCGCGAATCATACGAGCCATCTGGATGCGGCGGCGATATTGGCCGCGCTGCCGAGGAAGATTGCTCTGGAGGTGACGACGGTGGCGGCGAGGGATGTGTGGGGGGAGAAGCCGTGGCGGAATCTGGTATCGCGGGTGACGACGAATTCGGTTTCCTTGGAGAGAAAAGGCGAATTTGCGGCGGGTTTCCGGATGCTGGATGCGGTGCTAGGGGAGGGTCGGCCGATTATTTTGTTTCCCGAGGGGAGGAGATCGACGGATGGGGAGTTGGTGGAGTTCAAGCCAGGGGCGGCGATGCTGGCGGTGAGGAATGGGGTGCCCATTGTGCCAGTATGTATCGAGGGGGCGTTTGAAGTGATGCCGCCGGATCGAGTGATCCCGGGAGCGGGGGTAATTAGAGTGTCATTTGGAAGGCCGGTTGAGCCGGGTCAGTTTTTGCAGGGAGAGGGAAGGGAGATGAAGAAGCGGGCCTACGGGAGGATTACGGAGGAGTTTCGGAGCAGGATTATCGGGCTTCGGAATCAATAGTCTTCCCCTGGCCTAGCCGTTAGGATGCGGCGCGATGAGTTTGGGAACACTTTGCATCGTGCTGCATGGGCATCTTCCGTATGTGCTGCACCATGGGTCTTACCCGCATGGCGAGGCCTGGCTATATGAGGCGGCGGCGGAGACTTACCTTCCTATTTTGGACATGATCGGGGAGGCGGCGCTGCTGAAGGCGCGGCCGGCGATCACGATTGGGTTGACGCCGGTTTTGCTGGAGCAGTTGGCGCATGAGAGATTCAAGACGGGGTTTGTGGCTTATCTGAGCGAGCGGAGGGATCGGGCGACTCAGGATCGGAAGGGGTTTGAGCGGGAGAACAATCCGCACTTTGCTTATCTGGCGACGAGGTGGGAGGGGTGGTATCAGAAATGGCTGGATCGCTTCGAGCAGATCAAGCGGGATATTCCGGGGGAGTATGCCAAGCGGGTGCGCGAGGGGCATATTCAGATTCTCACCAGCAACGCGACGCATGCTTACATGCCGCTGCTGTTGAATGATCAGACAGTCGCAGCGCAGATGTCGGCGGGGGTTTTCACGTCGGAGAAGAGGCTGGGATTTAAGCCAAGAGGGATGTGGCTGCCGGAGTGTGCGTATCGGCCGCAGTGGGATCATTGGATGCCAAGTGTGCTGTATGACAATCCACGGTCGCGGCCGGGGATTGAACTGTTTATTGCGCATGCGGGGGTGACTCATTTTTTTGTGGATACGCATTTGATCACCAAGGGGGAGCCGATGGGGATTGTGGAGGGGGGACATTTTCGGCCGGTGGATCAGGCGCAATTACACTGGGACCAGAAGCGCGGGTGGAGGCATCCGCTGGAGCCGGCGGGAGTGGTTTCGTGGCCGGAGCCGCCGAAGGTTTTTGCATATGCGCGGCATCCGCGGGTGAGCGAGCAGGTTTGGAGCGGGTCGATTGGGTATCCGGGGGCGGGGCAGTACATGGAGTTTCACAAGAAGCACAATGAGCGGGGGCTGCGATATTGGAAGGTGACGGATAACAAGACGGACCTGGGCGGGAAGCATCCGTATTATCCAGATGACATTGCGGGGAAGGTTTTTGAGCATGCGCAGCACTTTTGCAATGTGGTGAGGCACGTGCTGGGGGAATATCAGTTCGCGACGAACCGGCAGGGGACGTGCGTGGCGTCGTTTGATGCGGAGTTGTTTGGGCATTGGTGGTTTGAGGGGCCGCAGTTTCTGAGGGATGTGATTTTGAGCCTGGCGAACGCGGGCGATGTGAAGTTGATGACGGCGGAGGAGGCGCTGTATCACCATCCGCCCGACAAGGCGATGCGGTTGCCGGAGGGGTCGTGGGGGAAAAATGGCGACCACAGTGTCTGGATCAACGAGCGGACGCGGTGGATGTGGGAGATTGAGTATCGGGCGGAGAATCGGATGCTGAAGTTATTGCATGAATTGCCGTGGAAGAACAATCCGAAGGTGAAGGAGATGATGGAGAGGGCGGGGAGGGAGCTACTGCTGCTTCAGGCGAGTGATTGGCCGTTTGTGATCGATTCGCAGGGGGCGGTGGATTATGGGATTCAGCGGTTTGGGGGACATGCGACGCAGTTTGATCGGGCGACGTTGATGGCCGAGGAATTGGCCGCGGGGCAGACGTTGTCGGAGCTAAGGAAGATCGAGTTGGCGGAGATGGATTCGCATGATTCGGTGTTTCCGGAGATCAAATTGGAATGGTGGATGTAGGGTTCGCACAGCGAACCCTACAAATGCGACGAGGGGACAGGGGCATGCCCATGAGTACAAGGGCATGGCACCCAATGCGCCGTTTCCATTGTGTCACTGCGGGACGGCGGTCCAGAGGATGGTCTGGCGTTTTTCGCGGCGGTAGCTGAGGGAGGTTTCGATGGTGATATTGTCGAGCAGGTCGTCGGCGTATTTGTCGGAGATGTCGCCGGGCAGGTAGTTGCGCCAGAAGATGGATTCTTTGGGCGTCTTGGTCTCGTCGATGATTTCGTGGTTCATCAGCTCGCCGATGCTTACGAGGAAACCATGGACGTTGCCGGCGTTGGCGCCCAGGGGAGTTTTCTTCTGGTCGAGATAGACATGGACGAAGCGATCATCGGGAGGGACGTCTTTGCGCGGCGTATAGCTGCCGGTGGCGACGAAGAGCTCGCGCTCGACTTCCTGTTTTTCAAACTTGATAGGCCAGCCCATCTGCTTGAGAATTCCCGCGAGGTCGGCCGTCAATTGTTCGGGAGTCGCATCGGGACGGATGACCCAGTCCCCAACAAACAGGCGCTGGGAATCGGCATCATCGAGCTGGAAGTGATAGCGTGGAATGCCGACGACGAAGCGAAGGATGTTGGCGATGCTGGGCTTCTGGCCGGTCCATCTATTCCATGCAACCTGTTTGCCATCGAACATGAACACGGCCATGCCGCGCTGGTTGCGATCAATCAGGTTGCGTTGTGGGTCAACCCCGTCGAGGGCGTACTGGCGCTCGGGGGGAAAGGGCGCGGAAACGAACTTCAGCGCCTGGCCGTCGGCCAGGGCGTAGGCTTTGTCGAAGCGCGTGCGCCAGTCGGGCGACGGCTTGGGCGCGACGACGGGGACGATGGGGACGGTGGTGGTTTTTGGCGCTTCGACGACGGTCATTTTGTTGAGGACGATGGCTGTGGAACCGGTGAGAACGAGAATTACAACGATGGCGATGGCGGAGTTTTTGAGTTTGGCGTAGAGCATGAGTTTGAGAACTCCTTTCACGAGGGTGAGTATTGTTGCGGATGAAGGTGAGAGAGCGGAGGCGGTGACAGTCGCGGCCAGCGCCGAGGGAGCGTTGTGGATGGCGTGGGAGGCGATGGCGGTGGTGAGGGCGGCTGCGGGGATGGGTGCGCCTTTGGCCGAGAGGATGGAGCGGAGTTTCTCGACGGCGCGGAAGACGCGCTGTTTGGCGGCGTCTTCGCTGATGCCCAGGGCATCGCCAACCTGGCGCATGGAGCGGTCTTCGAAGTAGCGCAGGGCGATGGCCTGGCGATCGGCCTCGCGAAGCGAGGCGAGGGCGTGGTCCAGGTGGGGCTCAACTTGCGGCCAGAGCGGATCGGCCTGATCTTGCTGATGTTGCTTAAGCATTGTGTTCAGTTCCGCGGCTTGTTGTTCGTGATGGCGGCGGCGGACGGCCACTTTGAGCGCATCCATGGCCGAGAAACGGGTGACGACCAGGAGCCAGGCGGAGAGGATGGTGTGGGTGCGGGCGAGCGAGGCCGCCTTGGAGGCTAAAATGATGAAGACCGTTTGGGTGACATCTTCGGCCAGGTGCGGGTCGCGGACCTGGCGGAGGGCGGCGGAATAGACGAGGTTGATGTGGCGATTGACGAGCTGGGAGAAGGCGGATTCGTCGCGGGACTCGGCGAAGCGGCGGAGGAGGGGGA
The DNA here is from genome assembly GCA_036001665.1 of Tepidisphaeraceae bacterium. Taxonomy (GTDB): domain Bacteria; phylum Planctomycetota; class Phycisphaerae; order Tepidisphaerales; family Tepidisphaeraceae; genus JBGPEF01. Next base: position 12,585 of record DASYUA010000256.1, read on the forward strand.
TGTCGTCGGTGGTGATCATTCGAATGGTAATGGACGGACGGGGGATCAGGGTAACAGATGATTGTTGAGGATTTGAAATTGATGGGGTATCGGGAGGCGTGGGAGAGGCAGGAATGCGCGCATGAGGCGGTGGTGGCGGGTGGGGAAGAGAGGCTGCTGTTGGTGGAGCATCGGGCGGTGATTACGTTCGGGAGGCGCGCGGAGGCGGCGGCGAAAAATCTGGTGGCGTCGGCGGGGCGGCTGGCGGAGATGGGGGTGGAGGTAGTGGAGTCGGATCGGGGAGGGGATATTACGTTTCATGGGCCGGGGCAGTTGGTGGTTTATCCGATTGTGAGGTTGAATGAGCATGGGTTGTCGGTGGGAGGATATGTACGGAAGCTGGAAGAAGTGATGATTGCAGCGCTGGGGGAGTTGGGGGTGGGGGCGAAGAAAGATAAGGAGGCAATTGGGGTTTGGGCGGAAGGGAAGAAAATTTGTGCGCTGGGGGTGAGGATCAAGCGGGGAGTGTCGCTGCATGGGGTGGCGCTGAATGTGACGACGGATTTGAGGTATTTTGATTTGATTGTGCCGTGTGGGTTGAGCGGAAGAGGGGTGACGTCTCTGGAGAAAGTGTTGGGAAAAGCGCCGGCGATGGAGAAGGTGAAGCGCGTGGTGGTAGAAAAGATGAAAGAGGCGTTTGAATGAAAACGGTGATCGGAGTGGTGTTGGCGATGGTTACTTTTGCTCTTGCAGCGACGCCGGCGCCCGCGCCGAAGAGGCCGGTGACGCATGTTTATCATGGCACATCGGTCGTGGATGACTATGAGTGGCTGGAGAATTTTGATGATCCAGCGGTGCGGAAGTGGAACGATGAGCAGAACGCGGCGACGCGGGCGTATCTTTCGAAGCTGCCAGCCAAAGCGGTGATCGCGAAACGCTTGAAGGAGTTGTATTCGGCGACGTCCGCAGATTATTTCGGGTTGCAGTATCGACGGGGACGATTGTTTGCGATGAAGGCAAAGCCGCCGGCACAGCAGCCGTGGCTGGTGCTGCTCAAGTCGGTGGATGATCTGGCTTCCGAGCGAGTGGTGCTCGATCCGAACAAGCTGGATGCGCAGGGGCGGATCGCGATCGATTTTGTGGAGGCGTCGCTGGATGGGAAGAAGATCGCGGTGTCGCTGTCGGAGGATGGCAGCGAGGTGGGAACGCTGCATTTTTATGATGTGGAAAGCGGGAAGCAGATTGGCGAGACAATTCCTCACGTCAATGGGCCGACGGCTGGGGGGAGTGTGGCGTGGAATGCGGAGGGGAGCGGGGTTTATTACACGCGCTATCCGCGCAAGGGAGACCGGTCGGATGAAGATTTGGATTTTTATCAGCAGGTTTATTTTCATGAGCTGGGAAAGCCGGTTGAAGAAGATCGCTACGAGCTGGGGAAAGAGCTGCCGCGGATTGCGGAAATTGAGCTGAATACAAGCCGCGATGGGAAGTATGTGGTGGCGGTCGTGGCCAATGGGGATGGAGGGGATTATGCGTTTTATGTGCATGGGCCGGATGGGAAATGGAAGCAGATTGCCAAGTTTGAGGATGGGGTGAAGCACGCGAGCTTTGGGGCGGATGAGGCGCTGTATCTGATGTCGCGCAAGGATGCGCCGATGGGGAAAATTTTGCGGCTGAAAAAGCCGGAGCTGGGCGAGGCCAAAGTGGTCGTGCCGGAAAGCGATGGGGTGATTGAAGGATACGCGGCGACAGCAAAAGGGATTTATGTGAATAGGCTGGTGGGTGGGCCGTCGGAGCTGAAGTTTTATCCGTTTGATGGATCGGCCGCGACTCAGATTAGCTGGCCAAACCCGTCGGCGGTGCATCAGATGGTATGGCTGGAGGGAGATGAGCTGCTCTTTAAGACGACTACGTACGTGGACCCGTACATTTGGTCGAAATTAGATGTACCGGCTGAGCAACTGCTGGCGACGAAGATGAAGGGGGATATGTCGCTGGGTTTTGGTGGTGTGCAAGTGGTGCGCGGGTTCGCAACGTCCAAGGACGGGACGAAGGTGCCGATGAATATTCTTCGGCGGAGGGGGACGAAGCTGGATGGAAAAAATCCGACGTTGTTGACGGCCTATGGTGGCTATGGGATCAGTCTCTCGCCGTCGTTTGATCTGGGGAATCGGGTTTGGTTTGATCAGGGTGGGGTTGTGGTGATCGCGAACCTGCGCGGCGGCGGTGAGTTCGGCGAGGCGTGGCACAAGGCGGGGAATCTGACGAAGAAGCAGAATGTGTTCGATGATTTTCTGGCGTGTGCGCAGTGGTTGATCGACAACAAATATTGCGACTCGAAACATCTCGTGATCGAGGGAGGAAGCAATGGCGGTTTGCTGATGGGGGCGGCGCTGACGCAGAGGCCGGATTTGTTTGCGGCGGTGGTGTCGCACGTGGGGATTTATGATTCGCTGCGGACGGAACTGGAGCCCAATGGGGAGTTTAATGTGACGGAGTTTGGGACGGTGAAGGATCGGGAGCAGTTTAAGGCGCTGTATGCGTATTCGCCGTATCACCACGTGGTGGATGGGACGAAGTATCCGCCGGTTTTATTGACGAGCGGGGATAATGATGGGCGGGTGAATCCGTGGCAGTCGCGGAAGATGGCAGCGCGGCTGGCGGCGGCGAATCAATCGGAGCATCCGATTTTGCTGCGGACAACTTCGACGGCGGGACATGGGATTGGGACGTCGCTGGATGAGCGGATTGATGAGGAGGCGGATGTGTATGGGTTTTTGTTTGATCAACTGGGGATGAAGATCAAATGACGCACATTGTTATTGAAGACGCTCTCACCCTAGCCCTCTCCCGGAGGGAGAAGGGAGCAGACGAGCTATTTGCGGTCTTCGAGCTTGGGGAAGATCACCGGGCCGGAGGGGGCGTCGAGGCGGAGGACGGGGAGTTTGTAAATCGGACTCAGCGTTTCCGGCCAGAGAACTTTATACGGCGTGCCGGATGCGGCGATGGAGCCGTTGTTGAGAAGGATCAGGTTGTCGGCGAAGGCGGCGCTGAGATTGATGTCGTGGGAGGCGAGGATGGCCGCGATCTGCTGCTCTTTGGTGAGCTGGCGGAGCAGTTTTAAGAGATCGACCTGATGGTGGAGGTCGAGGTGGGTATTGGGTTCGTCGAGGAGGAGGACGCGGGGTTCCTGGATGAGGCAGCGGGCGAGGAAGACGCGCTGGCGCTGGCCGCCGGAGAGGTGGTCGATGGGGCGATGGAGCAGGTCGGCCAGGTCGAGGAGTTTGGCGGTTTTCTGGATCACATCCATGTCGTGCTCGGATTCGAGGCCGAGGATTTGCCAGTAGGGGGCGCGGCCGAGGCGCAGGTGATCGCGGACGGTGTGGGCGGGGTCGTAGGTGGGCGACTGGGGCAAGTAGGCGATGCGGCGGGCGAGTTTTTTGCGGGACCAGTCGTGGAGCGGGCGGGATTGCCAGACGATGGAGCCGGTTGCGCGGACGTGGCCGAGGAGGACTTTGATGAGAGTGGATTTTCCGGAGCCGTTGGGGCCGAGGATGGCGAGAATTTGGCCGGGCTCGAGGGAGAGGGAGATGTCGCGGAGGGTGGGTTTGTCGCAGGAATAAGAGAAGTTCAAGTTTTTGGCTTGGAGAATTGGTTCAGACATTTGGGCCCCCTGGAAGACGGATTAAACACGAAGACTCGAAGACTCGAAGGGCACGAAGAGCAACTCGTTTATGTGGACGGTTCGGGGAGGAAGCGATCCCGAATTTTATCTTTATAGAGCTGGGAAGCCGAGTTGCACGGTGCGACACGCGCCTCTTAGTGAACTTCGTGTCTTTGAGTCTTTGTGTTTTGAATGTTGTTCTCACAGTGCCACCTCGTTTCTTCGGCGGGTGCGCCAGAGGAGCAGGAGGAAAAACGGTCCTCCCAAGAGAGCCGTGAGGATGCCGACGGGGAGGAGGAAGCCGGTGAATTGGGATTGGGAGAGCAGTCGCGAGGCGGCATCGGCAAGGGCGAGGAGGGCCGCACCGGAGGCGGTGGCGAGGGGGAAGAGTTTGCGCTGATCGTTGCCGGAGGTGATGCGAGCCAGGTGCGGGCAGAGGAGGCCGACGAAGCCGATGGGGCCGCTGATGGCCACTACGGAAGCCGTCATGAGCGAGGCGAGGATGAGAGCGATCCAGCGGAGGCGGTGAATGTTCAGGCCGAGGGATTGGGCTTCGTCCTCGCTGAGGAGGGCGACGTTGAGATTCGGCGTGAGGAGCAGGAGAAGGAAAAAGCAGAAGGCGGAGGTGTAGGCGACGATCTGGAGTTGGAAGGTGCTGGGAGATTGCAGCCCCCCTACCAGGAAAGCGGCCTGCGTGGATTGGTCGCGATAGAGCTCGTTGATGAGAAGGAAGAGGGCGGCGTTGATGATATTGACGATGACGCCGGTGAGCAGGAGGGTGAGCGGTTCCAGGCGGCCGCGGCGGGCGGCCAGGAAGAAGACGATGGCGATGGAAACCAGGCCGCCGATGAAGGCGAAGGCTTGTTGGGTGATGGGGGAAGCGAGGAGGGAAGTGGTGACAACCGCGGCCGCGGGGAGCCGCCAGAGATAGGAGAAGAGGGCCGCGCCACTGGAGACGCCAAGGAGATAGGGATCGGCCAGCGGATTGCGGAGGATGGCCTGATAGACCGTGCCGGCGGCGGCCAATGCAGCGCCGACGAGGGAGGCGAGGAGGATGCGGGGGTAGCGCTCTTGGAATTGCTCGGGGGTGGGCCAGCCGGTGCCGGTGGAGCCGACCAGGAGAGAGACGGCGGCGGCGATGAGCCAGATCAATCCGCCGATGGCGAAGGTGAGGAGGAGTTGAGAGAGGGTCCAGCGTTTCACTTTTGAGTTGGCTTCGTATCGACCTTGGGATGAAGAAATGCGGCGAACTGGTCGGCGAGGTCGCCGAGGTGGAGGCCGGGCTGCTGGGCGTACCAGACGTTGATGATTTTGACGCGATTATTTTTGACGGCGGTGAGATTGGGCATGCGTTGCCAGACGGCAACGGCTTGTTTTTCGACATGGGGTGGGACGTTGCTGAGAAGGACGATGATGGCGTCGGGATTGAGCGCGGCGAGGCGCTCGCGGTCGATGGTCGGCCAGCCGGTGTCTTCGATCACATTTTGGCCGCCGGCGAGTTCGAGGATGTCGTTCAAGAACGTGCCGCGGCCGACGGTTCCGGTGGCGGTTTCATCGCGGATGATGAGGGTGCGGACCGGCGCGAGGTTGCGGAGGCGCTGGCGCATGGATTGGAGCTGGGTGTCGAGTTTTTTGGCGGCGGCGGTGGCTTTTTCCTGCTCGTTGAGGATTTCGCCGAGCTTTTTGAGCTCGGTGAAGAGGTCGGAGAGGGTCTCAGTGCGGACATTGACGAGTTTGATGTTCAATTTCGCCGCGCGCTCCTCGACGCCGGGGGAAATTCTGTCGGGGGACTGAAAAATGATCAGAATTTGCGGCTTGAGGACGTGGAGGCGCTCCCAGTCGATGGTCTGGTAGTCGCCGATTTTGGGCAGGTGCTTCAATTCGGGCCGGGACGCGTCGTCGTAGTTGCTGATGCCCACCAGATGCTCGCCCGCACCCATGGAAACGATGAGGTCGGTCGCGGCTGGGACGAGGGAGGCGACGAGCGGTTGGGTGGTCGGAGCAGGCTTGGGAAGCTCGGCCGCGACCGCAAGCGAACAGAGGCCCAGCAGGAAGAGGATTGGGCGGATACGTTGACGCACTGGGCGCGGATGTTAGATTTGTCGGAAATCGGTGTCAAACCGAGGGTTGGGAGTCCTGGGTCAAGAGGATCTATGAGATTGCCGTTGATGTTGCAGATTGGGAGGATTTTCAAGAAGGACTCACCGCTGCCGCTGGAGCGGGAGATCAACAAGGGGGAGATTGCGCGGGTTTCGGCCAAGCGCACGAGCTTTTTCAGGCCCTGGGCCAAGCGCGATGCGGCGATCACCAGCATGCAGGAGGGGCTGGAGTCGCTGGCGGGGACGATTATTTCGATTCGCGATACTCTCGAGAAGCAGGGGCGGCGGCAGGATGAGATGCTGGCCTATCTGTCGCACCTCCCGGAGATTTTGCACTCGCTGCCGGAGGCGCATCGGATTCAGGCCGAGAATCTCAAGAGCATCGGACAGCAGTTGCAGCAGCAGGTGACGCAGCAGAATCGCGTGGGGGAAATCCTGGAGAAATTGTCGAACGGGGGCGTAGAACAAAAGGAGACACTGGTGGCATTGAGGGGGGAAGTGGAGGCGATGGGTGGGCACAGTGAGAGTGTCGCGCAGAATCTGAGGCAGGTGGGGGATGCGATGGAAAACGTGACCCGCAACTCAGCGCGAAACGCCCAGGTGCTGGAATTGATGCATGAGAAGTTTGAGGATCGCGCGGAGGAGGTGGAGAGGAGATTGCGGACGCAGGGGGTGTTGATTTTGATTCTGGTGATCGTGGCGATGTTGATGGCCGGGGCGGCCGGGGGATTGATTTTGTGGGCGGTGAAGCACGGACAATAGCAATGCGAGGATGAATGCCTCCGCCCGTCGGGCAAGAGTGCCCGACCTACCTGCGCATCCAGCCGACGGGTTGGGTCCATGCTTGCTTTTTCTGATCCTTGAGAGAGGGGTTTGCCGGCGGTTTGCTGGAGGTGATTAGTGCGCGCACGTAAAGCTCATTGCCCGTGAGTGTGTAGGTTGGATTGCGGCCAGATACGCTGGAGAAAACGGCGCCGATTTTTTCGGAGGTGAGATCCAATTTGCCGTCGGAGCCAATATCTCGCGGGGTGCCGATGAATTGGGTCATGAAAGTGGCGGAGCCATCGGATTTGATTCTGAGGGAAAGGGTCTTGGTGGCGGGATCGAATTGGACATCTTCGAGGATGACGCCGCTGGAAGCATAGAAGTCGCCGGCCTCGATGGCGGCGATAAGAGATTCAGGCGTGAGGGCTTTGGCGCGGACCATGACCCAGCCGCGGCCGCCGGTGCTGCGAGTGGGGCTGAGCTTGGGCTCGTGATAATGATGTGTGTCATCGGTCGCCAGACCCATCAGGGGCGGAGCGTTTAGCTGCACCATGCGAATTGCGTTTGCCACATCCCACATGCGCTCGATGGGAATGTGTTTGCCACCGCCGAGTTGATTGACCGAGGGGTGGCCATTGTAGATCTCAAAGAAATGTTCATCGACGACGGCGGCGAGGTCTTCGGCGGTGAGGGCATAGCCAAAATTGGGATGGTTGATGTGGGGGAGGATCGGGCGGCCGGTGCGGTCGCGCTGGGCGATGATGGCTTTGAAGTTGTTGGCGATGACATCGCGGACGCTCTTGCCGCCCTGCGGCTTGATCACCTCGCCGATATTGGTGGCGTTCATGTGGATGGGGAGCGTGGTGGGCTTGCCCCTGGGTGTCGCTGGGGGGACTTCGAATTTGTCGCTGATTTCTTCGGATTGAACCACCAGGAATTTACCGGGGCGCTCGGCCATGGATTTGTAGTCTTTGTAATTGGTAAGGCGGACTTCAAAAGACGTATCAGCGCGGTTGCCGCGGGTTTGGGCGGTTTTGCGGTATTGGTCGAGATAGAGATCGAGGGCGGTAATGGAGCCGCGCTTGCGCAGCTCGGCGATTTTCATCCACTTCTCGCCTTCGGCCAGGGTGTTGTGGTCGGAGATGGCCAGGAAGTTGTAATCCTGGTCTCGATACCAGTCGCAGATGGGTTCGGGGAAATCGTTCCCATCGGACCAGAGGGAGTGGGTGTGGAGGTTGCCTTTGTACCACCTTGGGTCACTTTGATTGTTCGTGCAGGAGGAAAGGAACGTAACAAGAATGAGAAAATGGATGGCTCGCGGCATTGCCGCATGATAGCAGCTATGAATCGAACTCAAAGGATTCGCGGGCCATGACAATGGGGCGGTTTTGGCCGATGTTGAGGAGCAGGCCGGCGCACATGAAACTGGCGATGATGCTGGAGCCGCCGTAGCTGACGAAAGGCAACGTCACGCCCGTGACGGGCATGAGTTTGAGCGTGACCATCAGATTCAGGAACGTCTGGCCGGCACAAAGCGAGACGATGCCGACGGCGACGAGCCGGCCAAAGGGCTCTTTGGTGTTGGCCGCGATTTCAACGCCGGCGGCGAACAGCACCAGATAGCCGCCGAGCAGGACCAGCGCGCCGAGGAAACCAAATTGCTCGCCGATGAGGGCGAAGATCATGTCGTTGTGCGCCTCGGGGACGTGTGTGCCGACGGGAATATTCAGGGCGCCGCGCCCGGCGAACTGGCCGGAGCCGAAGGCGATTTCGGCCTGTAACTGCTGGAAACCAGCGCCACGGAGGACGGCAGGGTCGGTGGAGAACATGGCCATCACACGGGCGCGCTGGTATTTCTTCACCAGTGAAGGGAGATGGCGGAGGACCGGCAGATCACCACCCTCGGGGCCGGCAAACCAGGTGACCAGGGCGAGCATCGTCGCCAGGCCGACGATGGCGGCGAGGTGGCGGATTTTTGCGCCGGCGACGAAGAGCATGGCGAAGAGGGCGGGGATGAAGACCAGAGCCGTGCCCAGGTCGGGCTGCTTAAGGATGATCAATAGGGGAACGATCGCGAGGCCGAACGGTGGGAGCAGGCCGAGCAGCGTGCGATAGTTGGAGCGGAAGCGCAGGTAGCGGGCAAGGACGACACAGAAGGCGACTTTCATCAGCTCCGCGGGCTGCATGTTGAGCAGGCCGAGGTTGATCCACAGGCGCGCGTCGTGCACTTCGACGACGCCGAGAAATCGGCGCATGGGGACGCCGGGGAGGATGGTGTAAATGAGAAGCAGTAGGCTCAGGATGTAAAAAGGCCAGCCCCAGCGGCCCAGTTGAAGATAATTCACGGCCTGCATCGCAAACATCAGCGTGAGGCCGATGGCAATGAACATCACTTGTTTTTGCACATCCTGCTGGGCGCGGGGATCGGCGATGGAATGGGCCCAGATGCTGACCAGACCCAGCGCGGAGAGGACGACGACGGCCAGGAGTATCGGCCAGTTGGTGACGATGGCGAGTTGTTTCCAGAGCTTATTCATACAACTCAGCCAGGATCGCCCAGCGTGGGGTGGTTGAAGGAATGATCACCCAGACGACATCTCCGGGCTGATAGCGGGCCAGGCGCGTGGGGATGAGGGTGGTGAAGATACGCTGATCGTGATAGTTGCTCAGGACCATGCGCAAAATGCGCGACATCGGGGCGGTCGCAGATTGCTTGATCTCGACGACCGAGGCATGGATGGCGTGGCCGTTTTTCCAGGCCTGGAGGACTTTCCTGCGATTGAAGAGGGCCACTCCCAGCAGCAGGATGACGGTGGGAAGCAGCAGGATGCCGACGAGCGAATCTTCGACCCAGGAGATTTCGACGCGGTCGGTCCAATGGTTGAGGTTATTGGGATCGACATAGAGTGGAACTTTTTTTCCCGGACCGATGGCCTGCCGCTGGGCCTTGAGGCGCTCGTTGACGGTGTGAAAACGGCCGTCGGGCATGCGAAAGGACATGTGAAAGGGCAGATTCAGCTCCGGCTCGTAGAGTTTCTTGAGCGTGTTTCCATCGACATCCATGATGTCCGCCTCTATGCGCACGCCATGCCTGATGAGCCAGCGGTCGGACCAGGAGGCGTAGACGCGCAGGCCGACGAACCAGAGGGCGATGAGGAAGATGACAACGGCCATCAGCACCCAGTTGCGCACGCGGGGTTCGGCCCAGCTTCGGCGGCGGGCACTTTTGGTGATGGCGCGTGGAGGCTGGGGCGGAGCGGGGGGGAGGTTGTCACTGGACATCTCAGTCAATATCGCCCCGCAGCATTATCGAAGGTAGCCATGTTTGACACAGGCATCAAGAACGGCCTTGGAGATGGAAGCGGCATCGTGGCCGCCGGTGCCGCCGTATTCCAGCATGATGGCGAAAGCTACCGTCGGGTTGTTGCGGGGGGCATAGCCGATAAACCACGCGTGGTGGGGATAGGCGTTTTCGCCGTCACCGCGATACCAGCGCATCTTTTCATTTGGCTGGGTGCGAGTGCTCATCGGCGGAGTATAGCGCATGGGCTTGCCCTTCTCGTCGGTCATGATTTTGCCATTCTCATCCTGCATGGGAATGCTCAGAGGCTGGGCCTGGGCGGTGCCGGTCTTGCCGCAGATGTCCATATCTTTGCGAGCCAGAATGGTGGCCGACCCGGCGGGCGTGTTGACCACGCGATACATTCCCTCCTGCACGGCGGTGATCGCTTCCATGGAAACCGGAAGGGCGACCCGATCGGGAGTGGCGGGTTGCGTGGACGGATGCGTGGTGGGCCGAGCGATGTCCTTCAGCTCGGCGACCAGTTGCGGGCGCACCCACACGCCGTTGCGGCCGATGGTGGCAGCGACGTTGGCCATCTGAATCGGAGTTGCCCAGATCTGACCCTGGCCGATGCTGGCGTACCAGGAAATGGCGCGCCCCGCCGAAGGGGGACCCTTGAATCTATTGGGTAGGCGGCCTTCGGCTTCGGGCAGGCCGATCTCGGTTCGACGGCCGAGCCCAAATTGCGAATACCAGTAGCTCAGCCCCTCGATTCCAAGGCGATCGCCCATGTTTTCGAAGTAGACGTTGCAGCTCCGCTGTATCGCATCGACCACATTGAGGTGGCCGGTGGGGTGAGGGTCGTAGCTGGGAATGCGATGATGGGCGACCAGCTCGGGTGATTTTTTTGCAAAGTTTGACGCCGTCCAGCATCGGCCGTGAAGCTGGCGGCGGCCGTCGATCACCAGATAGCCTTCGCATTCCACCGTATCGACAAGAGTGGTCGCCCCCTGGCTGACCGCGCCGATGCCGACGATGGGTTTGACGGTGGAGCCGGGCTCGAGCTGCGACATGGTTGCGCGATTGATGAGGGGCCTGTTGACATAGTCGCTGGCCAGCGTGGCATAGGTCTCATCGATGGTGTTCAGGTCGTAGGTGGGATATGAAACCAGGGCGCGGACCTGGCCGGTGGGAATGTCGATGACGACCGCGCCGCCGTGCATCTCGTGGTCTTCGACGATCACCCCCTGCTCGTCCCTCCAGACGACCTGCTTGAAGGCGTTCTCGATCTGCATCTGAAGATTGATGTCGATGGTCAGCTTGACGGTTTTGCCCTGCCGGGCTTCGAGGTGGGAATGGATTTCATCATGGCCGAGGAGCCGCTCGATCCGCCCGCGCTGGCCGCGGAGGGTCAGTTCACAGAGAGCTTCAGCGCCGCTGCGGCCGATTTTATCGTTGGGGTAATATTCGAGCAGCTCGTTGCCGTCGTTGGGGTCGTTGTGCAGGTCGTTGACCTCAACCGGGGCGAGATGGCCGATGATGTGGCAGGCAACTTCGCCGTAGGGATAGAAGCGGTGCTTGCTGGGCCGAAGCATCAGGCCGGGGAATTGTTCGAGACGCTTTTTGAGCTGATTGTGAGTTTCGGTGCTGATGTTGGAGACGATGACGTGGGCTTCGGTCTGCTCCGAGACGTCGATGTTGAAATTATCGAGGTCAGGATTGGATTTACCGCCCAGCCGCCAGTCCTTGTACCAGGGGGCGGAGCTGCGGGCATCTTCCTTCTTCACCGCCAGCTCATATTTTTTGTAGGCGAGGTATCGCTGGCGCATCTCGACGCGGCGGCGGATGGCGTTTTTTACTTCTTCGATCTCCTCCAGGTTTTTGCCGGCGACCTGGGCGAGGGCTTTCCACATGTTCGCGATATCCGCCTGCACGCGGCCGATTTCATCTTCAAGCAACTTTTCGCGTGCGGGTTTTTCAGTGCGGCCATAATTGACACCCATGCGGGCAACGAGACGGGAAATGGCCTGATCCCTCAGCCATTTTGGGTCGAGGTCGATGGCCCGGTAATCGACGGCGGCATCGATGCAGGCGACATCCTCCGCCAGAACATTGTCCCTGAAATCGACGATGCGGCCGCGAACGGGTTCGACGAGGGTGCGGCGCTGGAGTGCTTCGCCGGCCTGCTTTCGCCAGTAGGCGCCATTGGCAAGCTGAAGGTGGGCAGCGCGGAGCAGGAGCATCGCGGTTATGCCGATCAGGATGCCGAGGAAAATTTTCAGGCGTCGCTCGAACATAAAAACCTCGAATTAATCGCGTGTCGATGACATGGATTGGCGGCTGTTGATCGGGCTATGGCGGCCGCGGAAGCCGAAGAGCGTTTTGATTCGTCCCAGGAGGCCCATGACGATTGGCGCCAGCGCGGCGGTGTAAAGGGCGCTGGCGAAAATTCCCAGAATCGGCTGGCGCGATTGGGCGCTGCCGGAGTGGAGAATCGGGTAGGCCCAGTTGTTGAAGCAGACAACCAGCGCAACGAGCACGCTGGCGAGCAGAGTGATGAAAAAATGCGTGAGGGGATGATCGCGATAGACGGCCGGCTGAGTGCCGACGACAAAGAGGCCGACCATCCCATAGGAAAATGCGTAGAGGCCAAGCGGGTGCTGTGTGAACAGATCCTGCAAGAGGCCCAGGCCAAACGCGCCCAAAAGCGCTTGCTCGCGGCGGGCGTTGATGGCAACGAAGACGGCGGCCGGGAGGACGAGGTTGGGCGAAGCCTGGCCCCAGCGCAGATAACCGGTCAGCGCCATTTGCACGGCGATGATCAGGTAGGCGAGGATGAAATAGCTGATCCAGCGCATACAACTCGGGACTTAAACGACTCAGCCGGCGGGTTTGGCGCCTTGCCTGGGCTTGTCGCCCTTGGCGGTTGGAGCCTGCGGTTTGGCGGCGGTTTTTCTCTGATCCACTGTGGCCTTAGCGGGGGCCGCTGGTGCCGTGGGTTGCTGGCCGGTAACGACCATCACCTCGCGGAGGGTGTCGAGGTTGACCAGGGGCTTGAGAAGAATCTCCGAATGAAGCGGAGATTTGGCCAGCTTCTGGATGTTGACGATCTGGCCAAGACGCTGCCCGTTGACGGTGGCGGGCCACATATCGCGGTCGTTGAGCACAATCCAGTCACCGGGCGCGAGATGGCTATCGCCAACTTCTTTCATGGTGATGTTGGTGATGACCATCAGGCCGTGACCGCGGCCTTCGACGAGGGGTTCGCTGGTAGTGATCGGAGTGAAAACGGTGCTGCCATCCGGCTGGAGAATAAACTTGCCGAATTGGCCGGAGATGCGCGAGCCGATGTCGGTGATGAGGCGGACTTGCGCACCAAAATTTCCGACGGCGGAAATTTTGCCGACCAGACCCTGCTGGCAGACGACGGACATGCCGATGGTGACCCCATCGCCGGAAGTGGCGTGGATGTTGAGCGAATCGCGGCCGGCCAGATCCGGACTGAGCACCTTGAACGGGCGGGAAAAGTTGCGCAATTCGCCGCCCAGGTCCCGGCCGGCGTTGAGGCGGCGGAGTTCCTCGATTTGCACGGTGAGGCTGGCGACGGTGACTTTAAGTCGATCGATTTCGCGAGCGGCGTCGGTGAGATTGCCGCCTTTGCGGAGGAGTTCGCTGTCCTGGTTGTCGAAGCCCAAGCGGGCCGAGGTCATTTCGACCAAACGCCGCAGCGGCGTGGCGATGGGCGAAAAGATCCCATCAACGCGCCCCCGGCAGAAACTGGTGTACTCAACCGGGATGAAAAACGCGGAAAGGGCGCTAAGCACCATCAGGGGGAGAAAGAGATGATTGAAGCTGCGGTAAGACATCCGTGTCTCGCTTGCATGAGCTTCCAGCTCATGCTGTCGGGCGGGAGTGCCCGGCCCACACCAAATTCTCATGGGCGAGCCGCCCGTGCCACGACCAGCTCAATCATACACGGCAATCATTCCCGTGCTACGCCAGGACGACTAAATCTCGTCGCTGTCGCTCTCCATTGTATCTTTCCAAAGCTCCAGATTCTCAAGATAAACACTGGTGCCGCGGGCGACGCAGGTGAGGGGATCTTCGGCGAGCTTTACATCCAGCCCCGTGGCATTGCTGATGACGCTGGTCAGCCCGCGAAGCTGACTGGAGCCGCCAGCCATGGTGATGCCGTTTTCCACCAGGTCGGCCGCCAATTCCGGCTCGGCCAATTCCAGTGTGCGGGTGACCGCCTCGATGATTTGCGTAACCGGCTCCTGAAGGGCTTCGCGGATTTCAGCACTGGAGATCTGGGTTTTGCGGGGCAGGCCGCTGATCATGTCGCGGCCGCGGACCTCCATCGGCGGCTCGTGGCCGTTCCACGGGGCGGCGGAGCCAATCTCGATCTTGATGCGCTCGGCCATTTGCTCGCCAATGGCCATGTTGTAGGTCTTTTTCATGTGGTTGATGATCGCCTCATCGAAATCATCACCCGCGATACGGACGGATTCGCAGACGGAAATATCGGCCAGCGAAATGATGGCAACTTCGGTGGTTCCGCCGCCGATATCGACGATCATCGAGGCGGTCGGCTCGGTCACGGGCAGACCCGCGCCGATGGCGGCGGCCATGGGCTCTTCAACCAGATAAACACGCCGTGCCCCCGCGCGCTCGGCCGAATCCAGCACCGCGCGCTTTTCCACGGCGGTAATGCCCGATGGAATGGCGATGACCACGCGCGGCCCGATGAAATGCTTCCGGCCATGCACGCGGCGGATGAAATAGCTGAGCATCGCCTCGGTGATTTCAAAATCCGAGATGACGCCGTCCTTGAGTGGGCGAATGGCGGTAATCGAGCCGGGAGTTTTGCCGAGCATCTCCTTGGCCACCAGGCCGACGGCATTGCCGTTCTGAAGAACGCGATTGGTGCCTTTTTTGACGGCGACGACGCTGGGTTCGTTGAGAACGATCCCCTGGCCTTTGACGCATACCAGTGTGTTGCAGGTGCCCAGGTCGATGCCCATGTCCAGGCTGAACATGCCCATGAGCGAATCAAAGATCACGCAAACTCCTTCGCCGGCGAGGCGCGAAGCAACGGGCAGACATTGCCATTTGAGGGAGCGGGTCTGGCCGGAAATCCTTCCAGCCAGCCGCGAAAGACGGGAACTTATTCAAAAACCCGCTCCATCGGGTCCGATGCCGCTATAGCCCCAGCTATCGTTCGAACCCGCAGGACCGCGCAGGGTTCGATAAAATGCCCGAATACTCCGGCTAAAATACAGGGGCGGACGGCTGCAAGCAAATATAACGCTCTGTATTTCTGCTGGATTTTTGGGGGTTGGGTCAAACGATTGGGGAGCATTTTGTTGCTTTTGGGGAAGAAATGGACCAGAATCGAAAGGTCCGGCAGGCCAATTCGCCAAAAATTTGGTCCGCTGAAGCGGGCCTTATAGGCTGATCCACGAGAAATGGAATAAGTACATGCCTGAGCGACTGAAGCTGCGTGATGTTCGCGCTATCTTCCGCCTGGTGGGAGAGCTGCGCGAGCTTGGAGCCGATCCCAATGCCTGGCGGCCGCACATGGTGCAACGGCTGCTCCGGATTGTGCATGCCCAGGTGGTGGTCTCATCCGAAGTTCATTTTCGCAACAATCCCAGCCGGGGGACCATGCAGGTGGTCGATGTGGGCTGGGCGTGCAATGAGGATGGCAAGACCTGGCAGATTCAGGTCGAGCGGGATGATGAGCAGCCGGAAAACTATTGGCTGGCATCAGGGCAGAAACAGGAAGATAGCCAGGAGCGGGTGCCGGTGAAGCCAGCGCGGAAAGTCTATGGCGGCCGGTGCTTTTTGTTATCGCAGTTTCACCTGCCTCATGTCAGCGCGGTCGATCAGCTTGGGCTGCACAGGGCCTGGGGGGATGAGCCCTTTAGCAAATGCGAGCACAAGCTGGTGAGAGTGTTGCATGTCGAGCTGGGACGGTTGTGGAAGCGCGATGTGCTGAACGACGCGAAGAATCCGGCCACCGATCTACCCCCGCGGTTGTCGCAGACGTTGGCCGCCCTTCTGGAAGGATGCAGCGAAAAGCAGATCGCCATCAAGCTGGAGCTGAGCCGGCATACGATCCACAACTATGTCAAAGCGCTGCACCAGCGGCTGGGGGTATCGAGCCGGGGCGAATTGCTGGCGCTGGCGAACAGTTCCAAGCAGGATTTCATTCCACGATTGAGCATGCCTAAGTAGGATAAAGCGGCTGTGGCGCTTCCGATTCATCCGAGACAAAACATCTATTACAAGCGGTCTCGTTTCACCACCTGGCTGCCGCCCGGGCATCGATACACCGAATCGCATTATTGGCTGGCCGAGCAGGAGCCCGGAATCTGGCGGGTGGGATTCACGCGCTTCGCGACGCGGATGCTGGGGGATTTGGTGGAGCACGGATTCAACGTGCAGCCGGGCGAAACCGTGACCGTGGGTCAGGCGATCGCCTGGGTGGAGGGATTTAAAGCCATTTCCGATGTTTATTGCGTGGTCCAGGGGGAGTTTCTAGGGGGAAATCCAGCACTGGCGGAGGATATCAGCCTGGTTGACTCGGGCGGCTATGATGCGGGATGGCTGTATGCGGTGAAGGGGGTTCCCGATCCCAACAGCCTTGATGTCAACGGGTATATTAAGGTGCTGGATGCGACGATAGACCGGCTGCGCTCCAAGTATGAATAATTCGCGTGATACGGGCGTTTAAGCCTGTGTCGGGACACGGGCCGGCACATCGTGTACAAAGAGGTCGGATGGCCAAGGCACGCTATGTCATGATTGGCGGTTTCCTGGGGGCGGGGAAGACCACGGCCATTTTGCGTCTGGCACGGCACCTCTCCGGGCAGGGGTTGAAGGTCGGATTAATTACCAACGATCAGAGTCTGGGATTGGTCGATACGGCCATGCTGGGGGCCAATGGATTTGATGTCGAAGAGATCACCGGCGGATGTTTCTGCTGCCGGTTCAATTCGCTGGTACAGGCGGCCGAGAAATTGTCGGAGCAGACGCGGCCGGATGTTTTCGTGGCCGAGCCGGTGGGAAGCTGCACCGATCTGAAGGCGTCGGTATCATATCCCCTGCGACGCATTTATGGCGATGATTTTTCGATCGCGCCACTCTCCGTGATGATGGACCCGGTGCGGGCGATGCGGGTGCTGGGTTTGGAGAAGGGGGCGGCGTTTTCGGAGAAGGTGAAATACGTTTACTCAAAACAGCTTGAGGAAGCCGAGGCGCTGATCATCAACAAGATCGATTTGCTCAGTGAAGAGCGGCGGGTAGCGCTCAGGGGGGCGCTGGCGGAAAGATTTCCCACGACACGGGTATTTGAGATTTCAGCGCGGCAGGGAAATGGGCTGGATGAGTGGTTTGCATGGCTGGCGACGGCGGAGCTGGGGACGACGGACGCGCCGGACCTGGATTATGAGATCTACGCCGATGGCGAGGCGATGCTGGGGTGGTTGAATTGCACCGTGCGATGGATTGCTCCGCGAGCATTCGATGGAAATCGGGCTCTGAAGGAATTGGCATCGCGGATTCACGATTGGCTGTCCTCACAGGAGATTGAAATCGCTCATTTGAAGATGACGCTGACACCGGATGAGGATTTGGGGGATATTGGCGTGATCAATCTGGTTCGCAGCGATGGCAAGGCCGAGCTGTCGCATTCGCTGCGCGAGCCGCTGGAAAGTGGCGAGCTGATCATCAATCTTCGCGCCGAGGCCGATCCGGAAGCACTGAAGATCGCGGTTTTGCAATCACTGGGCGCGCACGGCGAGGTCGACGTGGTGGCGCGCGTGGAGCATCTGGAGCATTTCCGGCCGGCCAAGCCGTCGCCGACGCATCGGCTGGCCAGTGCATGATGGCGTTGTAGCGCAGGCTTTCCAGCCTGCGATTGCAGGCTGAAAGCCCGCATTACAAGAGGTTCAATGGAAAACGGCTGTCGCATTTTGTACTGCCATTGTTCGTATGCACAGGTCGTCCCCAAGGACGTCAAGGAAGAGGTGCTGCGCAAATTGGCCGAGAGTGGGCGATCGTTCGATGCAGTGGCGGATTTGTGCGAGATGTCTGCCCGCAAAGATCCAGCCCTCAATGAGCTGGCGGCGAGCGGGGATGTGAAGATCGTCGCCTGCTATCCGCGGGCGGTGAAGTGGCTGTTTAATGCCGCCGCAGTGAAGTTGCCGGAGCAGGGTGTTGAGGTGCTCAATATGCGAACTGAGCCGGCTGAGAAGATCATAAACGCCGTCCTCGGGCCCGGATTTGGCGGCAATGGTAAAAAACAGGAGCAGGTGCAGGCATGACGAATCTGGCCGCTCCAACGCTGCGAGTGATTCTGTACGAAGGCACCGGAAGCGCGGGATTGCCGGACCCAATTCGCGCCGAACTCATGCTGACGCTTTTGCAGCGTGGATACGGCGTTTCCTGTGTGCGCAATGGCGGGACGCTGGCCGGCCTGGAACGCGGCTCGGTCCTGGTCATGGGTCGCTTTGCCGATCAGACGCCGCCGCAGGCGATGGATACGAGCGGCCAGGTTTCAGTTCATTTTCGCGACATCGACGGAATGGATGCCGCGGCGGCGCTGGCCATGGTCGATGCGGTGCGCGAGGAAGCCAAGATTGGCAAGCCTGGCGGATGGAAGCCGTGGTTTCCGGTGATCGATTACGGCCGCTGCACCAACTGCATGCAGTGTCTGTCGTTCTGCCTCTTCGATGTCTATGGCGTTTCCAGGGAAAACCAGATTCAGGTTCAGCATCAGAATAATTGCAAGACCGATTGCCCGGCCTGCTCGCGGGTTTGCCCGGAGGTGGCAATCCTGTTCCCGAAGTATCGGCAGGGGCCGATCAATGGGGATGAGATCGATCCCGAGGACCTGCGGCGCGAAGCGATGAAGGTGGATATCTCAGCGCTGCTGGGCGGGGATATTTATCTTGCGTTGCGCGACCGGAGTGCCAAGGCGAAGAGCCGATTTTCGAAGGAGCGGGATGAGGACAAGGCGCTGAAGGAGCGGATGCGCTGTTTGCAGAAGCTATCCGAGCAGATGGAAATTCCCCCTGAAGTTTTGGCGGCGCTGCCGTCGGCCGATCAGATCGCCGTAAAAGCGGCGGCGGCAAAAGCCAGAGCCGAATCGGCGTTGAACGCCGCGGCGGCACAATAGAGCAAAATGATCTACCAGTTCACCAAGCGCATGCTCAAGGAGACCGACAAACGGCTGCTGTGGAAGCTCGCCTTCAACTTCGGCTACAAAGGCATGCGTTCGGTGCAGAAGTTCAAGAAACGCCTCAAATCCGGGGTTCACTTCCCGCCGTTTTTGTTCATCTCCATCATCAACAGTTGCCAGCTTCGCTGCCAGGGGTGCTGGGTGGACGTGGAAGCGCCGCGCAAGATGATCGACCTCGATCAGTGGAACAAGCTGATCAACGACGCCAAAAAACACGGCAATGCCTACTTCGGCATCCTCGGCGGCGAACCCTTTATGCACCCACAAATCATGGAGATGCTCGAGGCGCATCCGGATTGCTATTTCCAGGTGTTCACCAACGGGCAAATGATTACCGACGCCGTCGCTGCCCGCCTCCGCAAACTTGGTAATGTCACGCCGTTGATCAGCATCGAGGGGTCGGAGCCGATCAGCGATCTGCGCCGCGGGCGATTGAATGTCTTGAATCGCACCCTCGCGGGCCTGGAAAATTGCCGCAAACACAAGCTCATCACCGGCGTCGCCACCAGCGTCTGCCAATCCAATATCGAGCTGGTCTCGGAAGAGTGGCTCAAAAAACTGATCGAAATGGGTGTGCATTACGTCTGGTTCCACACCTATCGCGTCGTCGGACCCAAGCCCGCGCCCGAACTGGCCCTTCGACCCGATCAGGTGCATCACATCCGCAAATTCATCGTCGAGATGCGCGCCAAACTACCGATCGCCATCGTCGATGCCTATTGGGATGACAAGGGCGAAGCCCTCTGCCCGATGGCCACCGGCGTCTCCCATCACATCAGCCCCTACGGCGACATCGAGCCCTGTCCGATCATTCAGTTCGCCAAGGAAAGCATTCATGATGATCGCGGCGTGTATGACCTGATGACCGGCTCCGAGTTCATCCGCGATTTCCGCGAAACCGCCGCCCACGCCACGCGCGGCTGCATCGTGCTGGAGCGGCCGGATCTGGTGCAGGCCCTGGTGCGAAAACATGGCGCGCGCGATACCACCCAGCGCGGGACGGCATTGCCGGAATTGGAGATGCTCACCCCGCGGAACTCCCAGCATCTGCCCGGCCAGGAAATCCCCGAAAAACACTGGATGTATCGTTTCGCCAAAAAACACTATTATTTCGGCTTTGGAGCTTACACGTAACACGGGCGTCCCCCGTGCCACGGAGAAAGAAGAATGCAGATTCCCATCCTCACACTCCCCCGCCCCGTTCCCGAGCAGAAGATGCGCCCGCCGCAGGACACCATTCCGCAGACGCGCGAGGAGCGCGACCAGATCAAGCGGCTGTGCGAGATGTACGTCGAGACCGAAAAGCCCGTGCCGCCGCTTTCGTTCGAGGAATTGAGGAAACATTCGGAGTTACTGATCGCGCGAAACGGGCTTGAAAGCAAGTTCACGGATTACGTTGCGGTGCTCCTGAACAGTGAAGTGTGGCGCGAGCAGTTGGCCACGGTGCCATTTGAGCGGCGATTGCTCCTGCTCCCCAAGTGTCTTCGCGTCGAGGACAAATGCCCCGCTCCCTTCGATGAATTCGGCCTGCTCTGCAAACAGTGCGGCCTGTGCTCGATCCAGGATTTGCAGGTCGAAGCCGAACGTCTGGGCTACGCGGTGCTGGTGGCCGAGGGTTCGGCCATCGTCATGGCGATCATTCAAACCGGAAAAATCGACGCCATTGTCGGCGTGAGCTGTCTCTCGGTCCTCGAAAAAGCATTCCCCTACATGGAATCGGCCGCCATTCCAGGCGTGGCGATTCCACTGCTCCAGGATGACTGCGTCGATACCAACATCGACCTCGATTGGGTATGGGATGTCATTCATCTCAGCAGCGAAGATCAAACCCGCCGGCTCGATCTCGATGCCCTGCGCCGCGAGGTCGAGGCCTGGTTTGAGCCTTCTGAACTCAACAAAGCAATGGGCCTGCCCAGTGGGGAATCCGAAAAAATCTCCCGAGCCTGGCTCGCAAAATCCGGCAAGCGCTGGCGGCCATTCCTTGCGGCGTGTGCTTACAAAGCGATGCAGGACGATCCGCAAAAGCCGCTCCCCGACGATTTCCGCAAAGTGGCCATCGCCGTCGAATGCTTCCATAAAGCCTCCCTGGTTCACGACGACATCGAAGACAACGATGCCCTCCGCTATGGCGAAAAAACCCTGCACGAAGAATACGGCGTCCCGATCGCGCTGAACGTCGGCGATCTGCTCCTGGGCGAGGGTTATCGCCTGATTGGCGAGTGCAAAGTCGATGCGGAATCGCGCGCGGCCATGCTCCAGATCGCCGCCGCCGGCCATCGCACGCTCTGCCTCGGGCAGGGCGCTGAACTCTGCTGGGTCCGCAACCCCCAGCCACTTTCATCGCTCCAGGTGCTGGATATTTTCCGCCAGAAGACCGCTCCCGCATTCGAAGTGGCCCTTCGCCTCGGTGCCGCCTACGCCGGCCATCACAACAGCGACGATCTCTCGGAAATTCTCAGCAAATACAGCGAAGCCCTGGGCATCGCCTATCAAATCCGCGACGACATCGAAGACCTGGCCGAAGAAGCAGACTGCGGCGATATTTCCGCGCTTCGTCCCACTCTGCCCCTCGCCCTCGCGGCCGAGCGCACCAAAGGCGATAATCACGAGCTGGTCGGCCGGTTTTGGAAGCGGATGCCATCAAATGGCGATTCCAAGCATCTCCGCGACCTGCTCACCGAACTTCAGGTCGCCGATCGCTGCCGCGGTCTGCTCGATGCATACAAGGAACAGGCGGTGCGTTGCCTGGCCGATCTGGAGAACGCAAGCTTGAAAGGGTTGTTGAGGCGGGTCATTAGCAAGATTTTCACCGTCGAGGTGAAGGGCTGGTGCAGTGAGTTTGAGGCTCGAAATGCTGCAAGTCGCGCGGCTCTCGCCGAAACTGCTGGCTGATGCCGCGCCGCTCGTGGCCGACTTTATCACCACTCAGATGAACGCCGACGGGGGCTTCGACGACCGCGCGGGGGCCAGCGATCTTTATTACACGGTCTTTGGACTGGAATCTCTCATGGCCCTGCGCGCCGATCTGCCGGCTGCGAAGGTCATTCCTTATCTCCAGATGTTCGGCGAGGGCGTGCGGCTCGATCTGGTCCATCTCGCGTGCCTGGCCCGCTGCTGGGCGGATGTAAGCAAAGCTCAGCCCCCGGATGTGCCGGCGATTGCGGAGCGGATTGAGCGGCATCGCGCCGCCGATGGTGGATACAACCAAACGATCGGCGCGCAGCATGGCACAATCTATGGAAGTTTCATGGCCGCGTGCGCGTATCAGGACCTGAAGCTTCCCATGCCCGATCCGGATCGGATCACCGACTGCATCGCCGCCAACGCGACCGAAGATGGTGCCTACGCCAATCACCCGGACATGCCCATCGGCCTCACTTCCGCCACCGCCGCCGCGGCAACCTTGCTGCGGCATTTCCAGCAGCCGGTGAGCCGGAAGGTCGGACAGTGGCTGCTCGATCGCGCCCATCGCGATGGCGGATTTCTGGCCGCGCCCGAGGCGCCCATTCCCGATCTCCTCTCCACCGCAACCGCCCTTCATGCTCTGGCCGGACTCCACGTGAGCTTCGAGCACCTCAAAGAACCCTGCCTCGATTTTCTCGACACCCTCTGGACCCCCCGCGGCTCATTTTTCGGCCATTGGGGCGAGGATATTCTCGATTGCGAATACACCTACTATGGCCTGCTGGCACTGGGCCATTTAAGTTTGTGATTCATGGCACTCGATCCGGCCGCACTTGATGAAGCGCTGACGACCGTCCGCGAACAACTGCTCGCCCAGCGCACCAGCGGCGGCCATTGGACCGGCGAGCTTTCCTCAAGCGCACTCTCCACCGCCACCGCTATCTTCGCGCTCCACGAGTTGGCGCGATTGCCCACCACCACCTCGCGCATCCCCGGCCTCGATCCGCTCATCAAAAACGGCGCCCAGTGGCTCATCGCCCACCAAAATGCCGACGGCGGCTGGGGCGACACCATTCGCAGCATCAGCAACATCTCCACCACCGTCCTCTGCTGGTCCGCCCTGCGTCCATTCGGCTCGCAAAATGCCAAGGTGATGTCGGCGGCCGAATCGTGGATCGCCAAACGCGCCGGCAGCATGATGAGCGGCGACATCGCCAGCGCCGTCATCCAGCGCTACGGCAAGGACAAAACTTTTTCCGTCCCCATCCTGACCATGGCCACATTGGCTTGGAACTGGGATTGGTCCCTCGTGCCGCAGCTCCCCTTCGAATTGGCCGCCCTGCCGCACCGATTTTGGGCGGCGATTCGCCTGCCGGTGGTGAGCTATGCGCTGCCCGCGCTGATCGCCATGGGACAAGTGAGGCACGCCAAGCGGCAGACCATCAATCCCCTCACCCGCATCGCCCGGCGCATCTCGCGCCGACGGACGCTGCGAATTCTCCAGGCAATCCAGCCCGAATCCGGCGGTTTTCTCGAAGCCACTCCGCTGACCAGTTTCGTGGTCATGAGCCTGGTTCACGCGCAACGCACACCCGAAAGCGAGGCGGTGATTCAGGCCGGCGCGCGCTTCCTCGTGAATTCTGTGCGTGAAGATGGCTCCTGGCCGATTGACACCAATCTCGCCACCTGGGTCTCGACCCTGACAACTAATGCTCTGCACGCCGATCCTGAATTTCAATTGAGCGACAACGAGCGGCAACGATTGCTCGATTGGCTCCTCGATCAACAGAATCGCGTCGAGCATCCCTACACTCACTCCGCCCCCGGCGGCTGGGCCTGGACCGACCTGAGCGGCGGTGTGCCCGATGCCGACGACACGGCCGGCGCGTTGCTCGCGCTGCATCATCTGGGCAAAGATGACGAGCGGGCGAAACTCGCGGCCGAGGATGGCGTGCGCTGGCTGCTCGATTTGCAGAACAACGATGGCGGCATCCCCACCTTCTGCCGCGGCTGGACCAATCTCCCCTTCGACCGCTCTGGTCCCGATCTGACCGCGCACGCCCTGCTCGCCTGGCGCGCCTGGGAAGCACAAGCCGCGCTTTCGACCGCCGTAAAAATTCGCGACGCCACCGCCAAAGCCGTTAAATATCTCGAAAATTCACAGGATCAACGCGGACATTGGACGCCGCTCTGGTTCGGAAATCAGGCGACTCTGGATGATGAGAATCCCACCTATGGCACGGCCAAGGTGCTGCTCGCGATGCACGGCCCCGCGCAGCAGCGCGGACTCGAATGGCTGATCGCCGCCCAGAACCGCGACGGCGGCTGGGGCGGCGCGGCCGGCATGGAATCATCGATCGAAGAAACCGCCCTCGCCATCACCGCGCTGGCGGCCAATTCCGAGAAAATCTCCGACGCCATCGAACGAGGAACGCGCTGGTTGATGGACCGAATTCAACGCGGCGACATGACCCCCACCCCCATCGGCTTTTATTTCGCGAAACTCTGGTATTTTGAAAAACTCTATCCCCTCATCTTCACCACCTGCGCACTCTCCCAAGTCCGCCGCCTCCTCCAGAATGTGGCACGGGCGCCCCGCCCGTGATTCCCCAATTCATTCCTCCTCGCCAAACAGCGCCTTGATGAACCGCACCGGCTCAAACGTCTCAATATCCTCCGGCTTCTCCCCCAGCCCCACAAATTTCACCGGAATATTCAATTGCTCCCGAATCGCAATCACCACGCCACCCTTGGCCGTCCCATCCAGCTTGGCCAGAATAATTCCGCTCACCGCAATCGCCTGCCCAAACATCTTGGCCTGCTGAATCGCGTTCTGCCCGCTGGTCGCATCCAGCACCAGCAGCACCTCGTGCGGCGCTCCCTCAATTCGTCGCGCTACCACATCCCGAATCTTGATCAGCTCGCGCATCAGATTGTCCTGCGTGTGCAATCGCCCTGCCGTATCCACGATCAGCACATCCGCCCCCCGCGCCTTGGCCGCCTCGCAGGCATCAAACGCCACCGCCGCCGGATCGGCCCCCATCTTGTGCTTGATGATCTCCACCCCCAGCCGCTCCGCCCAAATGGTCAATTGATCCACCGCCGCCGCGCGAAACGTATCACTGGCGCACACCATCACCTTCTTCCCCATCTGGTTCTTCAGCAGCCACGCCAGCTTGGCAATGCTCGTCGTCTTCCCCGCCCCATTGATCCCCGCCACCAGAACCACCGTCGGCCCCGACGGCGCAAATTTCAATTCCCGATCCGCCGGCGGCCAGTTGGCCAGCAACTGCTCGCGCATCACCCCCAGCGCCTCCTCGGCGTTGCGAATCTTCCCCATCCGCCATCTCTCGCGAATGGCCGTGATGATCTTCTCCACGTTTCCCACCCCCATGTCCGCCTGAATCAACCGCTCCTCGATCTCCGTCAAAAATTCCTCATTGATCTGCCGCCCCGGCACGAACAGCGTGCGCACGTCCGTATTGAGCACCTGCACCGTCTTCCGCAGCGCGCCCTTCAGCTTGTCGAGTGTCTTGGAAAAAAATGCCATAGCGTAGGGCATGCTTCAGCATGCCGCTTCATCCCGGCTCTACCTGCGGAGCACTGCTCGTCAGCGCCCGATGCTCCTTCAATATCGCATCCATCACCCCGTTCACAAAACTCGCGCTCTGCTCCGTCGAAAAGTGCTTCGCCAGCTCAATCGCCTCATCAATCACAACTTTCGGCGGCGTTGAGCTGTTCGTCAGCTCCCACACCGCCATCCGCAGCACATTGCGATCCACCGCCGGCTGCCGGTGCGGTGGCCACTGCGGCGCAACCCGCTCCACCCACCGATCCGCCGTCTGCCGATGCTCCCAGGCGGCCGTTGCCATCTCCAGCGCCTGCTCGCGCAGACTTTCATCGTCGGTCGCATCCGCCAACACCTGCCGCGCCATGCCCGGATCACTGTTGTTCTGCGTATCCCACAAAAACAGGATCTGCATCGCCAACTCTCGAATTTTACTTTTCCTGGGCTGCGCCATGTGACAGAGGAAGTATAGCGCTGCGGCGGATGCACGCAAACGCAAAGAATCGATGCGCCGCCCCACAGAACACAGAGCACATTGTGAAAGCAGTTTTAAAGAACGTTTTCTCTGCGCCTCTGCGCCTCTGCGTCTCTGCGTCTCTGCGTCTCTGCGATTGAATTATTTCCCGTCCCCCTCCGCCTGCCGGATCGCCTCGATCGTAAACCCCCCGCGCATCCGCTCCCCCTCGGTGAACATCCAGTCATTCATGTCCCCCACCCGCACCTTCACCGTCTCACCCGCGCTCATCCCCCGCACCCAAAGCGGCTCATTTCCCAGCTCGCCGTAGATGATGTCGTTCTCTATCGCCGTCACGCCCACCCACATGAATTCCGTGTGCTGTCCATCCCCAAACGGCGCTCTCACTGAAAAATGCTGATCGGCCGAACGATTCTCAAACGCACCCACAAACTCCGGCCACCGCTTCCTCGCCTCGGCCACCGCCTGCCGCATCCGCGGATCGGCCTGCGAAACGCTCAGCACCGGCGCATGACTGAAACTGCTCAACAGCTCCATCGGGTTCTTCTCGCACAGCCCCAGCCGAATCTCATCATCATAAATATTGATCCCCCCCGTCGCCGGACAGAGAACCGCCAGGCAATCATTGTCGCACAACTCCGCGATCAGCTTCCCGATGAGCTGATAAATCGTCCCTGCGCTCTCACCCTTTTCCGATCCGTAATATTCCACCGACAGCCACGCCCGATGCTCCGCCACCACCTTCCGCAGCCGCAATTCCCGCATCTCTTGGGCGGCTTTTTTCGGCTCATCAAAATACGGCGCATCGACGTTCTGAACCACAAACGCGCGACCCTCCGCATGGATTCTCAGCAGCGGAGATTTGCCTTTGCCGGAATTCCCCGCCTTCTGCGACCAATTCGCAGGCAGGCCCCATGCCTTCTCCACCAGCTTCGCCAGCGACTTTTCATCGAGAAATCGCGGCTCGCTCAGCAGCAGCACCAGCGCGATCGTCGGCCGATCCTGGCCGCCGGATTTGCGGTTTTCACGCGTTCTTCCCATGTCCCAACCCGCCGAGTTCCCTGTTCCCCGCTCAAAACTTCCGACGCCAACCGCATCATACAACACGGCCGCTCCCCCGGCAGCTAAGGAATTTCTTGCGTAATCTGCTTCACCTGCGGCGGGTCAGCATGCGCAAAGGATGCGCGGGGCGAAGTGTGATGGTGGGCTTCAAGACCAGCTCTTTGTGATCTGCCTCATACAGCGACCGCCTCTGTGCGATCGTCGCCAGCACCAGAATCCCCTCCAGCCATGCGAACGATTCCCCGATGCATCCCCGCTGGCCGCGACTGAAGGGGAAATATGCCAGCCGCGGCCGCTCCGGCGACGTCGCATTCGCCCATCGCTCCGGGTCAAACCGCAGCGGATCAGGCCAGAAACGCGCATCGCGGTGCATCACCCACTGGCTCATCAGCACCACCGTGCCGGCCGGAAAGTCATAGCCACCAGCACTCCACGCCTCAATCGCACTCCGGCCAATCGCCCACACCGGCGGATAAAGCCGCATCGCTTCCGAGAGCACCATCCGCGTGTATTTCAATTTCGGCACATCATCCACCGCCGGCAAACGCGACCCCAGAGCCTCATCCACCTCCGCCGCCAGTTTCTCCGCCGCCTCCGGATGCTTCGCCAGCAGATGCCAGGTGTAAGTCAGCGCGTTGGCCGTCGTCTCGTGCCCCGCGGTAAAGATGGTGATCGCCTCATCGCGCAACTGCTGGTCGCTCATCCCACTGCCGTCGCCCTCCACATCCCGAGCGGCCAGCAGCATCGACAGAAAATCGCCATTGCTCCCGCCGTCGCGCCTTCGCTCCTGAATAATCTCGTCGATCGTGCCAAAGAGCAGCTTCTGAGCGCGGCGAAACCGCATGTTCGAAGGCAGCGGCAGCCGATTCAGCAGCGGTGCCCACGGCATCATCGCCCGCGTAAACATCCCCACGCTGATGCTCATCGCCGCCCCGATCTCGTGCACCTGCTTCTGGACATCCGCGCCAAACAGCGTCCGCCCCGCGATCGCCAGCGTCAGTTCCATCATCTGCTCATGGATGTCGAGCACCTGTCCATCCCCCCACGAATCGGCCACCCGCGCTGACTCCTGCACCATCGCCTCCGCGTAGTGATTCACCCGATTCGCCGCAAAAGCCGGCTGCGCCAGCCGCCGCTGGCGTCGATGCAGCTCTCCCTCGCTGGTCAGCAAGCCCTCCCCCAGCGTCACCTTCGCCCGCTGAAGCGCTGGACCTTTCGTAAATCGATGCGACTGGCCCACGATCACATCGCGGATGAAATCCGGATGATTCAAGAAGATGTAGCTCTTGCCGCCGATGCGAAACTGCACGACATCCCCCCACCGCTTCGCCAGATCCGTCAGAAACCGCAGCGGATCACGGCGAAATGCCAGCAGAATCTGCCCGGGATATTTTCCCCTGGGCCCCGGCGGCGGTGCGCGGCGAACTTGGACTGTTGCTTTTTCCATATCTCACCCGTCTCACCCGCCCGCGATTCGCCGGGCCAACGCGATCATCTCCAGCGCCGCATCGGCCGCCCTCTCCCCCGCATGGCCATTTTTCCCGCCACAACGATCCCACGCCTGCTGCTCATTGTCCGTCGTCAGCACGCCAAAGATCACCGGCAGCTTCTCGGCCAGCGCCACCTCGGCAATCCCCCGCGCACACTCGCCCGCCACATAATCGAAATGCGGCGTCTCCCCGCGAACCACGGCGCCCAGGCAGATAATCGCCGAGTATCGTTTCGTCTGCGCCAGCCACTTCGACGCCAGCGGCAACTCGAATGCCCCCGGCACCCGATGCACGATGACGCGATCGGCAGCGACACGATGGTCCTCCAGCCGCCGCACGCACCCGGCCAGCAGCTCATCGACGATCTCCTGGTTGAACCGCGCCGCCGCGATGGCGATGCGGGCTTCGGCGGGAATATCGCTCGCGCTAAATGCCGGCGCCTGCGTGCTCATGGTTGATGAGAGTAGATCGAGTCTGCCCGCCGATCAATGTGCCGCCTTGCGCGTGGTCGCGGGAAGAGTGGCGCTGGTCGTGGGTCGAGTCGTGGGTCGGGTGGTCGGCTTCTTGCGGACCAGTGTGTCGGAGATGGTTATTCGCGCCAGAACGATCCCATTGGTTGTCGTCTCTGTCCCGGGCACAAGCACAATGGCGCGGGTTCTCAGCAGCTTCGCAGCAAGCACGCCGCCGTCGCGCCGGGCGGCCGCCTTCTCATGGAATATCCACGACGCCCTGGACTTCCGCAGCGCCACCGGCCATTGCCGCTGCTTGAGTCCCTTGAGCACTTCGGCCGGGTGATACACATGCCGGCCGCTCAGATAACTCACAATCCGCGGCTCGAAGCCGAAGACCACTGCTTTGGCCGGCACCCGCTCCGATACGGCCTGGCTGATGGCGATCAGTTTCTTCCCGCTCCCGCCGCGATAGACCTCCAGGAATTCCTTGTGCGAATGGTCCTTGGCATACCCGTGTTGCTCGAGGACAAACCCGCTGTCGCGCACCAGGTGCGGGCCAGTCGCCAGGCCCAGCCAGAAGAGCAAGACCAGCTCGCCGGCAAAGGGAATGGATCGATACCACCGCGTGGAAACGTCGGCGATCCAATTGGCGAAGGTCGCCCATCCCACCAGCAGCAGCGGCAGCACCATCAGGTAGTATCTGGCCGCCCCGCCGAGCACGATGGTCATTCCCGCCGTCACGATGACGTACAGTCCCCACAGCGGCGACTTGCGAACCAGCAGGACACCCGCCATCAGGAGCACCGAGCACACCAGCGGTCCCCAGGGCATCGGCAGTTCGAGGCCGAAGAAGAACTCGGGCAGATGCCGCGTCGATAGCCTCCCCAGGTTCTTCTGCCACTTCACATCCTTCAGATGCTGTAGCGTTGCGACCACCTTCTGCTCGTAGCGGCCGCCGACGATGCTGTGGCCGGGCGAGCGCGGATCAAGGGCCACCCACGCGAAGATGATCGCCACCGCGATGGCGATGCCGATGCCGTAGGCCAGCCACCGGCGCGAGTGGAGCAGGCCGACGAAGCATGCGCCGATCCATGCCAGCAACAGCGCCCAGAACGTCGGCCGCATGGAGACGGCGATCACCGCGCCAAGCAGGATCAACACGGCAAACCAGGCCTTGCGCGAGGTCGTGGCCGCCTTGGGCAGCCGCGCGATCCCCAGCATGGTCATCGAGGCCCCCAGCAAAAACGGCAGGTCGGTCATCAACTCGTGGGTCTGCTGGAGGAACTCGTGGTTGATTCCCACTCCCGTCGTCACGGCCACCGCGATCCAGGGGGGGAAGTAGGTGCTGACCAGGTGATAAACGACCACCAGCGTCAGCATGCTCATCGCCATCATGATCAGCAGGGCGGCCCGGGGGTGCAGGGGGTCCTGGTGGCCGAAGATTTTATTGATGCCGGCCAGGAAATAGGGGAGACCGGGGTAGATGTGGTGCTCGCGCTGGCCGCGGAAGGTGTAGCCGCGGCCGGAGGCGAGGTTGTCGGCGACAGCGCGATAGAGCGAGCTGTCGCGGCCGAGCCGCCAGTAGCCGTTGTGGCCGGCGATGAGGATGAAACCGACCAGGGCGAAGATCGGCCAGCGCAGCTTGACGATCCAGCGCTGGACGAGGTTTTCCGGTGAGTCGGCGATGGCCGGTGCGGCCTGCGAGTCGGCGATGGGGACTTGCAACGATGCTCCGCCTTTCCCGTGCGAGCGAAGAAATGTAACACGGGGACAGGAGCAAATGAAGAAAGTCCGCAGCGGCGGTCCTTCGCCGGGTGCGGACTGGAATTTCCATCGACAGCAGGTTGGATCAGGCGGCCTGCTTGTGGGGCTCGGGGGTGGCCGGGGCGGCCTGAGCGGGGACTGCGGCGGCCTGGGTCTTGTAGACGCCGGTCTGGGTGAGGGTGTCGTGCAGGGTTTGCCGCTGGGCCTTGAAGGTCAGCAAAGCGCTGATGCAAAAGGCAATGGAGGCAAAGGAACCGAAGTAGTTGATGAAACGGAGGCTGGTGAGGGCGGCGACGAAGTAGAACAACCAGGGAGAATTCTTGATGGCCCAGCGCTTGATGAGCGCGCCGCGGTTGGCGTCGGTGCCATCCTCGTTGCAGATCTTGAGCTTGAGAATGGTCTTGCCAAAGGTTGCGCCCTTGAAGATTTCCAGCGTGGAATAGGCGACGAAGACGCCAGCACTGAGGACGCCGGCAAGCCAGGGGCCGATGGCGGCGGCCGCGACGAATGTGAGCACGAGGGCCGGCACGAGGCAGAAGACAACGTCGAGCAGGCAAGCTCCAGCTCGGATGAAGAACCCTTCGCGATTCATGAGAACTCCTGTAGGTACTCATTGCAGGAATCGGGCGAACCGGGAGGGCACTTGGGGATTTGAGGAGAAAAATTCGTTTATTCCGCGCAAGCATATTGAATGCACAATGGGCCGATAATGTGGGGTGGATCATAGGGTGATCCTTTCGATGGCATCGGCGAGGCGCTGGTAGTCCTGGGGGCGGTTGTAGATCTGGCAGGAGACGCGGACGTAGGCGTGGCCATCCCAGAGGATGAGGGGGGCCTCGACTTTGTACTCGTTGTAGAGGCGCTGCTGAAGAATTTCGCGGGCCGGCTCGTCGATGTGCTGGAAGCGCAGGGGGAGGCGGAGCGTGGCCATAGCGCCGATGAGGCGACCATCCAGGGGTGTCATGGGAATCGTGTCCCAGCGATGGCAGAGCATCTGCTGGGCCCAGGTGGCCATCTCGTGGTTGTGGCGCATGACGTTGTCCCAGCCGAAGTCCGCAAAGAAGTCGATGGCGGTTCTGATGGAAAGCAGTCCGCTGATGTCGCGTGTACCCTGCCAGCCGAATTCTTTGTCGAAGCCAGCCAGGTAATGATGGCTGATGATGAGCGGATGGATTTCGGGTTGACGGTCACGATTCACCCAGAGGAAACCACTCCCTTTGGGGGCGCAAATCCATTTGTGCAGATTTCCAGCGTAAAATGGGGCGTTTTGGCCTGGCACATCCAGCGGCAGCATCCCCGGAGCATGAGCGCCATCGATGATGACGTCGATGCCGCGTTTTCGAGCGGCGGTGGAAATTTTCTGCACGGGGAAAATCAGAGCGGTTGGGGAGGTGACGTGGTCGATGAGCAGCAGCCGGGTCTTGTCGGTCAGTGAGCCGATCACAGCGCCGGCGATCTGATCGGAGGATTGCAGCGGGAATGGGATGGAAATTTCGCGGTAGCTTGCGCCGCTTCTGGCCGCGACATGGCCCATGGCTTTGCGGACGGCATTGTAGACGTGGTTGGTGGTGAGCAGTTCATCGCCGGGTTTGAACTTCAGCGACTGAAGAACGGCGTTGACGCCTTCGGTGGCGTTGGTTACGAAGCCAAAATCACGATCTGACATCCGCAGGTGCATCCCCAGGACTGCTCGTTCGAGCTTCAGGTCAAATTCGCAGCGGCGGCCGAGGATTTCGATGGGCTGGGCCTCGATGTTGGCGCGCCATTTTTGCTGCTCGTTGAGGACGGGAATGGGGCATGCGCCGAACGACCCATGATTCAAGAAGGCGACGTCTTCCTTGAGGAGCCAGTGCTGGCGGAGGTTGGCGGCAAGGGGCTGGGGAGGGTCGATTTGGGCCGAATTTTGCACGTCCAAGAACCTAGCGGGGGCCGGTCCGAGAATCCACTTTATGGCGATGCCAGTATCGTGGGCAGACTTTTTATTGGCTGGTTCTAAAGCCGGCTTGCTTTCGGAACGATAACAATGTGGGAGGCTTTTATGGACAATACTATGCCGACGAACTGGTGGAAGATGATGCTGGGCGGGTCGGCCCTGGCGATCTTCAACGTGTTCGCCTACATGCACCTGGATTCGGCCACGGGGCCGGTGGCGGTGTGGGGTCCGGTCAAGGCGTTTTATGGAACGTTTGGTCCGGATCGAGTGATGACGGGGCTGAGCGCGCTGGCGGTGCTGTTCATGCTGGCCGCGCTGCTGGAGAAGGTCCGGACGCGCGAGGGGGACGATTTTCATCGTCCTGATCCGCGGATCGAGCCGCGCGAGCAGAAACCCCTGCACTGGGTGGAAACCGATCTGGATTGAAGCGTGCATTGCCCCCCCTTGGATGCTAGTCGTCCTTGGCCGCTTTTGGAGTTGGAGGTGGGGCGGGCCGGGCGGATTTGATGGCATCGAGGGCGGCATTGGCGGTGGCGACCAGGGGCGGGCAGCGCGGGTCAGAAGTGAAGTCTTCGAAATCGGCGCTGAGTTTCATCAAATAAGCATTACTGAATCGGCGCAGCTCGTTGGACAGCTCGGGGCCGATGCGCTTGCGGATCATTTCACCCTCGCCGGGAACGCGATGGGATGCGCCGGCGGCGGTGGCCCAGACTTTGGCGATGTGGCGGAGGGCGGCCAGGTCGCGCATGTCATCCGATTCCAATTCGTCGGTCCAGGGCTCTCTTAGAGTCACCCAATAACTTTCATTGCCCATCTGGAACCAGCCGTTGAGGAATGGCGGGGGATGGCTGAGCAGTTCCATGTCTTCGGCGCAGCGCTGGCCGGGGGGGCGGGGATCGCGGGGGATGATGCCGGAGCGTTCGGCGGCGGTGGGGACCTGCTGCTTGATGTAGAGGATGGCATCGTGATCGACGCCGGCGAGGGGTTTGTTCAGGAGAACGAAATATTTTTTGAGGCCCTGGCTGCCCGCGCTGCCGAGGCGGGTGCGCTGGGCGAGATCTCGTATGTGGACGCGGATGTCGGCGGCGGTGTGATAGTTGAAGATACGAATCATGTCGGGAGAGCGGGCGATGGCCTGGGCGATGCCATTGGCGATGGCGTCGGCCTTGTCCATGGCGGGACGGAAGACATCCTTGGGCTTGCGCAACGGGGCGGTGGGGCGGAGCTTCATGCCATCGGTGTATTCGTTGAGCTCCTTGGCGTAGTTCTTTTTGGCGAGACGGATTTTCATGTGGACGATGATGGGATCGTCAACGAGGAGCTCGGTGGCATCGTTGGGGGAGTTGGCCCCTTTTTCATAGTTCTCCAGGACCGTGCTGATGAGTCGATCGAGCTGGTCATCGTCGAGGCTGATCTTCTGTTCCTCGGCGGCGAGGCGGAGGGTGATGATTCCCTGGAGCAGCTCGAACTGGAAGGGGAGTCGGTGGCTGTCGTCAAAATCGACCATGCCAAAGCCGAGGCTGCCGAAATTCCGGCCGGTCATGTAGGTGCCGACGTTGCCCAGGTGCTGGTCGCCTTCCTGGGTGATGTAGGCCTGTTTGTCGGCGAGCCAATCCTGGGTGTTGTTTTTGCACCAGAGGAAGAAGAGGTCTTTAGCGCCGCGCCAGAAGGCGTATCGGTCGGCGGAGAGGGCGCGGACCTTGGCGGGGAAGGCGAGGGGGTCGTTGGGATCGACGTAGGGGCTGTAGGCATCTTTCAAGCGATCGAAAGCGCGGGGGGAAGGAGGAGGATCGGCGGCGCGGAGGGTGAGGGGGGAGAGGAGGAGGAGGAGAATGGCGAGGAGGATGGAGAAGATTCGCATCATGGGATTAGACATCGGATTATGAGCGAAGCGGGGCGGGGAAAAAAGGAGAGGCCGGATTTGGGGAGCCAGCGGGCAGAAATAGATTCTAAAAAGTGTGAAAAATGTGAATTTATCCGGCGACTGAAGCTTGGAAGTGGTGGTGGATGCAGTGGTTGTGGATTTCACAGCGATTCACACTCCTTTTCCCAACCTGTGCGACGGGCAGAATGCGCGTTGCCCAAGTTTTTGCGATCGAAAAACATAGCGCCTCTATATATCCGTAGAGCGCAGATCAAAATGGCAAAACGCGCAGCTATTTGGCACGCCGCCCCGGCGCGCTAATTGAGCCAGACCCTTCCGGGCCGGCTCTTTTTGCGCCTCTTCGAATGTCGATCGATGGGGCTTAAATGCCCGCTCGATCAGCCCTCAATCATACGTATATTCCCTCTGGCGGCAGCCCGATCGCCAGCGCCTCGGCCATGCTCCCCGCCGGCACGTCAGGGCAATCGGTGATGCCGATGACCACCCCGCTCCCGGCCGGCGTGACCGCGCCGCTGACGCAGTTGATGGTGCCGAAATACTTCACGATCGCATCGCCCGCGGCCACCACATCGGTCACCACCGGCGTCGTCTCCGCCGGCACCTGGTGCCATTTGAACGGCGGGCACTGCGAGCCCAGCGGGTCCTGCTCGATGGTGATGTCCTCGCTGTCGGCGAATTTGTGATCGATCCCCGCCGTCTCCACGTTGTCCACTGTGATCTTCACGACCGAAAATCCCGCCCCGAATTTCTCCTGCCTGATATTCTCCACTATCTTCGCGCCGGCACAGTCCAGGACGGTCAGAGAAGCGCTCGCCGGCCCCGGCAGTGTCGCCGTCGGCAGAATCGGAACGGCCGGTTGCATGGCCGACGCCTCCCCCATCGCCAGCTTCTCGTGCGCTGTCTGTGCCTGCCCCTCGAATGAACGCTGCCCCGCGCCGCCCGGCGTAGGCCATGGCGGCGCGCTGAGCGGATAGTGCCAACCGTTCACCTTAAATGTTGTGCGACAGCCCGCCTGGTCCCAGCGGATTTCATTGATGTTGCCGCTCAGCTCCCCAGGCACGAATCCGACGGCGCTGACGATCTCATACTCATCGCCGCTGCCCGCCAGGTACTTATCCGCCATGCCCCGCGCAATTGTCTCCAGCGCCCCCCGGTTCTGGTCCTGGCCATCGATCCGCCGCAGCTTCAATTCCTTTGCCGCGATCTGCACCACATCCGGATCGCCCTTGGCCAGCAGCGTATCGATCTCTCCAGGCTGGAGCTTTTCCAGATCGCCCGGCACCTGTCGAAATCCCACCCGGAAATATTCCTTCTCTCCATTCTTCGACGCCTCGAAGCTGAAGCGCACCTTCAGATCCCCATCGCGCAGGGGCAGGAAGTGCTGCATCGGGAAAAGCGTCGGCTCGGTCACCTGCCCCAGCGTCTCTTTCACAAAGATGATCGTCTCCTGCGAGTTGGGGTCCTTGTGCATGAATTGGGCATGGCAGCGCACAAACTGATCGCTGTTCTTCCACAGGTAATCGGGAGCACCTTCCCGAACCGCGATCTTCGCCATCACCTCCGGCGGCTCCAGGTCCCCACCTTCCCCAACCGCCAGGCGAAGCACGGGGCTGAGCCTTTGGTTCATATAGTTTTTGCTGAGCCTGATGTGCCGGTAAACCTCCTCGATCATGTCCAGGCGGAATTCGAACTGGATGTCGTTGTAGTCTTTGAAGACTGAGGGCAGCGGCCCAAACCCCTTGAAGATGCTGATTTCATCCACGTTGGTCCAGGTCCGCTTGAAACGCACCGCCTGCCCCGCCGCCACTTCCTTTCCATTCTTATCCACCCCGATCGCATCGCGGGCCACAAACTCCCACGTCTGCGAAGACGGCCCGCTCAGCTCGATGGTGTCGATCACCGGCGATGGCGCGCTGGTGAAGATGACCGTCTTCCCCCGCCGCCCCAGCCCTGGCAGCTTCAGCGTCGGCAGTGCCCGCCCCGTGGGGATCACCGGCTTGGTTCCCTTGCCGATCATTTCAATTCCCACCGTGCCCGTCGATCGCAGGCAGAATGCCGCGCGGCAGTGCTTCAGCAGCTTCGCCAGCTCCTCCGGAGCGGGCGTCCCGTTCCAATCCAGCTCGCGGAGCGCTGGCGTGGCGTCCAGGTCCTCCGGCAAGGTCCGCTCATCAAACAGTCCGGGGTTGCCGCCAGCGGCCGATGCCAGCCCCATCGCCAAAACGCACTTGTGGACCAGCCGGCGGTTGCCCAGCAGCTCGGGCGAATCATTCTTCAGTTCGCGGGGGTTCATCTTGCCGGTCAAGAGCCGGCCCCCGCGCGGATAGGTCATCCGCTCGCGCATGTCGGCCAGGTAGAGCCGAAGCTCGGCGATCCGGGGCTCATCGGTCACCACGTCGGCCGGCAGATTGTCATCGCTCTTCAAACCTCTGACCACGCCGATGCTCACCGGCTCGACGTCGATGATCCGCACGCCTTTGATGGCATGGTCCGGGTTGCCCGCCCCCGGTTTTTTGTTGAACCAAAACTCGATCGTGCCCGGAGAGATGATCGCCTTCCCCAGCCTCTCGTATTCCGTAAAAGGCACCAGCGCCCGGTTGACGTTGGGCTCCAGTCCCGCCGACAAAACAAACTCACCCTCCAGCCGCAGAAAGATGTAGGGGGGCGCATCGGCGTCCACGTCGGCCGGCAACAGCTCTCCATCGGGGCGGAAGGTCACCAGATTGTTTTTGCCCGTCATGATCATCACCCCACAAGCTGCGGTGTTTCCGGCCGGCCCAGCACATCGCCGGGCTTGGGCTCGAATCCATCCGCCCCCATCACGTAATTCCAGTTGGTCTGTAGCTCCGCCTGGTTGAGCACCGCGTAGCTCACCTCCGGCGGCTCCAGCAGAAAATTCCCGAAGATGGGATCGGGAGCCTTGATCCACACACCCGCCCCGATCGCCGAACCGCTTTGGGTAATCCGCGTCACGCCCTTCGGTTGCTTCACAAAAATCGGATCGATGCCCGGATAGCGTTTCTCCTCCCAAACGTCATCCGGCCGCGTGATCCGCAGCGTCTCCGTCCAGTTCATCAACTGATTCCCATCCGCGCCGCGGATGAGCTGGAAGCTGGCGCGGAGCCTGATCTCGCGCAGCAGGGTCACCGTGATCGACTCCCGCACCAGGGCCTCGCCGGGTCCGGGCGTCGGCCTGATCAACGCCAGCACCTGCGCATATCCCCCGCCGCTGCACAGCAGGTCCCATTCGTGTGTGGTGACATAGCGCATCTGCTCGTCACGCTCGGTGTGCTGCTGATGCTCGCCCTCGACCGCGAATTCGGCATTGCCGCCGGGCAACTGGTTGAGAAGCTCAATGGCCGTCATCGTGTAGTTGAGGACCAGGCCGGTGAGGTTCAATTCGTACTCATGCGTCACGATCCAATTCCTCGGCGCGTAGATGTTGGTAAAGCCGGTGAGAACGCCGGTGAGAAATCGATTGACCGTGTTGGGTCCGCGCACGTCGCCCGTGCGCGTGACTGTGCGCAGTTGATCGGGGCGGGTTGAAACCTTCTCCGAAAAGGTTTCCAGGCTGGGATCGGCGAGCTGGTCCAACTCGCCGGCGTCTTCATCGTCATCCGGATTGACCGTGTGGCCCACCCGGCGCATCACCTCCGCCGTCACCGTGAAGTCGATCCCGCGCCGATAGTTGCCGCCGCGATCCGCCATCTCGACCAGGTTGTAGGTGATGTCCGGACCCTCATAGCAGCGGGCGGCCAGGATCGATACCTCTGTCTTGTCCGACAGCCCGATCACCTTCACATCCACGACGCTCCTGGCCAGGGCATCCTTCACCGCCAGGAGCTTGGTGTTGTAATCGTTCGCGTCAGTCCCCTCGATATACCCCT
>DASYUA010000257.1:0-74376 GCA_036001665.1 Tepidisphaeraceae bacterium
CCATTTCGATCTCCTTCCATTTCCACCAATTGCAAATCGCAAATTGCAAATTGCAAATCTAGCCGTAGGCTAAGCGATGTGCTCCTGCCTTTCATTCTGCTTGTTTTGGCCACTCTCGCCGCCACGATCGTCGCCTATGGCACCCATCCTACCTTCGCCCAATTCTCCCACGGCCTCGGTCTGATCCTCTTCTCCCGCCAATACCAATGGCCCCTCGCCACCCTCTCCATCCTCCTCTGCCTCGTCGTCATCGCCCTCGTTGTCTCCGGAAAGCGCCGGGCCTGGTGGCTCATCGGCCTCGCCCCCGTCACCGCCCTCTTCATCCACCGTTTCTACTCCGACCCCCTCCGCGCCTACTCCGTCGCCGACAATCCGGCCACCATCTCCGCCAACCAGGCATCCTACCTGACCGACGACGACTACATCGTCGGCCTCAACTTCAACGGCACGAATTACGCCTACCCCTATTTCGCCCTCTATCGCCAGCCCGTGATCATTCAATCCGACCACGACAAGCGCATGATCCTCCTCTGGTCCGCCTTCGCCAACCGCGCCCAGGCCTTCAACGTCACCCGCGACCTCCACGCCCGCGACCTCGAAATCGTCTCCATGCCCGCCAACGCCCTCTTGATCTACAACCGCAAACTAGGCCAATTCATCAACGGTCTCACCGGCCAGACCCCCGCCGGCTCTAAACCCACTGATTTCGGCTCGCCCATCCCCACCCAAAAACTCCACTGGAAAACCTGGCTGACGGCCCACCCCGACACCCGCGTCATGCTCCCCACCGCCTCCGCCGCCATCGACCGCACGCCGAATCTTCCGCTGCGGCCATGGTTCCCCCAGCCCAACACCTCACTGCCCGCGCCAGACACTCAAATCAAGATCGCTGCGACAACTCAGCCGATTGCCTTTACCAATCCCATATCCACCAAACCCCTCAATCTCTCCGGCCCCACTCCGCTTCTAGTCTTCCGCCCCTACCCAGAGGCCCCGCCCAAAGCCTTCGACCGCCGCCTCAACGACCTCACCCTGAAATTCCACCCCAACACCAACCCCCGCCGCCCCCGCGCCCTCTTTCTCGACTCCGACACCAACTCCGGCTGGACCATGGACGGAAGAGCCATCGACGGCCCCCTCGCCAACCAAAAACTCAATCCCATCCCTTTGGAAGAAGACCTCTACTGGGGCCCCATGAAGCACTGGCTCCCCAACCTGACTCTCGCCATTGAATCGAAATGATTAAATCTTCGTCTTAATTCCCATCGCTCGCAGCGCACACCACCCTTTCCATCCCTCGAACAATTGAAAAGCGCCAATCGCCAGCAGCGCGCAACAGATAAGCCATTTCCACTTCGTATCTCCAAAGATCATTATCGCCACGCCTAGGGCAATCGTAACGGCAGCCATCCCAAATCTGACGACCCTTCCCTTTGAATCAATATTGCACTGCATAAAAAAATTCCTCTTCTCTGCGTCTCTGCGCCTCTGCGGTTAATTCTCTCTGTGGTTCAATTCCTCTTCTCCGCTTATGCTACGCCCCCCAACAAGGGAAAGAAAAATGGACCAGATCCGCTACTACTACAAAAACGCCACCTCCGACGCCATCGACCCCAAACATTCCGTCTCCCTCGCCGAGCTGAAAAAAATTGCCCCCCGCATCCGCCAAATCACCAATGAAATGACCGACCAGCGCCGCGCCGGCCAGCTCCCCTACCGCGACCTTCCCTACCAAACCGAAATGGTCGACCAGATCAACAAAGCCGTCGAGCATTTCCGCACCCGCTGCGAAGTCCTCATCGTCCTCGGCATCGGCGGCTCCGCCCTCGGCAACATCGCGCTCCAGAACGCCCTAAATCCCTGCACCTACAACCTCCAAACCGACCGCAACCGCTCCGGCCCGCAACTCTTCATCCTCGACAACGTCGATCCCGACCAGATCCGCTCTGTCGTCGAACTAGTCACTCCCAAAATCAAAAAAACCATCGTCAACGTCATCTCCAAATCCGGCGAAACCGCCGAAACCGCGGCCCAGTTCATTCTCTTCCGCGACCTCCTCCAAAAACACCTCGGCAAGGCTTACAAAGACAATATCCTCGCCACCACCGACCCCAAAGGCGGCACCCTCCGCGAAATCGCCACCAAAGAAGGCTTTCCAACCCTCGAAGTCCCCGACGGTGTCGGCGGCCGATTCTCCGTCCTCTCCGCCGTCGGCCTCTTCTCCGCCGCCATGTGCGGCATCGACATCGACCAGCTCCTCGAAGGCGCGGCCGACATGGACAAGCGCGTCAAAGGCGGCGACCTCTTCGCCAATCCCTCCGCCATGATCGCCGCCCTCCACTACCTCCTCGACCAGCGCGGCAAAAAAATCGCCGTCATGATGCCCTACTCCACCGCCCTCTATTCCTGCGCTGACTGGTTCCGCCAGCTTTGGGCCGAATCCCTCGGCAAACGTGACGGCTTGAAAAAGAAAAATGTCTACGCCGGCCAAACTCCCATCAAGGCCCTGGGCACCACCGACCAGCACTCCCAGGTCCAGCTCTACCGCGAAGGGCCCAACGACAAGATCATCACATTTTTAGAAGTCGAAAAATTCCAGCGCCCCCTCTCCATCCCCGACACCATGAAGCACGTCGAGACCCTCAAATATCTCGCCAACTCCAGCTTCCAAACCCTCATCAACAACGAAAAAATCGCCACCGAATATGCCCTGATAGAATCCGACCGCCCCACCGCCACGGTCATTTTCCCCCGCATCTCCCCCGCCACCGTCGGCCAATTTTTATATCTCTACGAAGTCGCCGTCAGCTACATGGGCGCGCTCCTCGACATCAACACCTACGACCAACCCGCCGTCCAGCTCGGCAAAGACGCCACCTACGCCCTCATGGGCAAACCCGGCCACGAAAAACTCCGCACAGAGATCACCCCCGTCGCCACCAAAAACAAAAAGTATCTGCTGTAACACGGGCATCCTGCCCGTGCACAAAAAACCCTCTCCCGGTACTCCGGGAGAGGGCGCAATTGTAGTGCAGACTTTCAGTCTGCTCATTACCTGCTACTGACCACCGCCCTTCGTCGTCGCCCTCGGCATCTCCACCGACCCCACCGGCCGATCCAATCCAAACATCATGTTCGTCCCCGCCGGCAAAATCGTCGCCGGCACATCCCCCTTCCATCTCTCCGCCGCCGTCTTCATCGCATCCGCCTGCGCCTTGGCGATGTCCAGCTGCGCCTTCAGAATCATGGCATCCCCCGCCCGCATAAACTGCTCCGCGGCCTCCGCATCCGCCTTCGCATTGGCCACGCGAATCCTCGCATCCGTCTCCGCCTTGGCGATTGCGACCTTGTTTCGTTCCGCCGCCGCCAGCGCCTCCTGCTGCGCCGTCATGATGTCCGTCTGCGCCACAAACTTCCGGTTGATCGCCTCCTGGATCTTCGGATCGTCATACTCCAGGCCCTCCGTGCTGCCAAAGTACTCGATGGTGATCCCCTTCTGCGCAAACAGCGCCTTCGCCTCCTGAAAACACTGCTCAAAGATCTTCGCCTTGTCCTTCATGCAGTCGGCCATCATGCGATTTCCAAACTCCCTCGACAAAACCATCTGTACAAAGCTCCGCACGTTCTGGTCCATCACATCCTCCAGCTTCTTGCCGAAGTAGTAATACAGAAACTGCGGCGTATCCTCTTCCCGAATCGACACCGTGATCGTCGCCCCCGCCGAAAATCCGATCGATTCCAAACTCTCCACTGCAATTGCCTGATCCTTCACGCTGCTTCCCACCCGCCGCACCACCCACTCCCGCGTAATCGGGCTCCGATCCACCTTGATCACCTTCACCGTCGGCAGCCACGTGTACGCCCCGGGCCCATACCCAGTGTCGTGCTGCACCGTCGGTATCTGAATCCGCTTCGCCGACACCTTGGCACTCTTGAGATAATCCAAGCTCTTGAATTTCTCCTGCTCCTCCTTGCTCCCCGACAACGGAATCACAAACGCCGTCTCATTGGGCGCAACCTCCTCGAACCTCTCCTCATGGAAATCACCGCATCCCCCAAGCAATCCGATCAATGGAGCCACGAACGCCCCGACGACCATCAGCCGCAGCAATTGCCACTCCCGCCTCGGCCTTGCGATCAAAAACCTCACCAGATGGACCAGGTACGCCGACCAGAGCAACACCAGAAAAACAACATACAGCCAAAGGGCCCACCCAAAAAAAACACTCCCACTGATCGCATGGCTCAATGCCCATTGCGCGCTGTCCCCGTTCACCGCAGCCATCGCCGCCTTCGTCTGCACCAGCGTGTGCGCCTCGCGCAGCGCCATCCCCAGCCCCAACCCCGGCAGCAGCATGAGCGTCATGGCAATTCTCCACCACACATGCGGCCGATCCGCAATCGACACATTTAACGTCGCCATCGTTGCCTCCTTAGGCAAATGCAGCCACGAATTTTTCGGATGGTTTCGGCCCCCTTACCGCTTGCTTCCCCGATTTGACGTGGCATGAAACTTGTCAACCCATCATTGTCGACGCCATCCCGCGCCTGCACCATTACAATCCACAGCATTTTGTGTAACGCTCTTGGAGAGCGCCCACCCCAAATTACTCGCTTCACGTTTCATGCCTTCACATTTCACGTTTCCATGACATTCGCTCATCCCCCGATATAATCCCCTGTGGCGTGAATGAGGTCCTATGCAATATGGCTTGATCATGGCCGGCGGCGCGGGCACTCGGCTTTGGCCGCTCTCCCGCAAAAATCGCCCCAAACAACTCCTCCCCCTCATCAAAGGCCGCAGCCTCCTCCAGCTCAGCTACGACCGCCTCCGCGGCCTCCTCTCGCCCGAGCAGATTTACGTCTGCACCAACGCCGAATACGCCAATAGCGTCTTCGAAAATCTCCCCGAGCTCCCACGGGTGAATCTTTTCCCCGAACCCGAAGGCCGCGACACCGCCAACGCTGTCGGCCTTCCCGCCGCCGTCCTCCTCAAAAAAGATCCCGACGCCGTCATCGCCGTCGTCACCGCCGACCACGTCATCGAGCCCGTCTCCCGCTTCCAGGAAGCCCTCCGCCTCGCCTTCTCCGTCGCCAGGGACCAACCCAACGCCCTCGTCACCTTCGGCATCGTCCCCAATTTCGGCCACACCGGCCTCGGCTACATCCACCGCGGCGAATCAATCCATGCCGGCGCAAAGGAAGCCGGCAAGGAAAGCGGCTACAAAGTCCTCGCCTTCAAGGAAAAACCCGACAAGGCCACCGCCGACCGCTACGTCGAATCCGGCCGCTACTACTGGAACTCCGGCATGTTCGTCTGGCGCGCTGACACCGTTCTCCGCGAGCTCTCCCTCCACCTCCCCGAAGCCCACCGCGGCCTCATGCAGATCGCCGACGCCTGGAACACCCCGCAGCAGGAACAAGTCCTTCGCGAAATCTACCCCCGCCTCCCCAAAATCAGCATCGATTACGCCGTCATGGAGCCCGCCAGCCAAGGCAAAGGCAAAGCCCAGGTCATGACCGTCGAAATGCCCGTCGAGTGGCTCGACGTCGGCTCCTGGCCCGCCCTGGCCGATACGCTTCAGATCGACGAGCACGACAACGCCATTGACTGCAAAGTCTGCGTCCTCATCGACGCCGACAACAACATCATCATCAGCCACGACCCCCAGCACCTCATCGCCACCGTCGGCCTCAGCGACATGATCGTCGTCCACACCCCCGACGTAACCCTGGTCTGCCCCAAGCGCGATGCCCAGCGCGTCAAAGAACTGGTCACCCGCGCCCGCGAACTGTTCGGCGGCCGATTCCAATAAATATCCCTTACTTTTCCCTCTC
The DNA here is from genome assembly GCA_036001665.1 of Tepidisphaeraceae bacterium. Classification (GTDB taxonomy): domain Bacteria; phylum Planctomycetota; class Phycisphaerae; order Tepidisphaerales; family Tepidisphaeraceae; genus JBGPEF01. Next base: position 5,839 of record DASYUA010000257.1, read on the forward strand.
CCGGTATTCCTCCTATCCCCCTCTCCCGGTACTCCGGGAGAAGGTCGGGGTGAGGGCCTCTTCCGGTGGGTCGGGCACTCCTGCCCGACAAGCGTTGATGTATTCATCGATGCCATCTACGTCATTCGTCATTCGAGATTCTTTCGTCATTGGTCATTTCCCTTAAAATCCTTTCATGCGAACCCTCGCCATCGACCTCGGCGACCGCAGAATCGGCCTCGCCCTCAGCGATGAATCCGGAAAACTCGCCACCCCCTACGACGTCCTCCAGGTCGATTCCCCTGCCGCCGCCATCATCCCCATCATCAAGCTCATCGCCGCCGAACAAGTAAAACGCGTGATCGTCGGCCTTCCCCTCAACATGGATGACTCCCTCGGCCCCGCCGCCCAGAAAGCCATCGACTGGGGCCGTGACCTCGCCATCCGAGCTGGCATCGAAGTCCTCTTCGTCGACGAGCGCCTCTCTTCCTTCCAGGCCGAGCAGGACCTCATCGACCGCAAACGCGCCGGCGAAAAACTCACCCGCGCCCGAAAAAAACGCCAGCTCGACGCCCTCGCTGCCGCCTCCTTCCTCCAATCCTTCCTCGACGGCCGCCTGCCGCCAATCGAGGTCAGCCGCTGACAGATTGCCGTACTCCTGCCACTCTTCTCCGTCTGATCTGCGCAAATCTGCGTCACCTGCGTCATCTGCGTTCTACCCTCCATCCTTTCCTCCGCACGACCAGCCTCAACCATATCCCCGGGCGTACCGTTTGCTGCCTTCCTTCCACAAGGAGCTTTTTATGCGCAACCGTGTCACCCTCGTCCTTGCCGGCTCCCTCGGTGCCGTCGGCCTCGCCCTTACCGGCTGCGATGACAAAAAGGATGACCGACCCGTCGGCGACAAGGTCGAAAACGCCGTCGAAAAATCCGGCGAAAAAGTCGGCCAGGCCGTCGAGAAAACCGGCGATGCCATCTCCCGCGGCGCCCAAAAAGCCGCCCCCGCCATTGGCGACGCCGTTGACAAAACCGCCGATTCCGCCAAACGCGTCGGCGCCAAGCTCCGCGATGCCGTCGATGCCACCGCCCTCGAATCCGGCGACATCATGAATCTCCTGGGCTCCACCGTCGACGCCGTCATCTCCAAAGACGGCCGCGCCGTCCTCCCCACCTATCTCAGCGAAGCCGACCGCGCCCGCATCGGCGACCTCCCCCAGGACCCCGACCTCGAACAGCACTTGGCCAAAATCCGCGACCTCTGGACCAAAAAATTCAACGGCATCTTCAACCTCCGCGACCCCCAGACCGTCTTCAAGGATGCCCGGATCACCACTGCCACCCAAAACGACCGCAAGATGGCCCAGGTCACCATCCCCGCCAAAAACGATCTCGGCGCACTCACCTTGAATTTCGCCAGCGAAGGCAGAGTCCTCGACACCTGGAAGCTCGACATCCCCGACACCATGACCAAAGCCGACCTCCAGGCCGCCCTCGCTCGCCAAATCAAAAAAGTCGAAGAAACCGCCCCCAACTGGCCCAACGACCCTTACGCCGCCTACCGCATGGTGGCCCAGCAAATTCTCGAAACCTTCTCCACCCCCGTCGTGGCTCGCGCCAATTGATGGCACGGGCGCCTCGCCCATGATTCATTTCTTTGTCTTGCTCACCAATCTGATCTCCCCAATCACCATCTCCTTATCAATTGCCTTGCACATGTCATAAACCGTCAGCGCCGCCACGCACACCGCCGTGAGAGCCTCCATCTCCACCCCCGTCTTCGCGGTAATCTTGGCCACCGCCTTTATTCCCAGCCTCACCCGCTCCCCCTCCAAATCCGGCAAATCAAATTCCACGCTCACGCTCTCCACCCCCAGCGGATGACACAGCGGAATCAATTCCCCGCACTTCTTCGCCGCCATCACCCCCGCCACCCGCGCCACCGCCAGCACCTCTCCCTTGGGCACCCGATTCTCCGCAATCGCCTCCAGCGTCTCCTTTCGCAGCGAAATAAACCCCTCCGCAATCGCCTCGCGCACGCTCACCGGCTTGGCAGACACATTCACCATCTGCGCCCTTCCCCCCTCATCCACATGGCTCAATTTCGGCCGTTTCTCACGCGCGTTTTTCATCACCCCACCCCTTCCTCAATTCCACAATCCCCCGGCACTGCGTCAACAACCTCTCCATCGAATCCAACCTCACCATGCTCGCCGCATCACTCTTCGCCCGACTCGGCTCCGGATGACATTCAATAAACAACCCATCCACCCCCGCGGCCACCGCCGCCCTCGCCAGCAGGGGCGTAAACTTCGGATTCCCCCCGCTCGCATTCCCCAATCCCCCCGGCTGCTGCGTCGAGTGCGTCGCATCAAAAATCACCGGCACGCCGAACGATTTCATCACCGCAATTGCCGTGAAATCATTCACCAATCGGTTGTATCCAAAAAATGTTCCCCGCTCCGTCAGCATCACCTTCGAATTTCCCGTCGATCTAACCTTCTCCACCGCATTCCCCATCTCCTGCGGCGACATGAACTGCCCCTTCTTGATGTTGACTGCGCGTCCGGTTTTGCCGCATGCCAAAAGTAAATCCGTCTGCCGCGCCAAAAACGCCGGCACCTGAAGCACATCCACCACCTTCGCAACTTCCTCCACCTGCTCCGTCTCATGCACATCCGTCAAAACCGGCACTCCATGCTTCTCTTTCACTCGCTTCAAAATCGCCACCCCCTCCTTCAACCCCGGCCCCCGATAGCTTGATGCACTCGACCGATTCGCCTTATCAAAACTCGCCTTGAACACATACCCCAACCCCAACTTCGCGCAAATTCTCTTCAGCTCCCCCGCCACCTCCAGACACAACCCCTCCGACTCCATCACGCACGGCCCGGCAATCACAAACAGTGGATACTTCGTCCATTCCATCGGTCAATCCAGTCAAATATCGCTCTCCGCCGGCACAATAAAAGGTATCCGGCACGGAAGCAAATCAATGTCCACCGGCGTCATCCCCGCCGGCTCACCATCCACCTGCACCGGCACCGGCTCCGTCGCCTCGATCCTCACTTTCCTTCCCTTCACATAAACAACCCCCTCCTGCGATAAATGCTCCCCCGCCGCCGCGCTGAGCACCAGCTTGATCAAATCCATCGGCGACGAGCACGGCATCACGCACACATCCAAAAGCTGATCATCCGGCCGCGCCTGCGGCAAAAGCGGAAACCCCGTTCCATACTCCTTGATATTCCCCACCAGCGCCAACCCCCGCGCCTTCTTAAAGACCTTCTTACCATCCACCATCACCTCCAGCGTTGGAAACTTATATTCCGTGATCGCCTTCACCGCCGGCATGATGTATTTCGTGTAATCGATCGGCCCAGAGCGAATTCGATCCAGCTCGTGCACCACCCACGCATCAAATCCCACCCCCGCCATCAGGAGAAAAATCCCCCCGTTCGTCCGCGCCACATCCAGATGCGCAACTTTTCCCTGCGAAAGCGCCTCCGCCACTTCCTCCCCGATATTCTCGTCGCTCCAGTTGACCCCCAGATGTTTCCCCATCAGGTTCGCCGTCCCCATCGGCACGATCAGCAGTGGATACGGCAGCTTCGCCAGCTCCCCGCTCGCGCACATCGCCTCCTCCGATGGAAACGCACTGTCAATCGCCCACTGCGCCACCCCCCGCAATGTCCCATCCCCGCCAATCACAATCGCCGCCTTGATCCGCCCCTCGATTCGCCTCATCTCGCCCGGCTCAATCTTGCTCAAGAACACCTTCACCGCATATCCCCGCGCCGAAAGTGATTTCTCGAGCACGGCTGCAATCCGCTTCGCCCGCCCCCGCCCCGCAATCGGATTTGCGAATATCAGTACCTGCTCCCTTTTCATGCACCTGCCCCCCAAGTCCCGCCCGCCCGCCAGTTAAATTCTTGCTCTTCGCGCTGGCATACCGACCCCCCACTGAATAAACTTTCCATAGCTCTCCAACAAGGAGGACCATGTTGGATCTTCGTTCTTATCTCGAGCGCATGGGGGTGCGCTTTATGTGGACCCAGCACGACACCGCCTACACCGCCCAGGACCTGGCTCACCAGGAGCACGTCTCCGGCGAGCGCGTCGTCAAACCTGTCCTGGTTCAGGCCGACGGCCAGTTCGTTCTCTGCGCCCTCCCGGCCTCGTACTACATTGATCTCGAGCAACTCTGCGACGAGCTTCGCGCCAACAACGCCCAGCTCGCGGATGAATCCACGCTCCAAAACCTCTTCTCCGACTGCGAGGTCGGCGCTGAACCCCCCATCGGCCGCCTGTTCGGCATCCCCACCATTCTGGATGATTCGCTCATCGACGAGCTGGAGCTCACTTTCCAGGCCGGCACTCACCAGGATGCCGTCACCATGAGCGCGGCCGACTACATCAAGCTCACCCAACCCATGATTGGCCATTTTGCGCGACATAAACATTAGCTGTACGCATGCACTTTCTGGCAAATCAACCTTAATGATCCTTCCAGATCCCCGCTCGCCGTCTTGAACGCATCCGCATCCACCGTCAACGGCGCCCCCAACACCACCAGCGGCGCACCATATTCCGGCGTGCGAATCGCCTGCTCCAAACTCAACCCCCCCACCGCCTGCACTGGAATCTTCACAGCCGCCACCACCTCCCTCAATTTATCCAACGGACTGGGCATCTTCCTCCCACTGGCCGCGATCCCGCGGCGCTCATCAAACCCAATATGATGCACGACAAAATCACACCCCAACTGCTCGAGCTGCCTCGCCCCCTCCACCATATCCGGACACCCCAGATTGTCCCCCATGATCTTGATGCCAAAATCCTTTCCCGCCTTCACGCAACACTTGATCGTCTCCTCGTGCGCTCTTGCCATCACCACCACATGCGTCGCCCCCGCCCTGGCCATCATCTCCGCCTCCAGATATCCCCCATCCATCGTCTTCAAATCGGCCACAATCGGCGTCCTGGGAAATCGTTCTCGCAGCGCCTTCACCCCATGCATCCCATGGGCAATGATCAACGGCGTTCCCGCCTCCAGCCAATCCACCCCCGCCCGCATTGCCAGCGCGGCCGTCGAGAGCGCCTCCTCAATCTCCGTGAGATCCAGCGAAATTTGCACGACCGGTTTCATGATGATCCCTTTCTTCTCCCCAGGAACTTTCGCACCATTGTCGGCTGCGTCAGCACCAGCATCAAAACAATCACCAGCCCCTGAAGCGCCAGCCCCGTCACCGACGGCACCCGCGCCTCGATCTCCAGCGCAAAGAAGCACGCCCGCAGCAGCCCGAAGAACAGCGCCGCCGCGATCACCCCTACTGGGTTCAGCCGCCCCAGCAATGCCACCGCGATTCCCGTGAATCCGTACCCCGAATCCGCATCGCTGAACACCAGCTCGTGGCGCACGCCGGAAATCTCCAACCCCCCGGCCAACCCGGCCAGCGCCCCGCTGAATGCCAGCGTCGCCAGCGAAACTCTCGGCACGGAGATTCCCGCGAATCGCGCTGCCACCGGATTCTCCCCCACAACCCGCAACCGAAACCCAAACGTCGTCTGCCGCAATATGAACCAGACCACGGCCGCGGCCAGAATTGCCGCGAAAAAACCCGGCTGCAATCGCATCTCCCCCAGCACTGGAATCTGTGCGCCGGGCAACAGCTCGCGGGTTCGCACAATCGCTCCGGGGTCGCGCAGCGGCCCGACAATCAGATATCGCAGCAGCTCGATCACGATGAAATTCAGCAGCAGCGTGCTCAGCACCACCGGCACCTTCCGCCACCAATCCAGCACCGCCGCGATCATCGCCACCATCGAACCGGCTCCGATTCCGGCGATCAGCAGAGCCGGAATCGTCACCACCGCCGGCGCACCCAGGAATGCTCCCACAACATTCGCCGCGATCGCGCCGGCCAGATATTGCCCCTGCGCACCGATGTTCCACACCGATGCCCGAAACGCCACCGTCACCGCCAGACCGGTCAGCAGGATCGGCGTCGCATACTGGAGCACGTTCGCCCACGCCACCAGCCGCAGCGAGGGATTGGGATGCCACAGCACCTTGGTCGCCACCGCCCTTAGCACCTCCGCGGGCGGATACCCGAGCGCTGCCAGCGCCCCCACGCCGGCCAGCATGCAGATCACCACCGCCAGCAGCGGCGGCAAAAGCGGCCGCCAGGGCCAGGTGCGCGGCGGCGGTTCGAGGGGGGAAGGGTTGGGCACGTGTGGGCAAGATATGGGCTTGGGGGATGGCGGACAAGAATGTCCGCCCCACCAGGAATGTCCGCCCCACCGAGAGTGCCCGCTCCGCCGAGAATGCTCGTTCCCACCGAGAATCTCCACTCCGCCGAGAATGTCCGCTTCGCCAGGAGTGCCCGCCCCGCCAAGAGTGCCTGCCCCGCCGCGATCTTGCGTATCCGAGGGGAGGATACGTTTTTGTTCCCGGTTTCGCACAAAACGAAAAAGCCCAGGTGTTGCCTGGGCCCTTGAGACTGCGGAGATAAATTTCTTCTCGTTTCGTAACCACCTCGTTTAGCGCTTCGAGAACTGGAACCTGCGGCGTGCGCCGCGCTGGCCGTATTTCTTGCGTTCTTTCATTCGCGAATCTCGGGTGAGGAAGCCGGCGTTGCGGAGGGCGACTTCGGAAGCGGGATCGTATTTCATCAATGCCCGGCCGAGTCCCATGATGACCGCTCCGGCCTGGCCCATGGCGCCGCCGCCGGCGGCGTTCACCCAGATGTCCAGCTTGCCGCCGGTGTTGGTCACTTCCAGCGGCCCGAAAATCGCCTTGCGGTCGCGCTCGCTGGTGAAGTGCTCATTAATCGTCCGGCCATTGATCTCGATCTTGCCGCTGCCCGGCGCGATGCGCACCCGGGCCACCGCCGTTTTGCGTCGGCCGGTGCCCCAGACATAGGTGGGCTTGGTCTTGGGTGCTTCCGGTGCTTCAATCGTTGCTGTCGCTTGTTCGGCCATTTTCGTTCTCGTTGATCCTTAATTAGCTTTTCGCCGTCACCAATTCCATCTTCGTCGGCTGCTGCGAAGAGTGCGGATGCTGCTCGCCGCGATAAATCTTCAGCTTGCCCAGAATGTTTCGGCCCATGCGGCTCTTGGGAAGCATGCGCCGCACCGTCACCTCGATCACCTTCTCGGGCTTGCGGACGATCATGTCTTTGTAGGTGTACCGATGCAGACCCGACGGATATTTTGAATACGTCTGATACTCCATCGCATCGGCCTTGCGCCCGGTCACTTTCACCTTTTCGGCGTTGATGACGATCACAAAATCGCCGGTATCCACGTGCGGGGTGTAGGCGACCTTGTCTTTACCCTGAAGGATCAGCGCGATGCGGGCGGCCATGCGCCCGAGAATCTGGCCGGATGCATCGATCACGTGCCACTTGCGCTGAATTTCGCCCGGTTTGGGCATGTAAGTGCTCATCAATTGATCCTTAAAACAACCATGGCCGCAGGAGGGGACTCCGCGGGGAATCGGGCATTCTAGGGGTGAAGAGGCCCATGTCAAGGTTGGTCCAGCCGTTGGGGACCTGGATTGATCAGGCCTTGAGCATCCCCGCCTTCTTCGCATACTCGAAAATCCCTCCGGCCTCGATAATCGGCACCACATCCCCCAGCGGATGCAGCGAATGCCGCTGGTTTCGCGTCTTGTTGAGGACATATTGCTCGTTCAGGTGCACTTCCAATTCATCCCCGGTCTGGGTTTTGTCAACCAGCCGCTCGGTCGATTCCAGGGGCACCAGATAGCCGCCATTGACCGAATTGCGGAAGAAAATGCGCGCATAAAACTCCGCGATCACGCACTGAATCCCCGCCTCGGCCAGCGCCAGCGGGGCATGCTCGCGTGATGATCCGCAGCCAAAATTCTTCCCGCCGACGATGATTTTGTAGTCGCTCTTGAACTCATTCTCGCGCACAAAGCGAATATTCCCCTTCGGCAAACCGGCCTGCGCATCGGGCACGCCGGAATTGGCATACATGCCGAAGAATTTCCGCTCGTCGGGAAGCGCTGGGTTCAACGAAAGATACTGCGCGGGGATGATCTGGTCGGTGTCGATGTTGTCGCCCAGGACATAGACCTTGCCGCTGATGATGGATTGCATTTTCAGGCCTTTCGAAGGTGGAGGATGATAGGGGAATTTAATCATTGAGTCATCTGATGATTGAATCATTGAGGAGGAGAAGATGGCGTCAATGTCACGGCTTCTGGCGAGGAGTCGGGGAGGATGAGGGGTTGGTTGGCGGATTTTTTGAGGAGGTAGTCGCGGAGCTGGTCGAGTTGTTCCTTGGGGATGGGCCAGTCCATGAGGTGCTCGTACTGGGAGCGTTCCTTGTATTCGCAGAGGAAGTATTGCTTGAGGAATTCGTATTCATCGGTTGGGCCGGCGGGTGGGGTGATGCGGGCGGCGAGGCGGACGATGTTGACGGCGGAACGGAAGGCCGCGCGTTCGGAATTGCTGGCGAGGTGGCTTTGGAGGGTATCGAGGGCGCTGGCCATCATAAAGCGGAGACGGTCGGCCTGATTTTGCCAGAGGGCCTGGCGCTGGCGATTGAGCTCGGTCTGGAAGGTGGGGTGATAGAGCCGCCAACGGGTGATGGTGGTGCGGGCGACTTTGATGGCGTCGGCGACCTGCTGGTCGTTGTGGCCGTGGAGGAGTAGCTGGATGGCGAGGCGTTTGCGGTGCGAAAGTGCATTTTCGTGTTTGTTCATTTTGTAGCAATTTTGGCGGGGAGGTGGGTTGTTAGTAGCTGGTACGGCTGAAGTTGTGTTGTTTGCGATCATGCACGCCTCCTTCTTGAAAAAGTTCCGTTTGGGTCTGCGGTACGCCACGGTTGAGCTTGGGTAGGTTAGCCTGATGTTAGGTAACTGTCAAGGGGAGTTTTAAGATTTTTAAATGGGGTTGGTGAGGCCTCGAAGGGGCGGCGGAGATGACAGCAGGCGGAAACGACAAAACAAGACAGGAGCGATCACATGATCGCTCCTGTCTTTGGCACTGGTCCTCACCACCCCATACAAAACGGGTGGTGCTTGACGTCAATACATAATCACATCGCTGGGCGAATCGTCGGGAACGGTCCCGCTGCCATCATCGATCACAATCTCCTCGCTCGAGGTGTCATCGCCAGTGAGCACATCATCCGGCGGGGCTGCATCGGGATTCTCCGGGTCCCACCAGATCGGCAGCATTGTGCCGGCCGGATCGGGGGCGAGGTCGCCGGTGTCGCCGCCCCACCAGGGGTTTTCGTTGAGGCTGCCATCGTCTTCGGTCCACCAGATGGGCCGGGCGAAGCGGTGGCTCTTTTCGTTCTTGTTGGCGTCGATCATGGTGTCGCCGCCATCGAAGCTGTGGTCGCTGCCGTTACCGCCGCGGATGCGGTCGCGGCCCTTGCTGCCATCCAGCACATCGCTGCCGCCGCCGCCGCGGACCTTGTCAGCGCCGTCGCCGCCCAACACCGAGTCGTTGCCGCGGCCGCCGAACAGCTTGTCGTTGCCATCGCCGCCGCTGAGGACATCGTCGCCGGCGTTGCCGCGGAGCTTGTCCTTGCCAGCGCCGCCGCTGATCAGGTCGTTGCCATCGCCGCCGGAGATCTTGTCATCGCCGTCGCCGCCGTTGAGCTCGGTGGCGATGTCGATTCCGCCGTGGGCCTGCTTGATGCAAATGTTATCATCGCCGGCCAGTCCATCGACCTTGATTTTGGTGATGGAGGCGAGCGAGAAGAGCGCGACCGCGCCGTTGACCTTCACGGCCAGTTTGCTGGTGTCTTTGGCGATGCTGATGCGGATCTTGTCGTCGCCGGCGGTTCCGGTGACGGTGAGGATGCCATCGGTCAGAGTCGGCGCGGGAGCGGGGGTGATGTTGCTTTCGAGGATGCAGTAGAGAGGATCGCCGGCGTCATCGACCTCGGGGCATGGGGAACTGCCATCGTCGCCGACCATGGTGATTTCCACTTCGCCGTCGCTGCCGTCAACCACTTCGCCGTCGCCGGCGTCAATCACTTCGCCATCATCGCCGGTCATGGTGAAAATTCGGATTTCACCTTCGCCGTCGGAGGAGACCAGGTCATCGGCGACTTCGCCGGAATCATCGCCCGCGGCCGCCTCTTTTTCGGCGGTGATGGCGGCAATTTCTTCGTCGGTCAGTTCAGGTGCGCGGTCATCGGCGCCCTCGACCGCAACGCTGATGGAAAGCAGCCGGCGAGATTCCAGGACCTCGAAGACCGCACGATTAAGGACTTGCCCACTCGTCTCTCCTCGGACGTACATAGCCCGTGCCTCCGTCATAAAACTGGGTTGTGTGCGCTTGACTGACCCTTAAATGGCCCGCCGCCGTTGCGGGGGGACGATAGGGCACTTTTTATCAGTCAGGGGGGGTCTCCAGGCGATCGCCACAACCGTAAAGCAGCATAGCACAGGAATTTGCGGATGCCAGCGGTTTGCGGGACGGTTGGGAGGCGATAGGATGGCCCTGCCAAAAATGCACTGGCAGGCAAGCTGCCAGTGGCACATAACAAGCTGTCAGTGGCACAGAAAACGGACCCAAAAGTGAGGATTCTGTATATCGATATCGATCCGGCCGTCGGCAGGCAGTACCCGCGGCAGCCGATGCCGGCCAGCTCGATGGCGGAAGTGAAGCGGATGTTTGATGGATACGACAGCGGCATTCGCTACGCCGATGAGCATGTCGGGAAAATTCTGGCCGCGCTTGCGGATTTGAAAGTGCTGGATGAGATGGCGATTCTCATCCCGGCCGATCGCGGGGAAGACCTCGGCGAACTGAATGTTTGTGGCGATCATCAGACGGCGGATCAACACACGTGCCGCGTGCCATGCATCTTGAAATGGCCGGGAGTGAAGACGGGAGTGGATGCGGCATTGCATTATGAGGTGGATGTGAGGGCGACGATTTTGGAGCGATTGAAGAAAACCGGGAGGGGGGATGCGGTGGAAAAACTTTGTCGAGAATTATAGATGGCTCTTCAATAAAAATCTGATACAGTGCCTTTGCTTCATCCGAAGGGGGTTGAGGCGGGTTGAGAGAGAATGCGGCCGCGGCGGGCTTGCCCCCGCGGCAGGATCTGGCCTGACAACCACGAAGAAAACGGCCTGATCGGCGGCGGGCATTTAACTGTCGTTGGGAGTTTTTGGGAGCAGATCGACGCGACGCCAGCACTCGATGTCGGACAGGAGCGCCCGGCCCACCTGGTGCAAACGGCAATCATTCATTTTTCAATTCATTCCACGTCGAGCAGCTCTTTTTTCTCCCGCGACCTGACATTTTGGCGAACGCGAAAAACGCCGGACCTGTGATGGTCACTGGTCTGGCTTGGTCCGTCGCCAGGAGTTTCGGGAGCGAATCGACACAAGCCAGCACTCGATGACGGGCAGAAATGTCCGCGCAACCGGTGCACACGGCAGTCATCCATTCTTTTTTCCCGTCGATTGGCTCTGGTTTTCTCCGGCGACATTTGCGCGCGGAGATTCCGCGCGCGCAGAAAGGAGCGTCTATATGACGCTGCGCTATTGTCGCCGAGATTCTCGGCATGGTTTTGGATGTACGAGGGGTTTTACCCTCGTCGAATTGCTCGTGGTGATCGGCATCATTGCGCTGCTGATCAGTATTCTCATGCCCGCGCTCAGTGCCGCCAAGGAACGGGCCAGCCGCATCAAATGCGCCAGCAACCTGCGTACGATCGGCCAGGGGCTGCTGCTCTATGCGAACGACAACCGCGGCCAATACCCGCGGACGGTTTGCAACAACGGGGCCGGCTTTGTTGCATTCACCGGGGCCATTGCGGTCGATCCATTTGGCCCGGGCGGGCCAACGGCCAACGATGTGACGGCGGCGCTCTTCCTGCTGGTGCGCAACTGCGACATCAACCCGGAGGTGTTCATCTGTCCCTCGAGCAATGCCGAGAGAGACACGCTGGCAAATCAGCCGGCCAACAAGCGGTCGAACTTCACGGGGCCCAACAACCTCGGCTACTCCTACACCAATCCCTATCCGGCCGATCAGGGGATTGGAATGGGCTACAAGCTGAACGGGAACGTGGCGGCCGATTTTGCCATTGCCGCCGATCGCAACGACGGTGAAGCAGCGCTGACGGTCGCTTCCAACTCGGCCGCGTCGGAGCAGAGGAGGCTCAACAGCCGCAATCACGACTCGGATGGCCAGAACGTGCTCTTCAACGATGGCCACGTTGATTGGAGCAGCACTTCGTTCGTTGGGGCCAATCGCGATTGCATCTACAGCATCGCCAAGACCACCGGCACAGCGCCGGCGCCAATTCAGCAGGCCGATCCGGCCGGAAGCGTTTCCTGGCCGACGCTGGCCAGCGCCCAGCCCAAGCTTGATTTGGATTCAGTGCTCATCCCGGCGAAAGGAGCGGGATTTCCGTAAGTCGGGATCGTCTTAAGTAGCGCTAAAGCCAGGACGGCAGTTACTTAGCGCTTCGCGCGACACCCGGGCAATGCCAGGGGGGGTTGCCCGGGTGTTGTCGCGGGGCGTGGAATCGATATTCTCTTGAATCCCATGACGGTCTACGAGACTACGAACCACAATACGATCTATCACTGGGTGACCTCAAACCACCTCTGGCCGGCCTGCGTGCAGGGAAGCCCGGACCGGATACGCATCGGCGGCGATGATTCGGCCAACCCGGGCGAAGACCTGGAGCCGATTGAGTGGTGGCGCTGGTTCAAGGAGTTTGAAAATCGCCAACTGATGCTGATCTATGATCCGAGCAAGGGCTGGTACACGCTGGGGAGCCGCAAAGCGCCGACGGGGGCGTAGCAGGCGATAGGCGCGGGAAAAAAAGAGCGCCCGGCGAGAGGCGCTCTCAATCACATCATCGATTCTTGTTTGAAGAGGGTTTAGAGATGCTCGGCCACCCTCGATGGCCATGCTTTAATGCAGCAGCGTTGCAACTTTCCCTGTCTGATTTCACTGTTCGATGAATCTGCTGGCTTTGCTCCGCGGAATCGCGGCCCAGCATGGACAAATTGCCGGAGTTTGAGCGGGCGAATGTTAATGTGAGCCAAATTACAGTGCAATAGAATTTAGTTTTCGCGCCATTCAAACCGACCAAACCCCTTCCCCAAGCTTCTAAAAGGCTCAAGTTGCGAGAAAACCGCACCGATGGTTAGATGGGAAAGATAGAGAAGACGCGTAAGCTAGTGAGGGTTCTCTATCTTGAATGGTTGGGGAGACTTGCCAGAGGTTGTCGCATGAAGACGGTATTCACAACGGGCGAGGCGGCGGAGGTTTGCAAAGTCTCGCAACAGACCATCATCCGATGTTTTGACAGCGGCCGGCTGAAGGGATTTCGCGTGCCGGGAAGCCGGTTTCGGCGGATTCCGCGCGATGCCCTGCTGGCATTCATGAAGGAAAACGGGATTCCGGCGGATTCGCTCAACAACGGCAAGCGCAGGGTGCTGGTCGTGGATGACGATCCGGAGATTGTGGAGCTGTTTGTGGATGTGCTGGAGCGGGATGGACGATTTGAAGTGAAAACGGCCAGCAGCGGTTATGACGCGGGAATGCTGACGCAGGAATTCAATCCCGACCTGATCATCCTGGACTACATGCTGCCGGACATTAACGGTAATGTTGTTTGCCAGACGATCCGGCAGAACCCGGCGTTTGAGCACGTGAAAATCATCATCGTGTCCGGGGTGGTGAATCAGGAGGAGATCAACGACCTTCTCAAATCGGGCGCTGATGAATTCGTGAAAAAGCCGTTTAACATTGAGAAATTGATCGAAAGAGTCGGAGAATTGCTGGAAGTGTGAGGTCGGCCTTGGGCCGACGTCGGGCAGGAGTGCCCGACCTACCGCAAGCGCCTGGCAGAGCACTCGCCTATGTCCGACCTCAAGGAAAAGCGCGTCGAGCTGATTCTTCAGCAATTGCAGCAATTGCCCACGCTGCCATCGGTGGCGGTGCGGGTCATGGAAGTGACGGGGCGGGATGACTCGACGGCGGCGGAAGTGGTGCAGCTCATTTCGGCGGACCAGTCGTTAACAGCCAAGATATTACAGTTGGTTCACAGGGCTTCGGCGGGCGTGCGCGGGGAAGTCAATTCGGTCGAGCGCGCGGTGGTGCTGCTGGGGTTTGAGGCGGTGCGCAGCGCGGTCCTGGCGGTTTCGGTTTTTCAATCGCTGGAGAGCGACCAGTCCCGGCCGCACAGCAGGTTTAATCGCGAAGAATTCTGGAAGCACTGCATCGCCGTGGCCAGCTGCGCGGAGCTGATTGCGGAGACGGCGCGGACGCGCCGGGAAGAGCTGGTGCCATCGGAGGCATTCGTCTGCGGGTTGCTGCACGACCTGGGCAAGGTGGCGCTGGATGTGATGCTGCCCAAGAGCTTCGACCGCGTTGTCGAGGCGGCCGATCTGCTGCGGGGCAACATCGCCGACGTGGAGCGGTCGGTGATTGGGCTGGATCACATGGTGATTGGCAAGCGTCTGGCCGAAAAGTGGCAGTTGCCGGCGACGATCCGCGATTGCATGTGGCTGCACGGGCAGAACCCCGATGCGCTGCCGGCCACGGTGAAAAATGCGCGGATGGTGAACCTGATCACGCTGGCCGATGCGATCGTGCGCGAGCAGCATCTCGGTTACAGCGGGAACTACACGCTGCCTTATTACAAGGATGCGCTGATCAACGCGGTGGGGACGAGTGAGCAGGCGATCAAGGACATGCAGCAGAAGCTGATCTCGAAGATCGAGCAGCGGGCGACAGCGCTGGGGCTGGGGCGGTCTTCGAGTAGTGAGCTTTATATTTCCGCGCTCAACCAGGCGAATCAGGAACTGGGGCGGATGAGCGAACAATTGGCCGCCAAGAACCGGCGGCTGGCATTGCGGGCGAAATTTTTTGATGCGCTGGCCCAGTTCCAGGGTGAATTGCGGCCGGATGCGCCGCCGGCGATGGTGATGGCGGCGATTGGGCAGACGGCAACGGCGGTTTTGCAGAGCGCGCCGGCCGCGGTCTTTTCGATTCTGCCGGGGCAACTGTTCGCGGAGGTGGTCCTGATCGATGGATCGGGCGACGTGGTGGCGACCAGTGTGATGGACTGCCCGCCGAAGTTCGCCAAGCCCCTGGATGGAGAAGGTCCGGTTTTGAATGCCGCCGACGATCTGGAGTGGATCATGGCCGGGATTTCGCCGCGTCTGGCGGCCGACCACCGGTTCTGGATCTGCCTGGAGACGGAATCCTCCTGCATCGGCGGGGTGGTATGGGGGGCCAAGACCGGCGAGGCGCAGCGGCTAAGCCCGCAGGCGGCGGAACTGTCCGCGCTGTGCACCGGCTGGAGCCTGGCGTTGCGGACGGCACAGATTCGCGAGGAGTCACGCACTTTGGCCGAGCAGTTGGCCGAGGCGAACCGCCAGTTGCACAATGCCCAAAACGAATTGCTGCGAAGCCGGACGCTGGTGACGGTGGGCGAGATGGCCGCGGGGGCGGCGCACGAGATGAACAATCCGCTGGCGGTGATCAGCGGGCGCTCGCAGTTGCTGGCGACGCAGTTGCAGGACCCGAAGCTGAAGCACGCGGCCAACACGATCGCCGAGCAGAGTCACCGGCTGAGCCAGATCATTACGGACCTGATGGAGTTTGCCAAACCGGTGCCGCCGAACATTCAGCAGGCGGATTTGGCGGAGCTTCTGGAGCGGACGATCTACGAGGTGAAGGGAATGACCGACGCCGCCGGCCGCAAAATCGAAGTTACTATGGGCGAGGTGCCGCCGGTGAAGGTGGACGTGCAGCAGGTGCAGGCAGCGCTGGTTGAAGTCCTTCACAACGCGGTGCAAGCGACCGATGAAAGAACTGGAGAAGTGATCATTCACGCGGCGTACGACTCTTTTTCGTCGCGCGTGGTGGTGAGCGTGAGCGACAATGGCTGCGGGATGGACGGCGAGACGCTCAAGCGCGCGTTCGATCCGTTCTTCAGCAGCCTCAAGGCAGGAAGACGCAGAGGGCTGGGATTGCCCAAGGCGCTGCGGTGGGTGGAATCGAGCGGCGGATCGATCCGCCTCGAAAGCCATCCCCGGCAGGGAACGCGGGCGATGATCCTGCTTCCGGCGGCGTGGCCGGTGGCGGGCGAGACAGTAGTGGAGGAGAAGAAGGAAGCGTGAGGAATTTAATGATTTAGGGATTTAATCATTTAATCATTGCAGACGCACCCAATATCGGGGAGCCGCTCAATGACTAAATCATTAAATCATTAAATGATTAAATTCTCCCGTAGCGGGAGAGAAGAATGGCAGTGGTCAGCAGCAAAAGTCTGAGCAAATTCCGGCCACGGATGCTGGTGGTGGATGATGAGCCGGGGATGCTCGACCTCTTCCGCGACCTGGTGGCCAAGGCGGTGAATTGCCAGCCCTTTTTTGCATCAAACCTCCTGGATGCGCGGACGGTAATGGCGGAGCAATCGATTGACCTGCTCGTCGCCGATGTGAATTTGCCGGATGGCGATGGAACTTCGCTGCTGGAGGAGCTGAGCCGGCGGCACCCGATGGCGGCCGCGGTGATGATGAGCGGCGAGCCGAGCGTGGACCGCACCATCAGCGCCATGCGGGGCGGGGCGCTGGATTTTCTGGCCAAGCCGTTTTCCCCCGATCAGATGGCCGAGCGCATTCGCAAGGCGCTGATCACCCATCGCATGAGGCGCGTGCAGGAGAGGCGGTTTGCCAAGTTGAAAGACACCTGCAAAAAGTTGAACGAGGCGCGGCGGACGATCAGCAAGAAGGTCGATTTGCTCTGCAACGATCTGATCACGGCGTATGGCGAGCTGTCGCGAAATCTGGAAACCGTGCGCTTGCAGGAGGGTTTTGGGCAGTTCATTGCCAAGGCCAACGGCCTGGAGCAGTTGCTCTGTCACACGATGGACTGGCTGCTGCGGCAGGTGGGTTATTGCAACATTGGCATCTGGCTGGCCAGCGCTGAGCACGATTTACAGCTTGGCGCGTTCATGAAATACACCATCGCGGCCGAGCCGCCGCTGATGGAAGCAATGCAGAAGAATCTGTTGAAGCTGACCATGAGGCGCGGTTTTGTGCGGCTGGGTGCGGCCGATACAAAGGCGACACTCACTCCGGGCGAGCTGAAATATCTGGCCGAGCAGGAGATTCTGGCGATCAACTGCACTTATCTCGGCGAGTCACTGGCGGTGATGGCGCTATTCCGGGATCACAACACACCGTTTAGCTCCGATGATGTGGCCGCGCTGAAGACCATGTCGCCATTGTTCGCACTATCGTTGGCGCGGGCGGTGAGGACCGGCGAGGGGGAGAATGAAGAGCCGCCCGAGGGCACGCCTCCGCCGGCCAATGAGCACAACAAGCCCAAGAAGAAAGACCCTGCGGATTGGTGGAAAACCGGGGAAGCGCCGCCGTTTTGAGTTCTTGCCTCAGCGCCTACTTTAGCGTATATTTAAATAGTGACCGCCGCCGCGCGACGCGCTCTGGCAATTATCCAGGAATGTCTGGCCTCGGATCGCGTCGTGGTCTTGCCGCATTTTCTGCGGCGGCTGGATCAGCGGGGGCTCTTTTGGCCGGACGTCCAGGCCGTAATCGAGCCCCCGAAGGATATTCGGCCGCGTGGCAGGGATGCCTGGGACAGGCCGATCTGGGTCGTGAACGGAAAGGCCGCGGATGGATTGGATCTCGCCATCGTTTGCGCCCTCGATCACGATGATCGCGGTAAAGTGACCACGTTTATCACGATCCATTGGCAGGATTAATTTATGAGGTCGGGCATTCGAAAAAAGCGTGGCCGCCCTCGTCCGGCAGCACTCTCGCATCCTGACGTGCCTTACACGATGAAGCTTGCGGATGGGCGCCGGGTTTATGTTGAGGTGCCGGGACGATGGACGGTTCGGGACCGCAGCGGGGAAGTCGGATTCACGATGGACGGAGCCCGGTTCCTGGATCGAATCCGTGCGCTCATGATCAAAATAGATGGACCACCGAGCCCTGGATACCTCATTTCACTGCGAGAGGCGCTGGGGTTAACCCAGAACGAGCTTGGCCGGAAGATCGGTGTGAACAAGGTGACGATCTCTCGTTGGGAACGGGGGGAACTGAGGCCCGGCGCAGCTTCAATTCTCGCTCTACAGATTCTGCGAGACCGCTCAGTTAGACAAGGGGTGCTGCTGGCGGGATAGCCCGCGAAGCATCATCCACCCACAAGATCAACCTGAAGCCTCACCACATCCTTGTCCTTATCCTTCTCGCCTTTGAGCACCAGCGCATGGAACGACGTGGGGCTGTCCCAGGCGACGCGTGAGCCGCGCATGCTGCCGGCGTGCTCTTTGGATTCGGTTTCATCCACCACAAAGAAAGGCTTGTTCTCGCGGCGGGCCTCATAAGCGATGTGTTTGCCATCGGGGCTGAAGGCGAGATTGTCGGGAACGATGCCGTCGTAGTCGTTCTTCGCCTCGATCCCATTGAGCACAACGCACTGCTTCTTGCCCCTGGCCACCACATACGCCATCTGCTTGCCATCGCTGCTGAAGAGCAGGTTGGCGATGCCCTCATAGCCCCGGCCTTCGGCATTGTCGATCACTGCATAAACGCGGCGGTCACGCAGGGCGATGTACGCCATCTTTTTGCTGTCCGGGCTGAACTGGGCCAGCCGCACATCGTCGTATTCCTTGCCCTCGATGCCGTCGATCACCACGATGGTCTTATTTTTGTTCTTCACGCACTGAAAGCTGATTCGCTTGGAATCGGGACTGAAGATGAAGCCATCAACCTTCAACGCCTCATACGGCTGCGTTTCCTCGCCGTCGATCACATAAAACATTTCCTGCTTGTCCTTGTCCTTGGGATCGGTGCGGGTGGCGATGTAGGCCAGCCGCTTGGAATCCGGGCTGAAGCGGATGCTCTCGCTGATAATCCGGCGATATTCCTTCTGCTCCTTCTCATCGAGCACCACCCTGGCCTTGTTGTCCTCGGGGATGCCGACATAAAGCAGGTGCTGTCCGTCGGGGCTGAACATCGGGCGGCCGCTTTCCTTATATGGCTTGCCTTCCTTGCCGTCGGCGATGATCAGCACCTTGCTGTCGCGGACCGCGCCATAGGCATAATGCTTGCCATCGGCGCTCCACGTGAAGCTCGAGCCGGCGACCTTGTCGTATTCCTTTTCGCCGCCAACGGCATTGTCGATGACGAAGAACTGCTTGCCGCCGGTTTCCACGCCAAAGGCGACGCGCTTGCCATCAGGGCTGAAGGAGAGGTTGCCCACCTGGTCGAATTCCTTGCTCTCTTCGCCGTCGATCACCACGATCCATTTGCCGCCCGCCTTGGGTCGGGCGTAATAGGCGTAGCGCGGGCCGGCCGGGCTGAAGACGATGTTGGAGGAGGCGATTTCGCGATACGGCTTGCCGTCCTTGCCATCCACCACGGCGAACATGGTGTCGCCCTGCTGGACGACGTAGGCGCTGCGCTTGCCATCGGAGCTGAAAGTCAGGCTGCGGGCAACGATCCAGTCATATTCCCTGCCGGGGGCGCCATCCATGGTGACCAGGTACTTCTCGCCCTTCTGCGACAGGACGGCCAGATGGTTGTAGTCGGTGCTGATGGAGAGGGCGCGGGTGTCCTTGTTCTCGGCCAGCTTGCCGAGGACCGTTTCCTTTTCAATGAGCGTGAGCTTTTTGGGCGTTTCCTGGGCGAGCAGGGGCAGGGTGCTGAAGGTGAGCAGGAAGAGGGCAAGTGCCGCTGCCCCGATGAGCTTCCTCATATCGATCTCCTTTTGCATTCAAATGCGTGTTGTGCGGCCAGCGCCAGGACGCCGGGATGGCCGGGATGCAGAGCATACCGGAGGCATTAATCTCTTTTAATAGCCGCCACGAGGATTACGCGGTCTTTTTGAAGATGTTTGCCGCGCTTCGCTCCGCCGTCAAATAAAGTACACATTCGGTTTTGCCCGGTTGGCGCGAGCTTCAGGAGATCCTGAAACAAATGCCCGGATGCTGGCTATTATTGGACGTGAGAACACGCCTTTTGATCCGGGCAATTTTAGCCCTGTTGATGCTGGTGACGATGGCGCCCCTGGGATTTGCCCCGGCCGCGCTGCCCACGCTCCCGGCGACACAGCCGGCCACCCGTCCGGCGAGCCGCCCCAGTGATATCGACCGCCGCAAGCTGCGGCAACTGGGCCGCAAGGCATTGGAGGCGGCCAAGGCGGGAAAGCTGGAGGAGGCCGAGGCCGCGCTTTCGCAGGCGCTGATCATCGATCCGACCCATTCCACCAATTTGTACAACATGGCGTGCATCAAGGCCCTGCGGGGACGGCAGGAGGCGGCCATTGATTACCTGGAGCGGGCCGCCGTGGAGGGATTCACCGATTTTATTCATCTGGAGCGCGACGCGGATCTGGTCTCGCTGCGGCCCCTGGAGAGGTACAAGAAATTCATCGCCCGCAAGGCCGAATGGCAGCGTAAGGCGGCGGAAAAAGTGATTTCGGTCCTCCGGCGCGAATTCGGGGAGGGATACATCTATGAGGTGGATGATGCGGACAAACTCATATTCGCAACCAACACCGATCCGCAGACCCTGGCGGCATTGAAAAAATGGCTCAGTGCCCAGGCGCGCAGCCAGTGGGACCAGCTTTTTGAGCATCGGCCGGATCAGTACATCAGCGTCATTCTTCCTTCCCCGACCGATTACCGGAACATCGTGACCATGCCGGGAGTGGGCGGGTTTTACAACCATGAAAACCGCATTCTCATCGCCCAGCGGCTCGGGCAGATCATGACCCACGAGTTCACGCACGCGATGCACTCGGCCGACCTGGACCCGCTGGGGCAGGAGCACCCCATCTGGCTGACGGAGGGCATCGCCACGATGTACGAGGCGGGACGATTCGAAAATGATGTGCTGATCCCGGCCGACAATTTCCGGCTGGGACCACTGAAGCAGGCGGCGGCGCGAAATCGGCTGATTCCGTTCGACAAGCTGATGAAGATGGACCAAAAGTCGTTCGTGAACAATGCGACGATCGCGTATGGCGAGTCCGGAAGTCTGCTGCTCTATCTGCATTCGAAGGATTTGCTGCGGAAGTTTTATGACACGTTCAAGGAAGGGTTTGAGAAGGACAAGACCGGCGCGGCCGCGCTTCAGGAAGTAACCGGCATGCCGCTGGCGCAGTTGGAGAAGGAGTGGAAGGAGTGGATGCTTCAGCGGACGCCGCCGACGTTGCAAACCGGGCAAAATGGGGTGGTCCTTGGCGTTCGCTTCGGCCAGGGAAATGACGGGCTGAAGATCGATCAGGTTTTTCCATTGGGCCCGGCCGCCAAGGCAGGGATGCTAACGGGTGATGTGATTGTGGGAATCGGCGACGTCGATACGCGCGATCAGCAGTCGTTTGTGCCGCTGCTGGCGCTGCACAAGCCGGGGGAGAAGGTGATGATCAAGTTCAGGCGCGGGCAGGAATATCTGACCGTGCCGATCCTTTTGATCGAGCGCGGCAGGATCGCCTGGGGCATTCCCGCCACTCGCCCGAGCACGCGGCCGACAACCCGCCCAGCGCCTTTGCCGGCTTCACGTCGGTGATGCTTCTTTACAGCGGCCACCAGCGCCGCTAACTTTGCCCCCGTGAGTCTTTGGCCGCGGGCATTGTTGTTCGATTTCGATGGGGTCATCGTTGACAGCGAGCCGCTCCATTTCCTGGCATTCCAGGAAGTCCTCAAGGGCGAGCACATCGATCTCACCGAGGATGAGTATTACGACGAGCTGATCGGCTTTGACGACAAAGGGGCCTTCAAGCACGTCTTCGAAAAACGCGGCCGGCAGCTCGATCCCAAGACATTCCTGCGGGTGATGACCTACAAAAAAGAAGCGATGATGCTTCAGATTCACAGCCGAAAGTACCAGGCGCTGCCGGGGGTGGAGGAATTCGTGCGCGGCGTCTGGCGGCACTATCCGCTGGCCATCTGCTCGGGGGCGCTGCGGGAGGAAATCGAGACCATGCTCGAGGGCGTGAGCCTGCGCGATTGTTTCTCCGTGATCGTCTCCGCCGAGGATGTGACCAGGGGCAAGCCCGATCCGGAGGGATATCTGCTCTCAGTGCAGATGATCTCCGACAAAATCAAAAAAGGCTTGCAGCCGGGAGATTGCCTGGTGATCGAGGATGCCCCGCTGGTGGCGAAATCGGTGAGGACCGTGGGCTTTCCGGTGCTGGGGGTGGCCACCACCCATTCGATGGATAGATTTGAGGATGCCAATTGGAGTGTGAAGACGCTGGATCCGGATGAGGTGCAGAAAGTATTGCCGGGGATAAGGATGACGCGATGAAGAAGGTTCTTGTTTTGACGTGGATGATGCTCCTGGCTTGGGCAACCGCCTGCCGGGCAGAGGAGCATGGTGCAGCGGCGGCGCCAACCCACGGCGCTGAGCACGCCGTCGATACCGCGCCGCATCCGGGCGTGCCCGAACACCCAGCCTGGGCCCGGCCGGTGGCAATGCTGATCGCTGTGATGTTTTTGCTCGCCATCCCAATCGGTGTTTTTATCAGGGCAACGATGCCTGAAGAGGTGCCGCCGGCACACGCGCACGATGAACATCACGGCCATAAGGACCCGCATGGCGATCCTGGCTTGGGCGGACATGATGCGCATGGACACGCGCCGCATCATTAAACAGATGTAGGCCCGGCTGTGCCGGACATCTTGATCGGATGTCCGGCACAGCCGGACCTGCGTGTCTTTTACATTCCCATTAACAATTCAATCACGCGGCAGATCGGCAGCGCTCCCGGTAATCGGTGCTGCCACCGTCGGCTGTGCTGCCGGGATCACCGCCTGTCGCGGCGGCGGCGTAATCCGCCCCATCGGCTCGCGGCCTCGCCCCCAAGCCGTGACCGTCACGCCCAATTTCGCCAGCCCCGTGTTCACATCCTCATCATGAGGCTGGAGGCGATTCGCCTGGCGGAGCCAATATTCGGCCTCCTTGTTCTGCGCCAGTGGATCGAGCAGATAGAGCCCGAATTCCCGTTTGATGAAGAAATCATCGCCGGCCACGCGGGCCGCGCGGGTATAGGCATCGATCGCCCGGTCGGCATCGCCGCGGATGCGGAACGCCTTGGCCAGAATGAACCATTCCTCGCCGCTGCTGCCGCCCTGGGCGCGCTTCATGATCGCGTTGGACTCCGACTCGTTCTCATCATTCCGCGCGACCGAGGCGCCGTAAGCATCCAGCACCTTCTGCCGGAATTGCGGCTCATAGTAATTCGGCCCGACCTGCGTCATCACATCGAGGCTGATGCGATATTGAGAGAACGCCTGGTGATGCTGCTTGAGATCGTCGTAGCAGACGCCCAGGTAAAATTGCGAGCGATAGTCGCGCGGATCCTGCCGGATGGCATTGCGAAACGCCCCGGCCGCGTCCGCATAGGCGCGCTCGCTGTAAAGCCGCAGCCCTTCCTCGCGCGATTTGTTCGCGTAGGTCAGGACGTCGGTGCAGCCGGTTGAAATAAGTGACAGAGCGAGCAGAAGCGACGCAATAGCAGCACGCATGGCTACCTCCATGTAGCAGCCCCAAATCCATCGGCCCGTCTTTCCATCAGCGCAACCTGCGCCACAGCGGGCCCATCCGTGAATTATCAAGGTACAGCGCCCGCAGGCATTTGCAAGGGGAGAGGAATTGTCGGTTTGAAATTCCAGATCTGAAATCTATGGGCGAACTAAGTGGAAATCGGCTGTTCTTCGGCCGTCGCAGCGGTTTGGGCAACACCTTTGTGCCGATGTCGCGGCTCTGCATGTGCCGTGAAGAAAACCAGCGATCCAAACAGCAGCCCGACCACCAAAACCGCCCCCGTGACATAAAGCGCCCGATTATCCTGAAGCTCCAGCACCCGTGCCGGCGTTGGCGGCTGCGGGGCGACGGACGACTCAGCGGCAAGCTGGGCGACGGACAAAGCGCGCTCGGCCGCCGTCAGTTGCTCCTGCTTCGTCGGCTCATCGACCTGGGCCAGCCGCTGCGATTCCTCGCGGGTTGATTGATAATCGCGATCGCGCTCGACAAGCAGGTCCAGCTCCTTGATCTTCTGCCGGTACGCTTCGCGCGCTATCCGTTCGGCCTTCTCGGCGTCGGCGAGTTCGCCCTGCTTCTTTTGCAACTCCGCCGCCTGCTGCTCGGTCAGCTTTTTCTGCTGCTCCGCCGAGACTTCCTTGCGACGAAGAGCAATCTCCGACTCCAGCGCCGCCGCCTGCGCCTGCAACTCCTTCAGCCGCGCATTGGCGTCGGCATCCTGCGACTGCACCGCCTCGCTGTAACTCTTGCGCGCCGCCTGCATCGCATCAACCTGCCCCGCCAGTCGCGCGGCCAGCGAGCGCTGTGCTGCCGGCAGCGTCTCAATCTCCGGAGATGTATTGCGGAACTTGGTCTCCAAATCGTTCATCAGCTTCTCGGACGCCGCGCGATCGGCATCGAGCTGCTTCTGGACCGAATCAATGATCTGTTTCAAGCCCCCGATGGCATCGCTGTAAAATTTGTCCTCGCCGAGGGCGACTTTTCGCGATGTAATCCGGCCTTCAACATATTCCATCTCCGACCGCAGCCGCTCCACGTCGCGCTTCAACCCGCCGCTGGCCGTCAACGCGTTGACCTCGCGGCTCTTCAGCTCCAGCAGATGCGACAGTTCCTTGAGGCCCTCATCCTTCTCCATCACATCGCGCTTGCGCGCCTCGACCTGCTCCTCCAGACGCTTCTTATATTCGACCAACTGCTTCTGCTGCCGCTCCTGCCGCTCGATCAGGTCCCCCTGGAGCTTCCACGATGCCTCGTGAAGCTTCTGCGCTGAGCTGATATAAGAAGCCAGCGCTGGATTGTCCTTCATCATCCGCTGAGCGACCCCCAGGCTGCTTTGAAACTCATCGATCGAAGCATTCAGCGATTTTCGCGCATCCGCGGCCTGTTTTGCGGCGGCCGACTTCGCTTCCGCCAGCCGGCCATTCAACGCCGCCAATTTTTCGCTCATCAGCTTCAACGATGAATCCCCATCCGACGCAGCGCCCGCGGCCGCCGACTCGGCCGGCTGCTGGAGACGATCCACATCGGCCGCAATTGCCTTGCGCGCCCCCAGGGCCGCGGTCCATGCCTGATCAAGCTTATCCACTGCGGCCTGCGCTGCCGAAAGCTCCGCGGCGTCAGGGCGAACGATCGCCGCCAGGCTCATCTTCCGCTCGCGCACCCTGGCCACCTCAGCGCGGGCGTTGACCACGGCCAGGCGCTTCTGATCCACCGTCTTGGTCGCCGCCGAGGCAGCGCTGACACTCGAGCCATTGGCATCATAAATGGCCTGGAGCAGACACGAGAGGCGATCGGCATCCAGCGTGGGATTCGACCCTTGATAGGTAATTTGCAATTCGCAGCGTTCCCCGTTGATCACCCATTCGCGCCGCAGTTGCGGATGGCGGAAGTCCTGCTCAACAAAAAATCCGGCCGCCGTGGGCTGATGGGTTCTGAACAGCGCCTCAGCCGAGGCCCGGACCTTGTCATCGGCCAGCAGCTCGAGCTGATTTTTCTGGAAGAGGTCGCGCTGGTCGCCCCGCAGCCGTGTAGCGCCCTCGTAGCGAATCGTCCCCTGGACAACCACCTTCGGGAGCACAAATTTCCAAACCGCCAGCGCCGCCAGCACCATGGCAACGGCCATGAGCACCAGGAGGACCGACAGTTTTTTGCGGGCGCGCTTTGGAGATGCCGGAGGCACGCCTTCGCTGCCAACAACAGCTGTGGCCAGCGGCCCCCAGCGCGGCGGGATCGGCGTAGAGACCCGCGCCCGCGGCGAAACTCTGCCGGGTGAACGAAGGCCGCCATGAGCGTGAGCTGTGGAACCGGCGGTTGAACTTTTAACCTGTCCGAGGGAGAACACATCCTGCGCGGACGGATCATCGGAAACTTCAGAGAAAGCGACGGCCGCGCGAGTTGGCGCATGTGCAGGTGAAGGTGTTGCCGGGGTCCGAACCGGCGCCGGCGCAGCCACCTCGGCGACAGGAATCGATTCCAGCGCGGATTCGACCTCATCGGGCGGCGCTTCGAGCAAATCCAATGCATCTTCTTCGGCGTCAGGCGGGGCGACGATTGAAGTCGTGATGGTTGTCGTGGGACTGGGCTGGGCAACGATCGCACTCGACGTTGTGGCGGTGGCGGGTTGGAGTTCGGGCACGAGGGGTGGTTCGACCAGTTCAATTGCAGGCTCCGGCTCCACGGTCGACGTCGGAGTTACTTGCGCAGGCGGCTCTGGGTTTGGCTCCGGCGCGGGCGCGGCCTCTTCACTGGCTTCTTCAAGCGCGAGGAGCGCAAGATCGTCAACGTCAGGTTCTTCGACGGCGGGAGACGGCGGCACTGGTGCTTCCTCCACCGCTGGAGGCGCTTCTTCAATCACAACCGGCGGCGGCGCGACAAGCTCAGGCGCGGCCGCTTGCGTTGGCTTTTCTTCAACCGGTTTTTCATCAATTTCAGGAGGCGCCACCTCCGGGCTCGCCATCACCGGCGGCTTTGCCTCCGCTTCCTGAATCCGAGCGGAGTTGGCGGCCGCGAACGGAGATTTCTTTTCTCCCAGCAGCTCATCAAGGTCAAAATCGCTCGGAGGGTGGGCGGACTTGATGGTGACAATCGTCGGCTTAAAGTCTGAATCGGCCGGAGGAGTAATCCAGCGCGGCGGGCGCGGTGCGGGAATATCCGCGGGATCGGCACTCGGATATACCGCGATCGGTCCCGCGAAAGCTGCGGGTTCTGGTTCAGGCCGAGCAACCGCGATCGGCTCAGGTGCCGGCGGAGTCAGCTCCTCCGGTTCCTCCAGGAAATCCTCGACATCATTCTCTGCCGCGGCCTGAACAGACTCCTCCACAATTGGCGCCTGTGGCTCCGATGCAACCGGCTGCGGCTCCGCAGCAGGAAGGGGCAGCTCATCCGAGTCGAAAGCACTCGCGGCCTCTTTGACCTCTTCGGTAACTTCTTCAACAGCCTCGGGGACGAGCTCGACATTGGCCGTGGCCGTGGTGGGAGGCGCTGATTCGGCAAGCGCTGGCTCAGGAACTTCCTCTTCAATCATCTCAGGCTCAACTGGCATCTCAGGCTCAACTGGAACGCTCGCCTTGACAGCGGGCGCAACTTCCACTTCCTCGCGCTGCTCCTGAACAATTTGAGCCTCTGGTTCAACTGCGCGACCCGGCGGTGTTTCCACCTCCGCTTCTTTCTCCTCCTCAACCGCCACGGGCTCCGGCTCTCGCTCCAATTCGATCGGCAGAGCGTCTCCATCCGTCGCCGGCGGCTGCACTGCGGCAGGCTCCTCAACAGGAATCCCCTCGTCCTCCGCGACAGGCTTTTCGGCGACACTTTCCTCAACGACCGGTATCCCCTCCCCTTCTAGTTCTGTTTTCTCCGCAACCTCAGCCGGCTCTTCGCTGAGCATCGCCATCGCCTCATCTTCGGCCGCTTTATTGGCGTCAGTGTCTTGGGCAATCTCCAGCGGCGCTTCTGGCTCGGGCTCAGGCGCACGCGGCGGTGTTATTTTCGCCGGGATCGGCGTCCTTACGTGCTTCGGCTCGGGCAGAGACATTGCCTCTTCCACCGGCAGCAGCACATTCGAATCTCCCAATCCATCCGGTGGCTCAAAAAGCTTCGATTTAGCACTCGGCTTTGGCGGCTGCGGCGCTTCCTCCAGCCCTTCCAGCGCCATCAACTCATCCAAATCCGCATCGGCCGATGCAGCGGCCGGCGCAGCCACGGCGGCCTCGGCTCCAGCCCCGACATATCGGACGTCATTCCCGCCAATCTCAATCACATCCCCAATCTTCAGCTCGACCTGAAGCGTCTTCTGACCATTCACAAACGTGCCATTGCGCGACCCCAGGTCCATGATGTAGCGCCGGCCATTGGCATCAAAAATCGCCGCGTGGGTGGTCGAAACCGTGTCGCCTGAAATCACAAGATCAGCCCCCGCCCTCTGTCCGATAACCACGACGCGCTGATCCAGCGCCACCACATCTCCCGCATCGGTCTCCAACTGCGCCGCCGGAACTGTTCTCCTCCGTGCGCTGCTCTGAATCTTCGGCCCGGCCGTAAACCTGAAGGTATAGCGGCCAATCTTGACCTGATCCCCCTCCCTCAAATCCGCCTCCCGAACCTCCTTCCCATTCACAAAAACCCTGGTTCTGCTGTTCAGGTCGCGAATGTGGACTTTGGAGTCGGAGCTGAGAAGCAGCGCGTGGGCCTTGCTGACCTGGCTGGAATTCAGGCGAAGATGGGCAGTCTGGCGCGTCCCCACCAGCGTGGCCGGCCGGGCCAGCGGAATCGGTGGTTTCCCGGCCAATGGCCCCATCGGCTGCAATGCCGGCCAGGGTGTGGCGGTGGGTTTGGACGAAGAGTGGATTACCATGAGGTTGAGTACCTCAGAATGCCCTACAAGAGCACCGGGTGCAAATTCGGTGCAACTAGAACGCCGAATCCGCCTCCTGCGGAGCCCGTCCGGATAATCCATTGTCGGGGCAACTGACTCAGTTACAACGAAACACCGATATGCGGGTTCGCCAGTTTTTCGCTAAACTCCTAATGCTTAAAGTGCCGCTGGCCGGTCAGAACCAATGCGGCATTCATCTTATTGACTAGCTCGGTCGTTTCATTGTCCTTGACCGAGCCTCCGGGATGAATAATCGCAGTCACACCCGCCTCCAAAAGAAGCCGCGGTGCGTCGGGAAACGGGAAGAAAGCATCCGAAGCGGCCACCGACCCCCGGATCCGCTCCCCCGCTTTGCCAATCGCCAGTCGGGCGGCCGACGGCCGGTCCATTTGGCCCGCCCCGGCTCCCAACAACATCCCATCTTTGGCGATGGCGATCGCGTTGCTCTTCACATGCTTGCAGACCAGCCAGGCGAACTTCAAATCCTGCATTTCTTTCGCCGTCGGCTGACGATTCGACGCGATTTTCCAGTTTGCTTCATCGACTCCGAGCAAGTCGCGATCCTGAACCAGATAGCCGCCAACGATCTTGTGCATGTGCAATTCGGAGCGGTCAAAGTCATCCAGTGGGTCTATTTCCAGCAGCCGGACGTTCTTCCATCGCGTGCGGAGCAGTTCCAGTGCATCAAGCGAATAACCCGGAGCGACGATCACTTCCAGAAGCTTGTCAATCGACGTGATGGCATTGGTCGCGGCGAGATCGACTTTGCGATTAAGGGCAACAATGCCCCCAAACGCGGCCAGCGGATCGCTGGAGAAGGCTTTGGAAAATGCCGTGGCAAGGTCGGCCGCGATTGCCGCGCCGCACGGCGTGGCGTGTTTGACAATGCAGGCCGCCGGCTCCGAAAACTCTTTCACGCACGACAGCGCTGCATCCGCATCGAGCAGGTTGATGTAAGAGAGCTCCTTGCCATGGTGCTGCGTCGCAAACGCCACCGAGGCTTCGCCCGGCTGGCGATCCACGTAGAGGGCCGCCTTCTGATGTGGATTTTCACCGTAGCGCAGGTCCTGTTTCTTTTGCAGCGAAATATTCATCCCCGCCGGCATCGCCCCCGCATTGGCGTCCAAAGTTTTTGCGAGATACTCCGCAATCTTCGCATCGTACGCCGCCGTGTGGGCAAAGGCGCGCTGCGCCTGCTTCAGCCGGTGCTTCCCGCACGAGCACCCCTTGTGCTCGCGCAAATCCCCCAGCACTTTTTCATATCGCTCCGGACTGGTGACCACCAGCACAAACCGATGGTTTTTCGAGGCCGAGCGGATCATCGCGGGCCCGCCGATGTCGATATTTTCTATCGCCTCCTCCAGCGTCACCTTCGCCCTGCGAATGGCCTCCTCAAACGGATAAAGATTGATGCAGACCAGATCGATCGGCAGTATTCCGTGTCTTTCCATCGCCGACTGATGCTGCGGATTGTCGCGGATGGAGAGCAATCCCCCGTGAATCTTCGGATGCAGCGTCTTGATGCGCCCATCCATCATCTCCGGAAACCCCGTGATCTCCGACACCTCCTTCACCGGCAATCCCTGCTCGCGAAGAAACCGCGCTGTCCCGCCCGTGCTGATCATCTCGATCGCAAATTCTTCGTGCAATGCGCGCGCAAATTCTCCCAGGCCGGTTTTGTCCGAAACCGAAAGCAGCGCGCGCTTCACAGGAACCAGATCAGACATCGTCTAATTACGGGCCACGGCCTCCAGCGGCGACGGCGCCAAAACCCATTCTCCCACCGTCCCGGGCTTCAAAATAGCCTTGATGGAATACAACATCCCGCCCGGCGTGCAGGCGAAAATGCTGCTGTCCTTGGGACTGGTATTCGTGGCGAAGAAGCTGAAATCCTTGCGTCTTGAGTTGAATCGCGGCGTCCCTGTCTGTTTGTCCACCGCCACCACCGAATTGTCGTCAGCGCGAATATAGGCAAACTTTTCATCCGACGCCAGAAACTGCCGGCCTTTCGCATAATTCCACTTCGCCCCTCGCATCTCTATCTTTCCCGTCTTATCAATCGCCACCATCCCCGTCTGCGGAACATACAGGTACACAAAATTGGTCGTCGGCACCGGAGTGCTGTCCTCACGCAATGGCCGGCCGGCATAATAAGTCCAGCGCACCCGCCCGGTGTTGATGTCCAGGCAATACAGCTTGCTGTCCATCGAGCAGACGTAAACCCCATCCTTATCCGTCTGGAGATCGGCCAGAATCTCACCACCGGTCTTGAAATAGCCGTCCGCCAAACCCGGCCAGATATTGTCGCGATTCTCCCCGCGCACCGCATAGACTCCCCCATCGCGGCTGCCCACGAAAACCAGGCCCTGATAGTTAGCCGGCGCAGCCGACACCTGCCCGCGCGTCATCAATTCCCACGCCGGTGTCAGGTCATAAGGGTGCTCCCGGGTGTCGATCGCGGCCACGCGCCCGCCATTGGGATGATCCTCGCCGAAAAACACCGTCCGCCCCTCGCCCACCGCCCCGCTGGATGCGCCATAACGCAAGGGAATGCGATGCATCAGCTTGCCATTGCGATCGAACACCGACAGCTCGCTGGTGCTGGGGAAAACCACCCGGTCGGCCAAAGTGCATGGCGGATGAAGAATGTCGGTGGATTTGCTGGGCTGGGTGATCGAGACAATATGGCCGCTGGCGCGGTTGACCCAGATGCACTTGTTGTCCGACGTAAGCACCAGGACCTTGTCATCGTTCACATGAATCGATTTCACTTGCGTCTGCTTGAGCGGTAGTTCGGCCCGCCAGTTCGCCGCGAAATTACCCGAGGGAATCTCCACTACTTCCTGCTTGCTCTTTTGCTGCTGCGCTTCCGTCTCCGTTGGTGGGTTCGAACACGAAAGCGACATCAGCATCATGCACCCCGCGGCCACACGGGCGAGCGCATGCGGCGCATGGATGAGGTCGGCACAACGGCGTTGACCAAGGTGTGATCTCACAGGTGCTCCTGACTTTGGGGGGCCTTGCAATTCACTGCTGCGCGGGGCGCAGCGCCATGGCGAGACCGCAGCAGAATAGCATTTTTCAGCCCGCCGCGTCAAACCTCTTTGCCTCGCCATACATGCGAACCGGCACGGCAATTGCTCTTGTTTCCAAATAGTCATTCAAGTGCCCTTGATCGGGCAAGGAGTTGTCATGAAGCGCATTCTCTTCGTTCTACTGACGCTGGGCCTGTTCAGTGCCGCGATTGCTGGTTGCCGCGCTGAAGGTGAAATCGACACCGCCTCGTCGATCTCATTCGCCCGCTAACCCTCGACGGCCACAGTGCCGCCCCTGGTTGAACAAAAGACCGGCGGCCCAGCCGCAAGGAGTTTTTATGAAACGCATTCTTCTCGTGTTGCTGACCCTTGGCCTTTTCAGCGCTGCGATCGCTGGTTGCCACGCTGATGCTGGAATCGACATCGCCTCGCCGATTTCATTCGTCCGGTAAGCCGGGGCGGTCAATTCACCGCCAGACAAAAGAGACCGGCGGCCTCGTTGCCTTTCGCCGTAAGCATTTGCCTTGCGGCGACGGGCGACCGAGGCCGCCGGTCCTGTTACTGGTGTTGGTTCTTCTGGCTGCTGCTGGTTGCGTGAATCTCGATCAGAACTTTCCGCGGCCGGGCTTCAGGGATCCTTTGACCGTGATGTCGTCGTCGCTGTCAAAATCGAGGATCTCATCCATGTTGAATCCCCTCCCACGATAGAAGTCGTCAAAGCCTGGCCCGCCGGTCAGCAGATCATCGCCCTCACCGCCATCGATCTTGTCATTGCCACTCTCGCCATCGATGTCATCGTCACCCCGCCCGCCGATGAGGCGGTCGTTTTGCGTGCCGCCGAAGATGGTGTCGTTGCCATCAGCGCCATCAATGGTGTCGTGGCCGCCGCCGCCGTCGATGTCGTCATCGCCCACACCGCCGCGGATGCTGTCGCGCCCCCAATCCCCAAAGAGGATATCGTCGCCGTCGCCGCCGTCGATGAAGTCGTTGTTGCCGCCCCCATCGATGTCGTCGTCGCCCAGGCCGCCGCGAATTTCGTCATCGCCGGCAGCGCCGACGAGGGTATCGTCGCCGTCGTTGCCAATGATGAAATCGCGTCCCTTGCCGCCAAAGATTTCATCGTCATCCGCGCCGCCCCCGATGAAATCGGTGCCGAGCCCACCGCTGAGGCTGTCATTCCCGTCTTCGCCAGTGATGTAGTCATTGCCAGCGCTACCGACGATGGTGTCATCGCCCGAGCGCCCAAAGAAGCTCATCGAAAGCCGAATACGGCCGCCGGTTTCCTGCGCTTCAAGATCGTCATTGCCATCCAGACCATCAACAAAGATGCCCGAGACCTGGAAGCTCAACTGGCGAATGTCCCAGAACGAAACGATGCCGTTGTCGTCAATCACCAGCGTATTCGATTCATCCGAGTCAACGCTCAGAATGATTACATCGTCAGCATCGGTCCCGGTGACGATCAGAAAACCGTTTGAGATGTTGACCGATAGCAGGCAGCGTCCCTCCAACTCCTGCATAACAGCGCCATCGAAGTGACTGGGGATCGCCTTACCTCTGCGGATGTTGGGAAATCGCATGCAAACTCCTGGGTGTCTGCTCTTCTTCGCAGTGATGGATGCCATCGCCGGCCCGTGCGAGCGGCAATCAGGTAAATACACTACGCCGGTGGCCAAGCAGTGATTCTATCGATTGGGAACTTTCCAGTCACGCGCCATCTCAACATTTTCATGCCGGCAACTCCCGGCATCACCGCCCACGGTCAATGATAAGATACCACTTCGCCTTCCGTATGTCTCGTTACACACAAAACCCTTCGCAGCAAGACTCAGGTAAACCACGCGGGTGGCGCGGGAATGAGGCGGCGTAGAATCTTCCTGGGCGCAGGGCTCTCAGCAAACTTGTTGCGACCTCGGGCGTATTCTCTTATACTGCGGGCCGATTACTGCGCGCACGATAGGCACGGGACAGATTACACACCTTTGAGACCGCGGCGTCAGGAGATTGCATGACATCCGAGATTCGCTCCCCACACCAGACAGTCCGCCTGCGTTCTGCCTGCGGACCGATTATCGAAACGCTCGAAAACCGCAGACTCCTTTCTGTCAATCTCGATAATGGATTGCTCTCGATTACCGGCACCGAAGGCGCCGACAAAATCGCGGTACGCGCCACCTCCGACACTCAGCTTCGGGTCTTCGTCAACAAGCAGATTTCATTCTTCAACAAGAGCGATGTCACCGGAATCTTCGTGGACGCGCTGGGAGGCAATGACCGGGTGGAGGTCGTCCGCGACAGCCGCTTCGGAGGCACAAACCTGCCTGTCACAGCGCTAGGCGGCGGCGGCAATGACACCCTCAGTGGCAATAGCGGCAATGACTCTCTTGTGGGGGATGATGGTGATGATCTGCTGCTGGGCGGCAAGGGCAACGATGCGCTCCTTGGTGGCGACGGGAATGACCGCCTTATGGGAGATGAAGGCGACGATGTCCTGCGGGGCGGACTGGGCGACGACTCCCTCGTCAGCGGTGAAGGTATCAGGAATGCTCTTGGCGGGGCCGGCAAAGACCTTCTTGAACAATCCTTCAAGCCGCAATTTCCAATCGGGACGTTCACCGGCACTCCCACGGGTTACTCGCCCACGCAGCAACGACAGGCCTACGGGCTGGGCAGTCTGAATGATCCCGGGTTCACCAATCGCGGGCAGGGCCAGACGATCGTGATCATCGATGCGTATCACGCCACCAATGCCCGCAAGGACTTGATCACATTCGCGCGCGAAATGAAGACCCTGCCCGGCGTCAAGAACCTCAACAAGTTCTTTGCCACTCACTTTCATCAGGTCTTTGCCTCCGGCCACAGGCCGACGTTTGATGAAGGGTGGAACGGCGAGGCCATCCTGGACATCGAGTGGGCGCATGCCGTCGCGCCATTGGCTAAAATCATTTTGCTGGAATCCGATTCCAATAATTTTGGCGATGTCAATCAGGCCGTCGATAAGGCCATCACCATTCTCAACAAGACCAAGCCCCATGGCGGCTCGGTATCGATGAGCCTCGGCTCTGACTTCGATCAGCCCCAGCAGGAAGTGCTCGAAACTGTCTTCGCCAGCGAAAGGGCCAGGAACATTTCCTTCATCGTCTCGGCCGGCGATACCGGCGGCGTCCCCAGCTTTCCCGCGACCAGTCCCCACGTAACCGCTATCGGTGGCACCACGCTGTATCTCGATGAGTTCGGGAACCGGGTGCCTGGGGTGACCGCGACTGCCAACGCAACCACCGACCTGAATGACTATGCCGAGGATATTGATTGCGATGATATCGACGTTCCTGGTGGCGAACGCCCATGGTGGCAGCTTCCGGTGCCGCCTTTCTGGCCCAACAGCCCAGGCGGCGGCGGCGGGCCCAGCGCCGTCTTCCCCACCCCTCCTTATCAGGAAAATCGCGGCGTTCCCACCGGTGGTCGCGGAACCCCGGATATTTCCTTGAATGCTGATCCGCGCACAGGAGTCTCCGTCTTCAACTCCATGGGCGCGGGCGGCGCCAGCGGATGGGAAACGGTGGGGGGGACCAGCGCTGGAGCGCCGCAATTTGCGGCCATGATCGCGCTGGTCAATCAGCTTCGAACCATCAAGCACAAGGGTGTCGTCGGCAGCTCGCTCCAGCAGCGCATCTACCAGTTGGGCCAGCGCGGCCCCGATGCATTCACCTACGACATCGCAGGCATTCACGGAACCGGACCGATTGATACCACCCTTTGTCCCAATAATCAGGGGCTCCCGGCCTGGCTGTATCCTTCCGTTGGCGGCTGGGACTACGCCACCGGATTCGGCTCTCCCGGCCGCGCACTCATCCCGACGTTGGCGGGAATGAAGCCTGTGTTCACCAACCGGCGTCTGGTCGTGGGCGGAACGTTCTCACAGAACCAGTTGGTCGCAGGCGGACCAGCGGTATTCCGCTCAATCCAATTTAAAGGCAACTCCAATATCCAGGGTCTCTACACGCTCAATATGGCCGCCACCACCCTGAAGCAGACCTTCCCAGCTCCGGGTGGCGGCACGGGTGGCGGTGGCGGTGGCGGCGGAACCACCACCACGACCTTGCAAGTCGATCTGTTTGGAATGGATGCGCAGACGGGCGTTGCCCTGCCTCCAACGCTTGATCCAATCACCGGAGCCATCACTACGCCCGGAACCACAATCGTCCTCAGCCGCAATGGAAATGCGATCACCGGCTTGGGATTCGTCCGAGTCGCCGAGACGACGACAACCGGCGGCGGCGGCCCTCCGGGGACCACCTCCAACGTTGTCAGCGGGGCTGTCCGATTCACCGGTAAGATCGTGAAGGGCAAAGTCACCGGGACCTACCGCGCCATTAATCCCGATGGCAGCTTCGTTACCAACCGACAAGCCTTCGAATTGGGCTTGCCAAACATCTCCGGAACGTTTACGGGATGATCGGTTTCATCATTAGGAAGCATGTCATACGTCGGAGATGCCCCCATCTCCGACGCTTTTTTTTCGCCCCATCCCTGATCCATTCGTTTCCCCCGGCCAACTCCGCGTGCTAAACTCCAACAGCAAATTCGTACACCTCCATGAGCTCCCCCGACCCACCCTCAAGTCCCCCCGACTACAACCTCCTCAACCTCGATTTCCGCCGCCCCATCCCCCGCCCCAAGGCCAACGGCATCACCATCGATTTCCATTGCCACCTCCACGCCGCCCGCCACGCCCCATCCTGGTTCCAGGCCGCCGATCATTACGGCATCGACTGCTTCATCACCATGTCCCACCTCGAAGAAGCCCTCGGCCTTCAGCGCGACTGGCCCGGCCGAATCCACTTCATCGCCGTCCCCAAATGGGGCGACTGGAACGCGGGCTTCATCGACGAATGGCTCAAGCGCATCGAGGCCTTCTACAACATCGGCAGCCGCATCGTGAAATTCTGGTTCGCCCCGCCGGCCGTCGGCGAGCGCGGCTGGCGTCTTGACTCCCCCATGTTCGCCCCCCTTCTGCGCGAGGCCCGCGACCGCAAAATGGCCGTCATGACCCACGTCGGCGACCCGCAAATCTGGTACGACACCAAATACGCCGACACCGCCAAATACGGCTCCCGCGACGATCACTATCAGATGTGGGAAAACGTCCTCAACGAATACGCGGGCGTCCCCTGGATCGGCGCGCACATGGGCGGCAACCCCGAGGACCTCAACCGCCTCCAGGGCCTGCTCGATCGTCATCCCAATTTAAATTTCGACTGCAGCGCCACCCGCTGGCAGGCCCGCGAAATCTCCGCCCGCCGCGAAGAGGCCCGCGAATTCTTCATCCGCAACCAGGACCGCATCCTCTTCGGCACCGACCAGGTCAGCAACAACGAACGCGGCTTCGATTTCCTCGCCAGCCGACTCTGGGTCCATCGCAAGCTCTGGGAAACCGCCTACATCGGCCCCTCTCCCATCCTCGACCCCGATCTGCCGCCTGATAGCCAGCCCCCCATCCGCGGCCTCGCCCTCCCCGATGAATGCCTCCAAAAACTCTATCACGACAACGCCATTAAACTCCTGGCCAAAGTCGGGGTATCTTTTGAAGCGTGGGGATGAGATTTGAAATCTCAAATCTGGAATTTGAAATTTGAAATTGCGGAGGATGTAATGCCCATCACACTCAAACCCGTCAGCCGCCGAAGTTTTCTCAAGGGCTCCCTGGCCGCCACCGCCACCCTCCTCGCCCCTTCCTGGCTCCGCGCTGCCGACACCCCCGTCGATCCCCACCGCTTCGCCCTCCTCTCCGACATCCACATTCACGTCGATCCCGAATTCCTCCACAAATCCAAGGTCGCCGTCACCAACATGTGGAAAAATCTCCAGCAGGCCAGCAGCGAGATCCTCGCCCTCCCTTCCCGCCCCTCGGCCGTCTTCATCAACGGCGACTGCGCCTTCCACCAGGGCCTCCCCGGCGACTACATGACACTTGTCGAAGGCCTCGCCCCCCTCCGCGCGGCCAATTTTCCCATCCATCTGGCCCTGGGCAACCACGACCACCGCGCCAATTTCTGGGAGGTCCTCCCCAACGACGACGCCCGCAAATCAGACGTCGAAGATCATCACGCCCTCTTCGTCCCCGCCGCCCGCGCCAACTTTTTCATCCTCGATTCCCTCAAAATCACCGACAAAGTCTCCGGGCTCCTCGGCTCAAAACAAATCGAATGGCTCGCCGCCGCCCTCGACGCCCACACCGAAAAACCGGCCATCGTCTTCGTCCATCACAACCCCGACGAAAAAGGCAAGCTCGATCCCGCCACCAAAAAAATAACCATCAGCGGCCTGGAAGACACCAAGGCCCTCCTCGACATCCTCCTCCCCCGCAAGCACGTCAAAGCCTATATTTTCGGCCACACCCACGACTGGCGCCGCGAAGAGCAGGATGGCCTCCACCTCATCAACCTCCCCCCCGTCGCCTGGATCTTCAAAGAAGGCCGCCCCAACGGCTGGGTGGATACTTTTCTGCGCCAGGACGGCGCAACCCTCGAGCTCCGCGCCTTGGACACGAAGCATCCCCTTCATGGTGAGAAATATGAACTAAAGTGGAGATGACCCGGCGGAAAGCAGCTCAATGCTTCCGGCGGCGCTTTGAGCCGTTTTCCTTCGTATCAAGATCCACGAACTCGATGATGTGGTTAAGTGCTACCGTCTTCCACCGCAAGACGAATTTGTGCCCGTATTCATCGTCGACATACTCCAGCGGCATAATCGCACTGGTCAGGCCGACTACGACAGAACCAGCATCCAAGACGTCGATTGTGCTGTTTGAAAGACGGGAACGAAACGGCCGAAATGGCTGGTCGTGCAGCCTGTTGTAAAGGTCCTGCGAAGACATGCACTTATTATAGCAAGTGGACCGCGCGTTCGCGGTCATGATTTCCGGCGTTTTTAGCCATTGCAATGCCTCATAATGCCGTGAGCGCATGCGCAGCGTCATCAATAGCCGTAGGGTTCGCTCCGCGCCCCCGACACCCAACATCCCCTGCACGCCGAAAAATACGACCTGAAATGGCGCTAAATCTCCAGCCCCGCCGCTTCCACCGTCACCTGGTACATCTTCCCATCCCGGAAAATCTCCACGCTCTTCACCAGCATCTTCCCCTTGTTGCTGTTCATCGGAAATGAGTTGCCCTGATCGTCAAACAGCATCGGGAAATGGATTTCCTTCAAATTCCGGTTCTCCATCTTCGGCACGTGGCAGACATATTTCCCGTTGACCCACACGTCCACGTCCTGCCAGTCCGTTTCCGAAAAATTCACCACTTCCAGCCGATTCAACTGATACCTCACCTGCGCCCGCGCCTTCTGCTCGCGCAGCTTCGGCGCTTCCGCCTTATACGGAAACCGATCCAGCGCATCCGACCGAAAC
Source organism: Tepidisphaeraceae bacterium (assembly GCA_036001665.1). Lineage (GTDB taxonomy): Bacteria > Planctomycetota > Phycisphaerae > Tepidisphaerales > Tepidisphaeraceae > JBGPEF01. Next base: position 44,682 of record DASYUA010000257.1, read on the forward strand.
TCGTGCTTCGCCATCCGCAGATTCGGATCCGGATTATCAAAAATCGTCGTCCGATCCATGCACCCGGCCAGTCCCGCCAGCGCCAGTGCGGCCACGGACAACGCGCCACGACTCAGATTAACAGCTTTCATCAATGCTCCTTCGGTCAATATCCTCATCCGCGTTTATCGGACGAAATCCGATCCCCGGATGAGAAATACTCCCCACCCCCCGCGCATTTACCCCCCGCCAACTATTGCCTATCCTGATCAATCACCGGAGGATCAAATGTCCGAAGTCCCCATCAGCTCCACCCACACCGACGACCTCTCCCCCCTCGCTCGCCAAATCCTCTCCCTCGATATCGAAAACTCCTACCGCCTCCTCGTCGTCCGCACCCCCGGCCGCCCCGAAGCCCAAAAACTCCTCTCCACCGCCACCCCCACCCAAATGCTTTCCTCCCCCATCCGCAACCCCGACGACGCCAACGCCATCCTCGCCGGCCTCTGGCTCTGGCACGACTGGCTCGATGAATCCCACCTCATCTCCCAATCACTCCACTCCTCCACCGGCAGTTTCTGGCACGCCATCATGCACCGCCGCGAAGGCGATTTCTCCAACAGCCAATACTGGTACGCCCGCTGCCAAAACCACCCCGTCTTCCAACAACTCGCCCACCAGGCCAATCAAATCCTCCACCCCCTCCCGGCCGACAAATCCCTCCTCCGCCTCATGTCCAACGGCTGGAACCCCAACGCCTTCGTCGATCTCATCGCCTCCATCGAGCCGGACCCGCGCGACCCCAAACACCTCGCCGCCATCAGCCTCCAACAGCTCGAATGGCGTCTCCTCTTCGACCACTGCACCCGCAGCGGCGCCGGCCGGTAGGTCGGGCACTCCTGCTCGACATCCCTACGGCATCTGCACCTTCCCCACAATCGCCTTATCCGGATCGCCCCCATTGCGGGTGATCGTCGCCCTCACCGTCATCTCCCCCCGCCTTCCCGGCCTCAAATCAGCCTTCCAAGGCCTCTCCATCACCACCACCGGCGCGCCCATCAAATACTCAAACCGATCCGCCGCCTCAAACGTCACAAACTCCACATCCTCTCCCATCTCACCCACCAGCGCTGCATGCAACGTCTTCCCATCCTGATCCGCCACCACCTCCAGCTTCGCCGCCGCAACCACCCGCGCCACCCCCGCCGGCCGCGTCGCCGCCACTTTCTCTCCCCCAATTTTCGCCATCTCCGACTCCGCCTCCTCCCCGCTCAAAATCACCGCCCCGCTCTTCCCCACGGCCGTCGATGTATCGCTGACCACGGCCCCCGGCGAATTCTTCACCATGCACCGCTTGATCGATCCCGGCCGTCCAATCAGCGACAATTTCAACCCCGGCGAATCCTCCACGATCACCTCCCCCACCGCTCCCCCCACGATCGCCGTGATCTGCGCCCCACCCCCATGCGTATTCTCGATCCTCACCCGCCGCAGCGTGATCCGGCCAAACTTCCCCTCCCCGATCAGCAGCGGCAGCGCATCACCCCCATGAATATAAACATCCTCCAGCAAAACTTCCGTCTCCACTGGCTGCTCACTCCCCGCGCCGCTGATCCGAATGTGATCCACATGAACCCCCTGCCGCCGCCCCACCTCATCGCGCCCAATGTCCGCCGTCTCGCAATTGCGAATGATCACCTTCGCAAACGTCAGCGCCTCGCCCGCACTCGGCGTCGGCCGATCCATCGACGTCACCGCAACATCCATCGCCCGCTGATTGATCGCATCATGAATCCGCAAATTCTGAATCAGCAGCGTCCCCTTGTGATCCGAAATCTCCCACGGCCGCCACCTCCGCACAAAATCCTGCTGCGGATACCTCTGCTCCGCCGGCAGCGCTGATCCATCCACATTCTCTCTCACCACCGGCCCCGTCGCGGGCCGCGAGCTGGGACCAGCCCCCAACAAGCACGCGCAACTCAACACCACAAACCACAATCTCATCCCCGCACCATATCCTCCACTTCCACAATCCGTAACTCTCTTTCCGCCCTCCCTATCTCCTCTCTGCGTCTCTGCGTCTCCGCGTCTCCGCGATTAATCCGCATTGCATTCCCTCGAAGCGCCCCGTACCCTTCCCCCGCCTCCCATGAAACTCATCGCCCTCATCAACGCCAGGGCCGGCACCGTCGCCTCCACCCCCAACCTCGACCAGGCCGAGCACATCCGCGAGGCCTTCCGCGCCGAACAGATCGACGCCGACGTCCGCCCCCTCGAAGGCCACCAGCTCATCGCCGCCGCAAAGCAGGCCCTCTCCGAACGTCCCGATGCCATCGTCGCCGGCGGCGGCGATGGCACCGTCAGCGGCGTCGCCAGCGTCCTCGCCCACTCTGACATCCCCATGGGCATTCTCCCCCTCGGCACGCTCAATCATTTCGCCAGGGACCTCGCCATCCCCATCGATCTCGAAGGCGCGATAGGAATCATCGCCGCCGGCCACGTCCAATCTATCGACCTCGCCCGTGTCAACGACCGCACCTTCATCAACAACTCATCCATCGGCCTCTATCCCCAGGTCGTCCGCGACCGCGATGAACAGCGCCTCCGCCTCGGCCGCGGCAAATGGCTCGCCATGCTCATCGCCACCCTCAACGCCCTCCGCCGTTTCCCCGTGCTCAATGTCCGCATCGGCATCGGCGACAAAAGCGTCCTCCGCCAGACCCCCTTCGTCTTCGTCGGCAACAACCGCTACGTCATGAGCCTCATGTCCGTCCGCGGCCGCCACCGCCTCGACGAGGGCATCCTCAGCCTCTACGTCGCCAATCGCACCGGCCGCTTCGGCATGCTCCGCCTCGCCCTCCGCGCCCTCTTCGGCCGCCTTGACCAGGCCAAAGACTTCGACTCGCTCTACCTCAATGAACTCTGGATCGAAACCGGCAAACGCCGCCTCCACGTCGCCCTCGACGGCGAAGTCGAAAACATGTCCCCGCCGCTGCACTATCAATCGGTGCCAAACGCGCTAAAAGTTTTCGCCCCAGAACGCCTCGAATAACTATCTCGCTTCACGTTTCACGTTCCACGTTTTACGCATGCACACCCTCGCCCACATCTCCGACATCCACTTCGGCCGCGACCAGCCCGCCGTCACCGAGGCCCTCATCGCCGACATCCTCGCCGCCAAGCCCGACCTCATCGTCAACTCCGGCGACTTCACCCAGCGCGGCCGCCGCCGCCAGTATGCCAACGCCCGCCACTTCATGACCCGCCTCCCCTCTCCCCAAATCTGCGTCCCCGGCAACCACGACATTCCCCTCTATGACGTCATCCGTCGTTTCTTCTTCCCTCTCGATCGCTACCGCCACTACATCACCAAAGACCTCCGCCCTTTTTACAAGGATGACCACCTCGCCATCCTCGGCATGAACACCGCCCGCTCCTGGACCTGGACCTGGAACGGCTTTTGGAAGGATGGCCGAATCTCCGAAGAGCAACTCCTGGACATCAAGCTCCGCTTCGGCGACCTCCCCCCCGACCTTTTCAAAATTGTGGTAACTCATCACCCCTTCATCCCCCCACCCAAAGAACGCCCCCACGGCATCGTCGGCGGCGCTTTCCGCGCCCTCGACATGATGGAAGACTGCGGCATCGACATGGTCCTGGCCGGCCATCTCCACATGGGCTACAGCGGCGACGTCCGCACCCACCACGAAGGTATCAAGCGCTCCATCATCTCCGTCCAGGCCGGCACCGCCATTTCCAACCGCCGCCGCGGCAACGAGCCCAATGCTTATAATCTCATCACCATCAACCCCCCGCAGGTCACCATTACCGTCCGCGCCTGGACCGGCACAAAATTCGACACCCACGTCCTCACCCACTACACCCGCATCGAAGGCATCTGGCAGCGCGAAGGCTGATCCATAAAAATCTGATCTGCGGAAATCTGCGAAATCTGCGGCCGCTCTGCGCATTTTGAAACTGCTCCGTCTGTGCCGCCCAAACACTCTACGCAACTTAATCCGCCCCAAATTCACGCCGATACATGTAGGTCCGGCTCTGCCGGACGTTCAGCCTTAAACACGATCCGGGCGCCAACGGATCCGAAAGAGGCGTCGTGTCAGGCGCGGCCCTTCCCAACGCGTTCTATCCCCCCGGCTCCACCGGCGGCCAAATCCCAGCGCCCCTGGCGCGCCCGCTCCGACTCTTCAAATTCGTCCTCGCCATCCCCACCATCGTCCCCCTCCTCGTCCTCATGGGCTGGATCTTCAACATCGAAACCGCCAAATCGATCGCCCCCCGCCTCGTCGCCATGAACCCCATGGTCGCCCTCGCCTTCATCGCGGCCACCGCCTCCCTCTGGATCTTCCGCCTCGGCAAACGCCACCCCTGGCAACGCTGGACCTGCCGCGTCTGCGCCGCCATCGTCCTGCTCATCGGCGCTGTCCGCATGTTCTCCTACATGTCGGACATCGATCTCGGCCTCGATCACCTCCTCTTCTCACGCCGCGTCGGCTCCAGCCACATCGACCCCAACAGTGCCCTCAACTTCGTCATCCTCGGCGCTGCCCTGGCCATCCTCGAAATCCGCAAGCCCGCCGCCCGCCGCGCCAGCCAGTCCCTCGTCCTCACCGCCGGCATCGTGGCCCTCACCGCCTTCATCGGCTACGCCTACGGCATCAAACCCTTCGACATCGTCCCCAGCAACGTCGCCATGGCCCTCAACACCGCCATCACCTTCCTCGCCCTCTGCTGGGCCATGCTCCTCGCCTGCGATGACCACCCCATGGTCGGCCTCACCTACAGCGGCGGCCTGGGCGCTCTCCTCGTCCGCCAGCTCCTCCCCGCATCCCTCGGCGTCCCCTTCGTCCTGGGCTATCTCGCTCTGCTGGGCGAACGCCACGGAGCCTTCGGCACCGAAAGCGGAGTCACCCTCTTCGTCCTCGGCCACACCGTCCTCTTTTTCTCCATGGTCTGGAGCAACGCTCTCTCCCTCTCCAAAATCGACCAGCAGCGCCGCGACGCCGTCGCCGAGCTCCGCCGCGCCCACGATGATCTCGAGCTTCGCGTCCTCGAGCGCACCGAGGAACTCGCCCGCTCCAACGACCGCCTTCGCCAAAGCGCTGACCAGTATCGCTTCCTCGCCGACGCCATGCCCCAGATCGTCTGGACCACCAAGCCCGACGGCAACAACGACTACTATAACCAGCGCTGGCAGGATCTCTGCGTCACCCCCTTCGAGCAGAGCAAGGAGCGCGGCTGGGAATCGGCGGTGCACCCCGACGACCTCCCCCAGTTCATCGAAAAATGGAACCTCTGTCTCCGCGGCGGCGATCCCTTCGAGATGGAAGTCCGCCTCAAAGGCGCCACCGGCCAATTTCGCTGGCACCTAGCCCGCGCCCTCCCCATGCGCAACAAGCTCGGCCGAATCATGCAGTGGGTCGGCACCGCCACCGACATCGAGGACTTCAAGCACGTCGAATCCGAGCTGCGCACCATCCAGAAAGAGCTCGAAGACCGCGTCCGCCAGCGCACCGCCGACCTGGAAGCCTCCAATCACGCCCTCCGCCGCGCTGGCGACCGCCTCCGCTACGACGCCATGCACGACGCCCTCACCGGCCTCCCCAATCGTTCCTTCTTCCACGACCAGGTGCAGCGCTGCATTGAACGCGCCCGCCGCCGCTCCGATTTCCGCTTCGCCGTCCTCTTCCTCGACCTCGACCGCTTCAAAGTCATCAACGACTCCCTCGGCCACGCCGCCGGCGACCGCTTGCTGGTCACCATCGGCGACCGCCTCCGCCGCTGCCTCCGCCCCACCGACACCATCGCCGCCGAAACCACCGACACCGTCGCCCGCCTCGGCGGCGACGAGTTCACCATCCTCCTCGACGATCTCAAGGGCGAAAATGACGCCGTCCTCGTCGCCGAGCGCATCGAGCGCGCCCTCGGCCAGCCCATCGACTTCGAGGGCCATCAGCTCTACTCCACTGTCAGCATCGGCATCGTCAACGGCAACGCCAATTACGGCACTGCCAAGGAACTCCTGCGCGACGCCGACGCCGCCATGTACCACGCCAAGGCCGCCGGCAAGGCCCGCCATGTCGTCTTCGACGCCGGCATGCACGCCGTCGCCATGGAGCGCCTCCGCATCGAGAGCGATCTGCAAAACGCCATCCCCAACGCCGAACTGCGCCTCGAATACCTCCCCATCGTCTCCCTCAAATCCAAAAAAGTCGTCGGCTTCGAAACCCACCTCTGCTGGAATCACCCACAGCGGGGCCTCATTCCCCAGTCGCAGTTCATCCCCATCGCCGAGGAAACCGGCATGTCCGGCGCAATCAACACCTGGTGCCTCGAGCAGGCCTGCCTCCAGCTCCAGGCCTGGAAGGAAAAAGACTTCCCCAAGGTTTCCATCAACGTCCGCCTTCTCCGCCGCCACCTCAACGAGCCCGGCCTGATCACCAAGCTCCAGGAAATCCTCGAAAAAACCAGCGCTGATCCCTCCAAACTCACCATCGAGCTCACCGAGAGCACCATCATGGCCGACCCCGAGGCCGCCCGCCGCACCGTCGCCGAAATCCGCGCCTTGAACGTCGTCGTCCTGATGGATGAATTCGGCGCAGGCCGCTCCTCCCTCACCTGCCTCCACCAGTTCCCCATCCACGGCCTCAAAATCGACCGCGCCTTCGTCACCAGCATGTGCGGCCGCCGCGACTACGCCGCCGTCGTCCACGCCATCGTCACTCTCGCCCACCACCTCAACATGCAGGTCACCGCCACCGGCGTCGAAACCCCCGAACAAGTCGCCCTCCTCCAAAAACTCGAATGCGACGCCGCCCAGGGCCACTTCTTCAGCGACGCCCTCGACGCCACCTCCGCCGAAAAACTCCTCTCCCACCCCCTCAAACCCCTCAAACACTCCGCCTGATCTCAACCCTCCTCGCCGCCCTACTCAGCTTCTTCCCCTCGCCCCCGTACTCGGGGGAGAGGGCAGGATGAGGGGGTCTTCTTCTGACTTCTGAATTCTGAATTCTCTCCTCACGGCAAATGCCCCACAATCTGCTCCGCCAGCGCATCCACCCTCTCCAACTCCAGCGGATCAAACGGCCGCCCCGAAAAATCCAGCACCAGGTTCCGCTCCACCAGCAGCAACCCCACATCCGGCGGCAACAACGCCGCCACCGACGACTTCCCCAGCGCCCGCGCCGTCCGCGCCTCCGCCCCATACAACACAAACCGCTCCGTCGGCGCCATCGCCCTCATCTCATTCAGCGGAAAATAATCCAGAATGCTCCTCCCGCTGCTCGCCGGCCGAAATCCCGTCGTCGGCCACGCCCGCTCCAGCTTCCTCACCAGCAGATTCCACCTCACCTGCGTCATCCCGCTCCCCCTCGGCCCCTCCGCCTCGATCTGCACGATCCCCGTATCCACATCGTTCAGCGAAACCAGAATCTTCGGCGCAGGCTGTGTGATGCTCCTCAAAACCTCCGGCCCCACCGCCCCCTTCTCCCCATGCAGCTTGAACCGGTTCTCATCCGCCCAATCCTGAAGCGCCAGCCAGTGCCTTTGCGTCGTCCACCGCCTGATCAACAGCCAAAAAATCCCCGACGACGCCCCAATGATCAATGCCAGCGAAGCAAAAACGCCCAGCCATTCACTCGCCGGCACCGCCCACGCCTGCGGACCTCGCAGCCCCCCCACCTTTGCCGCCAACCCCATGAGCGCGCCCGGAAAATAAACCACCACACCCGCCTCTCCTTCGTCATTCAGTAGTTCCAATTTCTTCTTGAAACAGAAAGCCCCTCCGTAAGAGAGTTGTGTCGCGACAAACTCATGCACGGAGGAGCTTATGCGTTCAGGGGTGAACCATACCGTCTCCGCCGGCCAAGTCCACGAGCTGGCGGGCGGAATTCCGCGGCAGTTTTCTGTCGCTGGTCGATCGCGGCCGCAAGTGCACGGTCGTATCCGTTCACCAGTGCGGGACTTGAACCAGCGCCAGACCCATGAGGTAGAACCTGGAACTACTGAATGACGAATGAATGACGGGCGCGTATGGCTGATCCCACATTGGTCATTGGAGCTTTTCTCGTCGCCATTGCAATTGCTCGTTGATTTTGCCCTTCTTTGCCAGCCAGATTCCTGCGCGTCGGATTGGTGAATTGCTTTGGCACATCTATTGATTAGTGTTCCCGCTAAACGTATCGTAGTCGAATGTATTCGCTGGGCATGTCTTTGGCGTGAGCAGATCTGAGAGTGCGGCTTCGGTCGCTTTCAAATCAGGAAGTGTGTTCGCGGCGGAGGGAGGGGTGGCTATCGATTGCAATTCTTCGGCGCGCCGACGAGTCGAAAAGTGCTGACACTTCGGGTGCAAAGGGGAAGTTATGGCAGATCAAAAGAGCGAGAGCATCATTCCGTGGCCGGCGGTGGTGGCGCTGGTGGCGATGATTGGGGGAGCATATTGGTACCTCGACCCGCTGACGAGCTCGCGGCCGAGAGTGGACCCGCGCCAGTCATCGCAAAGCTTGAATGCGCAGGATGTTGACTCGCGGCTATGGCAGGATCCGGTGGCGACGACGGAGACGGCATACCGGGCGACAACGCAGCCGAGCGGCGACCACAGTATTGAGGTGCTGCTGGAGGAAATGAGCCGGAAATCGAAAAAGGATTCCAAGACGCTGGTAATGCCGGTGATGGTCCCTGGGGGCCCGCACGCGGATCAGGTGGAACGGCGGCTTCGGTCGCGGTATGCCGTGCTGGGAGGGCTGAGCGTGAGTGGGTATGTGCCGGCGGACAGCAATCACATCCGATACGTCACGATGAAATGGCGTCGGCCGTACGCTGTCGAGAGCGACATAACTCCTCTGGTCATCCCCTACGAATGGTGCGAGGCGCAATACAACAACGCAGCCCTGGCATTTCCGGGAACATATGATTCCGTTCTGCTGTTGTGGCTCCGTGATGACGCGTTCCTGGACAAACCATTGGCGCGGCTGGCAAGTATTCTTGGTGAGATCAGGCCGCGAGCAGTGAAGGGTAAGAACAATCCTGTGGATTTCGCGATCATCGCTCCATATAGCTCAACTACGCTGCGGACGATGTTGTATGAAGCGGCGTACGACGAGGATCTGGCTGCCCTGGATTTTCGCAACGCGAAGATGTACGCGGCAACTCCGACCGCGCCAGGGGACCTGCTCGTTCACAATCTTTCGGGCGTAAAGATCAACGGCCAGTTGCCGACGGTTGACCTGCTGATGCGCTATGCGATGGGCAAAGACAGGTTTTTTCGCACGATCAACACGGATGATGACATCTGCGAGGCAATGGTGGAGGAGCTTGACCGCCGCGAAGTCAAAGTGGGATCGGCAAAAGATCATGTTGCAATCATCTCTGAATGGGACACATTCTACGGGCGGGCGTTGCCTGTGACTTTCGCCAAGAAGGCAACTCAGCGGAGCTATTCGGATTTGCTCCTGGGTCTTCCTCCTTCGATACACTGGTATAGCTATCTTCGGGGGCTGGATGGAAGGCTGCCCGCGGAGCCGGAGGCAGATAAATCAGATCACAAATCCGATGAGAGAAAGACGCTAAGGCCCATGGAGGAACCGGCCGGGCTGCATCAGGCGGATTATCTACGAAGACTGGCCATCCAGTTGGAGGATTTGAATTGGGAGCTGGTCCGAAGCAACAGGGGGCGGCTGCGAGCGATTGGAATCCTGGGAAGCGATGTTTACGACAAGCTTCTGATCATGAAAGCGCTTCGGAAGCATTTCCCGAGCGTCATTTTCTTCACCAATGACCTGGATGCACGGATGGGCCATCCGGATGAATGGAATGAAACCCATAACCTGGTGGTGGCGTCGGCGTTTGGGCTGTCGCTCCATCCCTCACACCAGGTAAACATTGCTCCATTTCGAGATGGTTATCAAACGGCGATGTTTGCGGCCACGTTGATGGCGACGAGCAAGCTGTCTCCTCATGCGGAGCTCAAGCCGGTGCGCTTGTTCGAGATCGGACGCGGCGGACCGAGAGACCTGAGTTTGGATCGCAACAGGGGAGGCGATGAGACGACAGCATCTGAATCCAAAGTCGGTTTCGCGGGCACACGATCATCGGTAGATGCCGCGAATCCCGGGGTGGCGCCGCCACGTCTACCAGCGTCGGGAAGCACACACCCGGCTCGTCTTGACTCGGGAAGCTGGTTGTCCGCGAAGCGGGCAGCACAGGTAACAGTTGCGGCCGGCCTGGCGGTCTTTTTGATCATATGGCTGATGTGGTTATCGGGGTTGCTCAAGATTTTCAGGTGGAAACGGTTCTTCAGCACGACCACCGCGGTTCTGCTTATGGCGACGCCGGTGATATTCGGCTTGATGTGGGCGGTTCACGCGCTGGAGGGCGCCGGAGGAGAACCTTTCGCCCTTTTTGACGGGATCAGCATTTGGCCGACGGAAACGATCCGGCTGATCGCCGCCGTGCTCTGCGCTCATTATGTCTTTAAGGCGTACATGGATTTGAAGGATAACGATGAAAAGATCAAAGAGGAGTTTGCGCTGGAGTGCTCAAAGAGCAGTTGCTCCTGGAAAAGCCCCGGGATGAGCGATTGGAACATACGTGTTGCCGGTGACTCTTTGCTCGTTGACGGGGAAAAACTGTGGGACGAATACACCGCTCATGGGTTCTGGACGCCTCGCCTCATCCGATTCGTGGTACCCGCGGGTGCTTATCTTCTTTTCGGCCTGATCATTATTTTAAATCTGTTTCCTCCCCCCATCGTGCCTGCGAGGGGTTGGATCAGTTACAAGGCTGATGCGATCATTCTGAGCATTGGAGTAATCGCTTCAATTTTTTTGACATTTTATGTAATTGACGCCACGCGCCTGAACCAGAAGTTCATTCAATATCTGGCCGAAGGAAAAACGCGCTACCCGGACAAGACGCTTGAAATCTGGAAAACAAAGCGTCCAGGGATTGATAGTGAGGATTTATCGGAGCTTCTGGACGTTGCACTGATCGGCACGCGCACGGCCGTGGTGGGGCAGCTGATCTACTACCCATTTCTGATCCTGTTTCTGATGATTATCTCGCGGGTCAGTTATTTTGATAATTGGCAATGGCCAATCAGTTTGATCATCGTGTTCTCGCTGAATTCTTTGTTGGCGCTTTCGTGCGCACTTGGACTGCAATGGGACGCGGAGAAAGCGCGACGTAAAGCGATTGCAAATCTTTCCGACAAGTTGTTCGGCTATGAGACGCTTGGGGCGGAGAATCAGGCGAGCGCTTTGAAACATATGATCAGCGAGATCGAGGCGAGCGAATCGGGATCATTCGGCCGGTTTTCAAAGCATCCAGTGTTGAGAGCGATACTGCTGCCCTCCAGCGGGATCGCTGTTGTGGCGATTGTGGAGTTCTTGATGAAGACGTGGTGATGCGGTTATTGCTTCTCCACGATCCACACGTTGCGGAAAAAGACGGGGTTGCCGTGGTTTTGGAGCTGGAGCTGGCCGGGGGTGGGGGCTTCGTTTTGGCCGCCGCCGGTTTTGTCAGTGATTTCGACGTTGTCGTGAATGGTCACGCCGTTGTGCTTGACGGTGGCGCGGGCGTTGGTGGTTTTTTTGCCGGCGGCGTCGAATTTGGCGGCGGTGAAGTCGATGTCGTAGGTCTGCCAGGTGAGGGGGGCGAAACACATGTTCACTGACGGGGCGGCTTTGGTGTAGATGCCGCCGCACTCGTTGTTTTCACCTTTGAGGCCAAAGGAGTCGAGTACCTGGACTTCGTAGCGGTTCTGGAGATAGACGCCGGAGTTGGCCCGGCCCTGGCCGCGGGCGTCGGGCATGAAGGGGAGGATGAATTCGGCGTGGAGGGTGCAGTCGCCGAATTTTTTCTTGGTGGTGGTGCCGGCCACGAGGAGGCGGCGGTCATCCATCCTGGCGTTGGCCCATTCATCGACGTTGCTGCCATCGAAGAGGACGATTGCGCCCTGTGGGGGCTTGGCGCCTTCGGTGGGGCTCTTGCGGTTCACCTTTTTGAAGTCCATGGTTTCGTTTTTCTCATTGGCGCCGACGGCGGATTGGCCGGACTTGTCGATGACCAGGGTGTGGTTGTCATCGGTGGTGAATTTGACGGAGTCGCCATCCCATTTGCCGTTGACCTGTCGCGGATCTTTGCCGTTCCAGCCATCGCCGGGGAGGCCGTCGCGATAGACGACAGCGCGGAAGCCTTCCTTGCCGAGGGCGATGACTTGGATGCCAAGTTTGAGGTCGCCGGATTCGCCGAGGTATTCGCCCTGGACGGTGAAATCGCGGCCGGCTTCGGCTTCGTTGATGAAGGCTTTGGGAGGAGCGGGTTTGGGCGCGGCCGAGGAGGGAGTTTTGGGATCGGCTTTTGAGTCGGGCTTGGGGGGGTCGGCGGCGAAAGTGAGGGCGGCGAAGGCGAAGATCAGCGCGAGGGCGGACGATGCGAGTTTCATGTGGCTCCTAGAAGAACGTCCGGCACAGCCGGACCTCCATGTGAAGTGGACGAGGATTATACAGCGGAAAGGGGAGGATGTTGGAATCACGGGCGAGACGCCCGTGCTACAGGTTGAGCTGGAGGCGGGCGGCTTCGCTTAGCATGTCGCGGGTCCAGGGGGGGGCCCAGACCAGTTCGACCTGGGCGCTTTTGACTTCGGGGATGGATTCGATTTGCGCTTCCACTTGTGGGGGGAGGGAGCCGGCGACGGGGCAGGCGGGGGCGGTGAGGGTCATGCGGATGTGGACGCGGTTTTCGGGGTCGATGTCGATGTCGTAGATGAGGCCGAGCTCATAAATGTTCAGAGGGATTTCGGGGTCGAAGATGGTTTTGAGCTGGTCGATGATCTTTTCTTCGAGGGCTTGCTGGAGGGTGGAGCGGGGCGTTGTCGGGCTGGTGCGGTTGACGTGGGCGACGTAGCTGGGGGTAGGAGAGATGGCCAGGGGGGCGGATTTGAGCTGGTCCACTTTGCCGGAGTGAGGGAGGACGTTGAGGCTGTGTTTGGGTTGGTCCATGGGGGACTCGCTTGGCAGAGGATTAAACACGAAGGCACGGAGGCACGAAGGCCAACTCGTCGTGGTGCGCGGCTTGCAGGAGCGGGAGTGGCTGGATTTTGATTTTAAATACAGAGCCGAAAGAGCAGATCGGAACGCGCGATGGGCGAAAACCAGGCGCGTCTTCGTGCCTTTGTGCCTTCGTGTTTAATCCTGGGCCGTGTGCTTTCATTGGGCTACTCGGTTGAGACAGCGGATGAATCGTTTTTGAGCGCGGCCTGGAGGGTGTGCCAGGCGAGGGTGGCGCATTTTACGCGGACGGGGAATTTGCGGACGCCGTGGAAGGCGGCCAGCTTGCCGAGGTGTTCGGCGTCGGTGGCGATGTCGGGCGGGCCGGTGAGGACGTCGTGGAAACGGGTGAAGAGGTCCTGGGCATCGGCGAGAGTTTTGCCTTTGAGGGCTTCGGTCATCATGGAGGCGGAGGCTGTCGAAATCGAACAGCCAGCGCCTTTGAAGGAGACATCCTCGATTGTGTCGCCGCTGAGTTTGATGAAGACTTTAAGCTTGTCGCCGCAGAGACGGTTGTGGCCGTCGGCTGTGCGCGTGGGGTTGGCGATCTCGCGGAAGTTGCGCGGGTGTTTGGTGTGATCGAGGATCACTTCGCGGTAGAGATCGTCGAGTTCTTCGGACATATCGTTTAATTCTATTCACCGCAGAGACGCAGAGAAGAAAGAGGAGACGCAGATGGCGCAGATTTGCGCAGATCAGATTTTGTTTTTCACGCAAACATGGCGATCACCTTTTCAATGCCTGTGGCCAGGGCGTCGATTTCTTCCTTTGTATTATATGCGGCGATGGAAGCGCGGGCGGTGGCGGGGATGTCGAGGCGGTCCATGACGGGCTGGCAGCAGTGGTGGCCGGTGCGGACGGCGATTCCTTCGCCATCCAAGATGGTGCCGACGTCGTGGGGGTGAATATTGTGGAGCACGAAGGAGAGGACGGAGGCTTTGTTTTTGGCGGTGCCAACGAGGCGGAGCTCGGGGATTTCCTGGAGTTTTTGGGTGGCATAATTGAAGAGCTGGTCTTCGTGGGCGGCGATGCGGTCGAGGCCGATGGACTGGATGTAGTCGATGGCGCTGCCGAGGGCGATTGCGCCGGCGATGTTGGGGGTGCCGGCCTCGAATTTGTATGGCAGGTCGTTGTAAGTGGTGCGTTCGAAGGTGACGGAGGAGATCATGTCGCCGCCGCCTTGATAGGGGGGCATGGATTCGAGGAGATGGGCCTTGCCGTAGAGGATGCCGATGCCGGTGGGGCCGTAGAGTTTGTGGCCGGAGAAGCAGTAGAAGTCGGCGTCGAGCGCGCGGACGTCGAGAGGGCGATGGGCGACCCATTGAGCGCCATCGACAAGGACGGGAATGCCGTGGCGGTGGGCGAGGGCGATGATCTGCTCGATCGGATTGATGGTGCCCAGGGAATTGGAGAGGTGGACGATGGAGATGATGCGGGTGCGCGAGGAGAGGAGTTTTTGATACTCATCCATGAGCAGCTCGCCGCGGTCGTTGAAGGGAATGACTTTTAAGATTGCGCCGGTTTGCTGGCAGAGGATTTGCCAGGGGACGATGTTGGAGTGGTGCTCCATGCCGGAGATGATGATTTCGTCGCCGGTTTTGATGTTGGCGCGGCCGAAGGATGAGGCGACGAGATTGATCGATTCGGTGGTGGAGCGGGTGAAGATGACTTCGCGGTCTTCGGCCGCGTTGATGAATTTTCTCACCTTGCGGCGGGCGTTTTCGTGAAGGTCCGTGGCCAATTGCGAGAGGGTGTAAACGCCGCGATGGATGTTGGCGTTTTGACAGTTGTAGTAGCGTGATTCGGTGTCGATCACTTGCCTGGGTTTTTGAGTGGTGGCGGCGTTGTCGAGGTAGATCAGCGGCTTTTGATGGCAGGCAGTGCCCAAAATCGGGAAATCGGGCCGGATGGCGTGCGGATCGAGTGGCGCGGCCGTATGGGCGCGCGGTGGGCTCAGAAGGTCGGCCGAGGGGCGATGCATGATCTTTCATTGTAGGCGCAGGATGAGGCGAAGATAGAGGAGGGGCGGCTACCATGTGCCATAGCGCCGCATGAGCCCGGCGTATTGGGTCTCCGTGAAAAGCGCTTTCACATCCTCGGCAAGGCGATTGGCCCGCGCTATGGTGGTGTCGTAGTACTTCTCATCCATCTCGCGAAGGAAATCGGTCAGCTTCTCTTCGGCGACGGTGGGCAGGCCGCCGTTGACGATTTCATTCTTCGGCATGGCCGCGATGGCTTCTTCGAAGAGGGCCATGAGCTTCTTGCGCTCGGCCGCGGGAATTTGCGTGTCGGTGTTGAGCTTAATCGCGTTGAGCTTCTCCCATTGGTCGGCCGTGATTTGCAGCTCATCCATGAGTTTGACCGTTTCGGTCATGATCCAGCGGGTGCGGAGCATGGCGACGGTGTCCTTGGGAAGAAAGTCCTCGTACGGATAGACGTAGCGGACCGCGAGCTTGCCGGTATTGTCGCGGCGGACCTGCATGAAAAGCCGGCCGCCTTTGACGCTCCAGGAGGTTTCAGAGGTTTTGCGCAAGGCGTCCTTTGAGCTTTGGTTGAAGATTTTTTTGTCGAAGTTGGCAGGCGAGGGATCGACGAATGTTTTGGGAGGGGTCATGGTGGACGACGCGGGAGTTGTGGAGGCATGATTGATGTCGATGGTTTGAACTGTGGGTCGAGCCGGCGGTTGGACGTCATGGAAGATCAGGAAACCGCCGATGACCAGTGCTGCGATGACGATCGGGATGGCGAGCCAGATGGGCAGGTCGGCGCGGTTTTGGTTCTTGGCAGGCATGGGTAATTCGACGGCGCCGGGAAGGAAAAGTTCCGGATGTGCCGCGGGAATGTATAATGCTTTTGAGGTGTGAAGATGTCGGTAATACAGTCGTCAAAGACGTGGTTGGATGAGCGCGGGCCGCTGAGCCATCCCGGGCGGCGGATGAGCGAGGAGGAATTTGACCGGTGGGTTGAGGAGAAGACGCGCGCGGAGTGGGTCAACGGGGAAGTGATCATGATGGCGCCGGCGAATCTTGAGCATGATGATGTGGCGTGGTGGCTGCGGAGTGTGGTTACGCACTTTGTGGAGTTTCATGATCTGGGGAAGGTTCATGGGGCAGAAGTGATGATTCGTGTTCCGGCGCTTAATCAGAAGCGGTTGCCTGATGTGCTTTTCGTGACGAAAAAGCGGGCGGGAATCTTAAAGAAGACGATCGTGGATGGTCCGCCGGATTTGATTATGGAGGTGGTATCGCCGGACAGCGTGGAGAGAGATTGGGTGGAGAAACTTGAGGACTATGAGCGGGCGGGAGTGAAAGAGTATTGGATTGTCGATGTCCCGGCGAAGAAGATGGAGGCCTATTTGCTGAAGACAGGGAAGTATCGGAAAGTTATGGAGAAGGAGGGGAAGATATCGTCTGGAGTTCTGAAGGGATTTTATTTGAGGCCGCAGTGGGTGATTGGGGGGAAGCTGCCGCGGATGATGCAGGTTGTTAGGGAGTTGGGGGTGGATGAGTAAATGGGGGCAAGCCGCAGTGGCACATTAGATCTGAATAAACAGAGTTAGCGAGCCGCTTCCTGCGCGGTGCCCAGGTCGGTGATGCGCAGGTCCTGGGGGAGGCCGTGCTGGGCGGCCATGAAGTCTTCCAACAGCGAGCGGATGGGCTCGACTTTGATTCTTCGCGTGATGTCGGCGGCGAAGGCGTACGTGAGCAGATGCCGCGCGGCTTCGGCCGAGACGCCCCTGGAGCGAAGGTAAAAGACCTGGTCTTCATCCACCGGGCCTGTGGTTGAGCCGTGGGTGCATTTCACATCGTCGGCGTAAATCTCCAGCGCGGGTTGCGAATGCATGGTCGCTTCATCCGAAAGCAAAAGCGATTTGCTGGTTTGCTTGGAATCGGTTTTCTGGGCGTCCTTCTGGACGAAGATTTTGCCTTTGAAGACGCCGGTGGCCTTGCCGTCGATCACGTGTTTGTAGAGCTCGTGGCTGGGGCAGTTGGGTTTTTGGTGATCGAGCAGGGTGTGGTTGTCGATGTGCTGGGCGCCGGTGGCGATGACCAGGCCGTTCAACGTGGCTTCGGCGAATTCGCCGGCCAGGAGGACGTTGAAATCGGTGCGGGCGAGGGCAGCGCCGATCGAGGCGGAGTGGGAGATGAAGTTGGCGGAGCTGCCGAGGGTGGCGGCGACGGTGGCCAGGTGATAGGCATCGAGCGATTCGTGCTGGAGGCGGCAGTGGTCGAGATGAGTGTTTGCGCCAAGAACGATTTCAGTGACGGAATTGGTGAGGTATGGGCCTTTTTCGCCGCCGGCGGACGTGTAGGTTTCGACGATGGTGGCGGAGGAGCCCTCTTCCATCAGGATGAGAACGCGGGGGTGGGAGACGGAAGGGTCGCGGGAGGTTGTGGAGATGAATTGGAGATGGATGGGGGCATCGACCATGACGCCGCGGGGAATTTGCACAAATGCGCCATCGCGGATGAAGCCAGTGTTGAGGGCGATGAAAGGATTGGTCTTGGATTCAATTTGTGCGTGGCGAGCGAGGTGGGGCTCGAGCAGATGGGCATTGTCGCTGAGAGTTGCCGAGAGCGGCTCGACGCGGACAGCGCGGGGAATTTTGGCCAGGCGGGAGAGCTGGGGGGCGAAGTGGCCGTTGAGGAAGACCAATTCGATGGCGCTGGGCATGGAGAAGCGCGGGCCGATCTGCTCGTGGGGCGGGCGGGCGAGGCGGAAGGGTATTTTGGCGATGGGGGTGACGTTGGTGTGACGCCATTCTTCTTCGTGTGTGGTGGGGAAGCCCGTAAGTTCGAAGCGGGCGATGGCCGATTTGCGGAGGCGCTCGAGCCAGGGATGGGCGGGGAGAGAGGATTCCTGCTCAAAGCGGCTGAAGTTGTGCATGTGGGTCGAGGTTTCTTCGGCTAATTGAGTCATCGGATTCGAGGTTGTTTAGAGGAGGACGAGGCAAACCTCGTCCATACGAAATATATCCTTCCCGGAGATTATGCCGCCTTTTCGATCCAGTCGTAACCCTTGGATTCCAATTCGAGCGCAAGTTCCTTGCCGCCCGTCTTGACGATTCGGCCATCGAGCATGACATGCACGAAGTTGGGCTCAAGGTAATTCAGCAGGCGCTGGTAGTGGGTGACGATGAGAATGGCCTTATCGGGGGTGCGGAGCGAATTGGCCCCCTGGGCGACGACTTTGAGGGCGTCGATGTCCAGGCCGGAATCGGTCTCATCCATGAGGGCCAGGCGCGGATCAACGACGGCCATCTGGAAGATCTCATTGCGCTTTTTCTCGCCGCCGGAGAAGCCTTCATTGACAGCGCGGTTCATGAAGGACTGGTCCATCTTCAGCAGGTTCATTTTGTCTTTGACGAGCTTGAGGAAGTCCATGGCGTCGAGCTCTGATTCGCCGCGGTGTTTGCGGATGGCGTTGACGGCGGCCTTGAGGAAATAGCTGGTGGAGACGCCGGGGATTTCGACGGGATATTGGAAGGCGAGAAAGACGCCTTCGCGGGCGCGTTCTTCGGCAGAAAGCTCGAGCAGGTTTTTGCCGGCGTAAGTGACGGTGCCCTGGGTCACTTCATAGGCTTCGCGGCCCATGAGAACCTGGGCGAGAGTGCTCTTGCCCGAGCCGTTCTTGCCCATGATGGCATGGACTTCGCCGGCCTTGATGGTGAGGTTGACGCCCTTGAGGATATCGCGGCCGCCGGCGGCGGCGACGCGGGCATGGAGGTTTTGGACTTCAAGCAGGGACATTTCGTGCCTTTTTTCCTGAGTATTGGTTACTCATTTCATATGAGAAGCCCGTTGGACCAGGATAGACGAAGGTATGGGGGGGCGGCAGGGCCTTGCGATCTCTTTTCTCAGTCTCCATTAACAATTCGAGAACGTCCTGAGCGTTTTTGGCGGCTTCTTCATAGGTTGCACCGTGCGTGTGGCAACCGCCCCACTCGGGAAGGGTGACGACATATGCATGGTCTTCGTTCGACCACTGGATGATCACGCTATACGGGCTCTTTTTGGCCATGGCTCTCTCGCATTCACGAGCGTGCTTCGCTCACGCCCAAGTCAACATCCTGTTGCTGATATCGCTTCGCGTCATCTCCATCCTTTCCACTGAGAATGATGGGACGTTTCACACGCGGATGCGTCCATTTTGTATGACTTCCCTTGCCACCCGCGATCATGATCCATCCCGCTTGCCTCAACATCGCCTTCAACTCGCGAATCTTCTTTGGCTTGCGTCACCCGACGCTGCCTTCCAAGCTTACTCCGAGTAATTTTTGTGCTTCCACCGCAAATTCCATCGGCAACTCCCGGAAAACCTCCTTGCAGAAGCCATTGACGATCATGTTCACGGAATCCTCAAGGGAGATGCCGCGGCTCTTGCAGTAGAAGAGCTGGTCCTCGCCGATTTTGCTGGTGGAGGCTTCGTGCTCGACTTTGGAGCTGGTGTTGCGGACGTCGATGTAGGGGGTTGTGTGGGCCCCGCACTTGTCGCCGAGCAGGAGCGAGTCGCACTGGGTGTAATTGCGGGAGTTGGCGGCCTTGGGAAGGATTTTCACCAGGCCGCGGTAGGTGTTCTGGCCGTGGCCGGCCGAGATGCCTTTGCTGACGATGGTGGACTTGGTGTTTTTACCGATGTGGATCATCTTGGTGCCGGTGTCGGCCTGCTGGTAGTTGTTGGTGAGGGCGACGGAGTAGAACTCGCCGACGGAATTGTCGCCCTGGAGGATGCAACTGGGATATTTCCAGGTGATGGCCGAGCCGGTTTCGACCTGGGTCCAGGTGATCTTGCTGTTTGGGCCGCGGCATGCGCCGCGCTTGGTGACGAAGTTGTAGATGCCGCCTTTGCCCTGCTTGTCACCGGGGTACCAGTTTTGGACGGTGGAATATTTGATGGTGGCATTGCCGAGGGCGACGAGTTCAACCACGGCCGCGTGAAGCTGGTTTTCATCGCGCATGGGAGCGGTGCAGCCTTCGAGATAGGAGACGTATGCGCCTTCGTCGGCGATGATGAGGGTGCGCTCGAACTGGCCGGTGTTCTTGGCGTTGATGCGGAAATAGGTGGAGAGCTCCATGGGGCAGCGGACGCCCCTGGGGATGTAGCAGAACGAGCCATCCGTGAAGACGGCGGCGTTCAAGGCGGCGTAGAAATTGTCCTTATAGGGAACGACGGAACCCATGTACTTTTGCACCAGCTCGGGATGTTCCTGGACCGCCTCGCTGAAGGAGCAGAAGATGATGCCCATCGAGGCCAGCTTGTCTTTGAAGGTGGTGGCAACCGAGACGGAGTCGAAGACGGCATCGACGGCCACGCCGGCCAGAATGGCGCGCTCCTCGAGGGGAATGCCGAGCTTTTCATAGGTTTTGAGCAGCTCCGGGTCCACCTCATCGAGGCTGGTCAGCTTTTTCTTGGGTGCTGAGTAATAGATACTGTCCTGGTAGTCGATGGGGGGATACTTGATCATCGGCCAGGCGTGGGGCTCTTCCATGGTGAGCCAGTGGCGATAGGCCTTAAGCCGCCAGTCGAGCATCCATTTGGGCTCGTTTTTCTTGGCGGAGATAAAGCGGATGATCTCTTCATTGAGGCCAGGGGGAGCGGAATCGGCCTCGATATCGGTGATGAAGCCCCACTTGTATTCGCGGTTGGCGAGATCCTGGATTTCGGTTGTTTCAGTAGGCATACATCCTCAAGTCGAGCCCCGGATTGTAGGGGAATTTGTGACTCTTGGCATCCCCTGGGTGAGAATTCATACCGAAGAGATGAGCCGAGTTATGGATTATAGGCGCGGTGGGGAGACGGACATAGCAAGTGGGCCGACGGAGGAGAAGAATTGATAATCGGGAATTCTCACCGCTAAAATTGAGGGATGCGAATGCGGGTTGTGATATCGGGGCTGCTGCTGTGTCTCATCCTGGCGCGAGTTGGCGACGGAGCAGGGCCGGGAACGCTTGGCGAGAAGGTGGTGGCGTTCTGCCAGGAGCATAAGGGCGAGCAGGTGGGCGATGGGGAATGTGCATCGTTGGCAAATGAGGCGCTGCGGGCGGCGGGAGCCAGGGGGCGCGGGGCGGACCGGCCCCAGAAGGGGGATTATACGTGGGGGGAACAGGTGTTTTTTATTGAGGGCGGGGAAAGCGGGCAGAAGATGGAGGGGAAGAGTTCGGAGATCAGGGCGGGGGACATTATTCAGTTGCGGGATGTGAAGTTTAAGGGCCGGCGGCCGGGGGGGACGTATTCGATGACCTTCGAACATCACACGGCGATTGTGGCGGGAGTGGAGGATGGGGGGCGGACGGTTCACATCTTTCACCAGAATTTTGGCGGGAAAAAAGTGGTGATGAATGCAACCTACAAGCTTGGAGATTTGAAGGAAGGGTGGCTGAGGTTTTATCGGCCGGTTTTAAAGACCGGCGCGAGATAGGAGAGATTGGAGAACGACTTGGGCCGAGAAGTGAGAGTGGGCGATGTCGAGAGCAGCGCGGGAGGCTTTTGGGTAATCGGATTCGATTTTGTCGAGGGCGAAGAGGATGTCTTGCATGGTCCTGAATGCGAATAGGCCTTGCCCGGTGGGGAGATGGTTGGAGAAGCCGGTTTCCTGAGTGATGACGGGGCGGGCCGAGGCAAGGTAGCAGGCGCTGCGGTCGGAGAACCAGCCGCTTTTCAAACGGATGTTTTGGTCTTTGGCGACCGTGAATTCGCCGCGCGAACTCTGGATGTAATCGCGATAGCGATTGAAATCGAGCGAGAGGGCAATGGAAGGGATGATGCGCCAGCCGTTTTTCTCGAGCAACGTTTTTGAAGTTGGGTCGGGGTTGGTGGCCAGCTCAAATGTCACTTTTGACTGCCATGGGAGAGTGAGGAAATTGGCGAATTCGAGGTCCTTCGACCAGTAATAAGTTTCGCCATTCCAGGTGATATCGCGGCCTTTGTTTTTCCAGGTGGTGATGGTGGAGTAGCTGTCGCCGGGCGGCAGACTATGTTGCCACGAGTCAAGAATGATCGGCTGGCGGGTGGGAAACCAGTTGAAGCGCGCGGTGGGCAGGAGGCAATCCGATCGGCCGATGTTTTCGCCGTAGGTGAAATGGCAGTCGTGTGCGGCGAGATGGTTGATGGTTGTTTCATCACCTTGAGCCACCTTGATTTGGGAAGCGACGGGATCGGTTTCGATGTAAATCCTTCGGGGAATTCTCAGGTGCTCGTCGCAGATCTCCTGTGCGCCGGTGACGTTCAAGAAAGCGTCGGCGTCGTGATAGAGCTCATTTAATTCTGATTCGGACAGGCCATAACAGCGTTGCTGATTCGACGTGTGGCTGCGGAAGCACCATTTGTCCTTGAAGCCATATTTTTCAAGCATCGGAGCGACGGCCGAAATATTGGCGTCGGGATTGGGCGTGAAATCGTTGGTGCTCGGATCGTAAACATCGCGCGCGGAGTCTTCCACATAGTAGGCATCATGGCCCAATTGCCGCAGGCCCAGCAGATAGTGGAGGAATTGCCAGAAGACGCCGCCGAGCGGATACCAGAAGGCGATGCCGGAGACGATGATTTTGGATTTGTCGGCCATGGGCGAATCGGAATTGGGCAGATGATACCTGTAGAATGATCACGATGGAGAAATCGGAGCCGCCAGTGGAGCGATGGGAAGATGGAACTCTGCCCGCTGGTGTAATTCTTGGCGAGGGGACAATCATCAAAGGCAAGACCGCGCTGCGGCGATTTTTCAGCGAACAGGAAACGGGACTGATCATCGGCCGCGAGTGCGTGATGGATGGAGTGCAGTTTGCGGCGGGGAAAGACGGAAGGATCAGCATCGGCGATCGCTGCTATCTCACCAACGTCGTGCTGATGTGCGAGTTGGAAATTCAAATCGGCAATCGCGTGATGATCGGCTGGAATTCGGCCATCGCCGACAGCGATTTTCATCCGATCGATCCCGCGCTGCGGATCGAGGATGCGATTGCCTGTTCGCCGGGGGGGAAGGGGCGGGCGCGGCCGGCGATCGAAAGGAAAGAAGTCATTATCGAGGATGATGTGTGGATCGGCCCGAGCGTGACGATTCTCAAAGGCGTGCGAATCGGCGCGGGAGCGTTCATCGAGCCCGGATCGATGATCACACGCGATGTCCCGGCTGGGATGCGCGTGGGGGGAAATCCGGCGACGGTCATTGGAAAGGTGTAAGCACATGCCGCGCCGCATCGCCAATGACTGGTTCGACGGAGTGATCCCGAAGAACGTAATCATCGAGCCCGGCGGCCATGTGGAGACGAGCCAGAGCTTCGAGCTGTTTCGCGGCGAGCGGGAGCGGTCGGTGGTGGTGGGGAAATTTGCGTCGATCTACCCCCCCACCATGTTCGATGTCGGGCCGGATGGGCGAGTGAGCATTGGCGAGTATTCGATGCTCAATGGGCCGCGGATCATGTGCGACAGCGAGATTGAGATTGGGGCGTATTCTCTGATCGCGTGGAATGTAGTGTTGATGGACTGCTATCGAGCGCCGCGTGATTCGCAGGCGCGGCCGATTCGGATCGGGAACAACGTCTGGATCGGGTTTGACGCCATCATTCTGCCGGGAGTAACGATTGGCGAGGGGGCGATTGTGGGGGCGCGGTCAGTCGTGAGAGAGAATGTACCTCCCTACTCGATTGTCGCAGGCAATCCTGCCAAGATCGTCCGCTGAAGCGGACCCTACTTCCTACTTTTTGGTCTTCTGATAGGAGAGCCACGCGGCGAGGCGCGCCCGCAGACGGCGGGATTGGTCGGGGTGAGACTCCGCGATGTTGTTCTGTTCCAGCGGATCGGTCTCCAAATCATACAGCCGGTCGCGGCCGAGCGTGGCGTTGTAAACGTATTTGAATCGGCCTTCGCGGACGCCAAAATAATAGTTGTCCATCGCTCCGTAAAAATAGGCGCGCTGCGGATGATTGGGAGAGAAGAGACTGTGCCCCTGCCAGCTCTGGGGAAGAGGAAGATTCAATAGATCGAGGATCGTTGGACTCAGATCAACGTGCCCCCCCACCGTGTTGGACCGCGGCGCATCCTTGAACAGGCGCGGGCTCCAGATGATCAGCGGCACGTGAACATCTTCCTGATGGACCTTCCCACTGTGCCCATAACTCTCATGTGGATATCCGAAAGCTTCGCCGTGATCGCCGGTAATGATGACGATGGTATCCTCGGCCAGGCCGCGCTCACGGAGCGAACTGAACAGCCGGCCGATCTGCTTGTCGAGCTCATAGAGGGCACACATGTATCGCCCCAGGTCCCAGTACATGTTGCCGTAGGTTTTCGGATCGCTCAGAAGATCGGGATTGTCCCAGCCGGGAGAGGGCGTGCCATTGTCGGGACCATAAGGATGATGTGTGCCCTGCGTCCATGAGAAGATGAAAAAGGGCTGCTTTCGTGCCGGGTCCTGGTCGATAAATTTCAGCGCCTGATCGATCATGCACCGGTCTTCGACGCCCCACGAGAAAAATTCAGGGCAGCCCGTATCTGTGGAATCCTGGACGACGTCATAGCCGCGATTCTTCAGGAAGTTGTCCTGATTCGACCAGGCATTTCGGCCGGCCGAGACGTAGGCGGTGCGATAGCCGTGTTGTTTGAGCACCTGCGCCGCCGTGATGCCGGGATAATCCGGCCGCTCGATGGTGTATTGCCGCCAATCCAAGGGCGGATAGATGGACAGGGCCAGATTCACGTGCGAATTGGCCGTGTTGGTGATGTGCGAGTAGTAGTTGTCGAAGATCAGGCTGTAGCGCGACTCCGCCTCGAGCCGAGGCCAGGTTTTGTATTTCGCTCCGTAGAGGCTGAGAAATTGCGTGCCAACCGATTCGCAGACGATGAGGATGACGTTCTTGGGACCACGTTGAATCGTGAGAGTCGGAACATTTTCAGCCGGCGGCCGCTCCGCCACGCTTCGAAAATCCCGTAACTCGTCGGCCGTGAAGGGCTCCGAAAGCGTAACCGTTTCCCCTCCAAATAATTCCCTGATGCAAGAGGCACAGATGACGTAATGCGGATTATCGGCGATGCGGCGATCTTCGTGTCTTGCCCCCCATCCCCGGGCAACTTCATTTCGCGCGAAGAAGAAAAGGATGACGATGCCGACGATCATCAGGCCCCCAAGTCCGCGAACGATCAGCGATGAGCGCGAGGGCACGAATCGCTCGCTTAGTATGACCAACAGGAGAAACCCAAGCGGGACTCCGATGAGCAGTGACACCATGGGAAGCGTTGCGTACAAGCTCAACGAAGAGCGCATGTTGCTCATGTCGCCCATCAGATAAATCAGCGGATAGCTGAGCGGCGTGCGGAGGTATTCAAAGAGCCGGGCGCTCAGCACGGCATAGAACACACTGATAAACACAAAAACCAGCAACCCCACGCGCACCGCCCGCAAACAGCGCGGCCGCTGGCCGCAAACCAGAACCAGCCCCCACCCCACCAGCCCCAAAGCGGTTGCAAAGACCAGATCGGCCGCCGTAACGATGGCGATATCGATGAGATAACGATTGATCTCCCGGCCACTCCAGCTATCAGGCGTGCGGATGTGGTAGAGCTTGGCCCCGATCAGCGCCACCGCCAGCCAGAAGGCGATCCAGAACACCTGCATCCCGGTTTTTTTGGAATGCGGCGTCGCCGGCGTCGTCTGTTGTGTTGCCGTGGGCTCCATTAACCGGATTATCCTCGCCAATCTCTCTCCCGCCACCGTTTCTCGCGCCCGGGAGGGATTGGCAATTCGATTTACCCAATGTCCCCCAGCCGTCCTGGCGGGCCATTCTTATCCCGGATTGGTGTGATCGTTTAAGCCGCCCTCGTGTTCGAAACGTGCGCAGGGCACGAGGGCGGCGGTATTTATAACCGGTCCGGCGGATGTGGTATATTGACGGGCAGGATGGGTTTGAGGCCGGGAGAGGGCGCTTCCATGGATGACATGCAGTTGCTCCGGCAGTATGCGGAGATCGGCTGCCAGGATGCTTTCGAGCGTCTGGTGACGCGACACATCGACTGGGTTTACTCCGTCTGCCTGCGGGGGGTCAAGGACCGCCATCTGGCCGAGGATGTGACCCAGGCGGTCTTCATCATCCTTGCCCGAAAATCCAAAACACTCGCGCCCAATACCGTGCTCCGCGGATGGCTCTTCAAGGCCGCGCGGTTTGCCGTGGCCGATGCGCTTAAGAAACAGAACCGCCACAAGCGGCACGTGCAGCGCGCCATGGCCATGGGGGCGGCCGATCTCTCGCCACAGGAGGCGGCCACGTGGGACCGGGTTGCGCCCGCGCTGGAAGAGGCTGTCGCCTGCCTGAGCGAGAAGGACCGCCAGGCCATCATGCTGCGTTTTTACGAGAGCAAGAGCCTGGCCGAGGTGGGGACGATCCTGGGAATCTCCGAAGAGGCGGCCAAAAAACGCGTCTCCCGCGCCGTCGAAAAATTGCGCGCCCTCCTCTGCCGCGAAGGCGCGGCGGTGTCGGCGGCGCTATTGCTATTGTTGCTGACGTCCCGCGCTACCGAGGCCGCGCCGCTAGGATTGGGCCTGACGATCAGCAGCGCTGCCAGCGGGAGCAGCGTGGCCTCCGGAATGGCCGGTGCCATTGCCAAAGGCGCATCGCGGCAGATGCTGCACGCGGCCGGACGGCTGCTGGCGGCACTGGCGGCCAGCGCCCTGCTGATGGTGGTGGCTTCGGTGCTGATGGCTAACTTGGTTGAACGCTCCGTGCAACGCGAAGTGACGCAGGTCGTGCGGACACCCGCGCCGCGGCCGATTGGCCAGCTCATCGATTCATCAAAGCTCGATCGCTTCGAGCACATCTGGGTTGGCGCCAAGGACAAGATTCTCTGGCAATTCCACCGTGCCGGCGATGGTTCGGATCACGATGTGGCTGGGACGATCCACGATGACCTGAGCGTCTCCCGGCTCTACGCCGTCGCCATCGACAAGGATGGTTTGACCTGGGTGAAGAAGCTCAGTCGTGAAGTTTTCGCGGGTCCCGAATCAGCGGATTCATTCACATTCACACCCGGTGCTCAGCTTCCCATCACCTGTAGCGACGATCTTCTCGCGCTGCTGCTGGACGATTTCAAATCCACTGTCGGCAGCGGCGGAAAGCTCATCGAGGTGCAAGGCCGCCTGCTTGGCCCGGCCGAACGGAGGCAGATTCTCCAGTCGGCCGAGCTTTCTACGCCCGCCCCCGCGGATTTGCTTGGCGACCATCAGTGGCATCAATTGGCGCCCAAGCTGCGCGAGGATGGGTCACTCGCGGAGGATCTGCCCAGCATTCGCATGCAGTTCAGTCCCGACCCCGGAATCTTCGACAGCCACGTCAATCCAGGCGGAGTAACGCTGGTGCCCGAGCCGGTCAGCGTGGCGGCGATGCTGATGCTCGGTGGAATGCTCCTGGTCGGGCGAAGGCGAAAGAAGAATTAGGCAACAGCTTTAATATTTGAGCGCAAAATAGAACCCCGGGGGATAATTTCGACCCGGGGTTTTTGTTCAATTCCCGCGGCTCATCTATGGAGTCGACGTCGTGCGCGGGCGGCCAGTGCGATCACCGCCAGGGCGAATAAGCCGGCGCTGGACGGTTCGGGGACAACGTCGGGGACAACAATCCCGAAATACTGCGCACCGGTGAACTGATTGAAATTCATGCCGCCCAGGTTTCCGATGAAGCCGCCATTCCCATCGCCGCCCAGATTCCCCTGAGGCGGAGCGAGAGGCCCCAGGATCTGGTTGGAAAGGTAATTGTGGTCGCCATTGTTAATCATGGCGGCGATCAGGATGGTCGAGCCGGATGCCGGATTGCCCAGGTCGGCCAGGGCAATGGAGAATTCCATTCCGGTCGTCACCGCGGCGGCGTCAGCCACATTGGCGGCCCCACTTCCGCCAGTCACTCCCGCGGCATTGTTGTCGTTGATGGCAAATTCGAGCGCCTGCGTCAGCGCTGTGCCGGACGCGTTGGTGCCGACATTGCCCGGGGCAATCGAGCCGGCCGCAATGAGACCCACGGCGTTGGGAGATGAGCCGCTCGAGCCGGGCACGGTCGCGCTGCCGCCGCCCTGCCGATTCACCAGGTCAACATTGTATGAGCCAGTGCCGCTGCCCCATCTGGAGAACAGGTGATAATCGGCCGCAAAACCCGCATCGAACGTCAGCCCGGTCAACCCCTGGCTGATCCATGCGCTGCCATTGAAAAAATCATACCCTGGCGTTCCGCTCAGCGTGTTTTCGCCCCCGGCCCTGGAGTCGATGAAGACCTCGAACTTGTTGAAGTTGGGCTCGTGATTGCCGGTGAACAGCAGGTAAAGTCGGCCATTGGCGATGGTCGCGTACGCGGCGTCAAGCTCACTTCCCCCCAGCGCGCCCGGCGGGTTGGCATCGCCAAATCCCGTCTGCACCGCCTGAACCGCCCGCAGCGCTCCATAATCCACATCGCGGGACCCATCGACGGTGACATTGGCCAGCGCGGCTGCGGCCGCCGAAAGAAGAACGATCACGGTTGCGAAGATTTTCATACTGGCGCCTCCAAAGCCCTCGAGAAGAGGTCGCGAACGCGACCCGTGGTGTTTTCAGTCTAATCGCAACGGTGGGATAAGCAAAAAAAGGCAATGGAATCATCAGCCCAGCGAAGCACCCCTCCCCTTTTTGGCACCCCTCCCCTTTTTGACCTGCACGGGTCCGTTTTAATGTGCGTACGGACCTGATTTCTGCTGAAGCAGGATCATCTGACCCCACGGCCTTCACGGCCGTGTTCTCTTGCCGGCCAGTTCAACCCCCCTCGAACTTTTTCATGCCGCCGACCGCTTCGTGGCTTTTTTTAACGCCTGCTCGATCTTGGCAAATGTCTTTATGCCGGGGGTATGCAGGCCGTTCTCAAGCCGGCTGATTGTTTCGACCCGCACCCCCGCAAGTCTGGCCAACTGCGCCTGGGTTAATCGCGCACCCTTCCGCTGTGCTGCAATTTTATTTGCCAGTGAGATGCGAACATGCTGGATTGTGTACATGCCCCGTACCAGCGGCGGGAGCTTGACTGCATTCTGCGACCGCGTGCCGCGCATACCCTCGGACTGGTGCGACATTATCTCCCATTGCTTGCGCGGAATCAGCACATACTCCCGTCCATCCAGTGTCACGGTTCTAACGCTCATGTCATCCTCATTCGTAAAACCCATCCCGATGACCGACCTTCTCGACGATGACCAGATCACCTTCTACATAAAACTGAATGCGATAGTCGCCCGTGCGAATCCTGATTTTCCGGCCAGGTCGCCGCGCAATGGCTTGACGCCGCTGACGCTCGGCCAGTGCTCAAGCCGCTCCAGCACGGTAAGCATCCGCAGGTGAATTCCTGCCGGCAACCGCTCGATTTGCCGGTAAGCCTTCGGCAGGATCCTCACGGGCATTGGATTATATTTGTCTATTGACAAAAAATGTCAAGCACGATTATCCCCCAACAAAGAACCCCTCGATCTTTCGATCGAGGGGTTGGGAGTTTAAATGCCGGCACGGACCTACTTTCCCGCTGAAGCAGTATCATCGGCCCCACAGGCTTAACGGCCGTGTTCGGAATGGGAACGGGTGTGGCCCTGTGGGTATGGGCACCGACAAAAGCTCTGATCAGAGTTTCCTCTGATCAGAGCTCGTTTACTTTTCGACATTCAAT
>DASYUA010000258.1:0-25000 GCA_036001665.1 Tepidisphaeraceae bacterium
TGATAAATCGGCGAAGCACGACCATGGGCGGAAAGTTGTCCCCGATTTGATGGCCGGAGGCAAATCAGGTCAGCGCCTCGATCTCCGCGGCCGTGATCGGCGGCGTGGGAGCGGGCTTGGGCGGAATTCGCACCTTGGCGGCCACCAGCTTCCGCTGGTCGATCGGTTTGGTGGCAACGCTCACTTTCTTCTCATCTATCGGCTTGACCGTGACCGTAACGGGCGGCGGGGGAGTCGCCGCGGGCAATTTAGAAACCACGGCCGGTGCCCGAGGAATCGCCACCGGCTGGGAAATCGGCTGCGGACGAATTGCCGGCGCAGGCGGCGCCTGGCCGGGGACATAAGCCAAAACCTCACGGGCCAATGCGCGATAGTCGATTGCCCCATGACTCTGCGGCTCATATTTAAGGATCGTCTGCCCAAAGCTGGGACTCTCGGCCAGCTTAATGTTCCGGCGGATTTTGCTCTCGAAGATTTTCGCATTCGCCC
The DNA here is from genome assembly GCA_036001665.1 of Tepidisphaeraceae bacterium. Lineage (GTDB taxonomy): Bacteria > Planctomycetota > Phycisphaerae > Tepidisphaerales > Tepidisphaeraceae > JBGPEF01. Next base: position 490 of record DASYUA010000258.1, read on the forward strand.
ACGGCAGCGGCTTGCCCTTGGCGCTTTCGATGAAGCCATTGAGATCGTTGACGACTTCGTTGGAGAGCTTGGTTTGCGAGTCGAACATGGTCAGCACGATACCGCTGACCTTCAAGAGCGGATTCATCCGCCGGCTGACCAGAGCGACGGTTTCCAGCAGTTTCCCCACACCCTGGAGCGCCAGGAAATGCGGCTGCATGGGGATGAGCACCTCAGTGGCGACCGCCAGGGCATTGATGGTGAGCAGGCCGAGGCTGGGCGGGCAGTCCAGGAGGATAAAATCAAAGTCGTGCTGGGCGGATTTGAGTCTTTCCCTCAGGATGGTTTCGCGGCCAAGGACACTGACCAGCTCAATTTCGGCCGCGGCCAGATCGATGGAGCTGGGGACGAGCGCGATGTTGGTATCGATCTTGTGGACGGCCTCCAGGAAGCTGCGCTCCTCGATCAGCACGTTATAGAGGCTCACCACGTCGGCCGTCGGTTCCAGGCCATAGTTGATGGTGAGATGCGCCTGGGGGTCCAAATCGACGAGGCAGACGCGCTGGCCGAGCTCGGCCAGGGCCGCGCCAAGATTGACGGTGGTGGTGGTCTTGCCGACGCCGCCCTTCTGGTTCATTAAAGCGATACAACGCATGCGACCACCTCCGTGTGGGCCGAGGGTATGAAATCCATTAACAGCGATTTTCGCAGGAATACCCCTAAAAGCAACCAACCCGCGCGGCCTTCTTTCCGCCAACCCTCCAGTAAGCCGCCGCAGGCGGCGCTAATTAAACGGATTTAACGGGGGGTTGCAGGGGGGGTACACCCCCCATGCATCCGCGGCATTCTCCTCTGCCACATTTTCGTCCCTATGCATTCGCGCATTTTCCACTACCTCGCGCCCAGCCAACTCCGACAAAATATAAACCTAAAAAAAGAAAGCTTCCGCCGTGGCATGGAAGCTTTCTTTGTGTTCTGTGGCCTGTGATTGGAGCCAAGGCCCAAAACGAAATGTGGTGACTGTTGCCTTACAACCTTCGAGGACCGTCGGACGTTTGTTGGAGCCACGCGTCCGACCAGAAGTGGTTACTTCTTGGTGGTCTTCTTGGTCGTCTTCTTCGAAGACTTCGCCTTTTTCTTCATTGCCATGGCGCTTGTCACCTCCTTTCAAGAAACAAATGTACGAGTAGCAAAATTATGAGTCAATGATTTTTTCGTCCTGCGCGCGAAAAATTTCTCCGCGCGCCGGGGGAGAAAATTCAACCGCAGAGGCGCAGAGACGCGCAGACGTGCTCGTCGTGGAGTGCACCGCGACAAAATCGAGCACCCTGATGAACGATTCTTTTTCTTACTTTTTAAATGTCTTCTCTGCGTCTCTGCGCCTCCGCGGTTGCATTTCCGCTGTGAATTGAAATGATGACCGTCGTGAAAAAACGCCCACTCGTCCTGATCGTTCGCGATGGCTGGGGGAAAAATCCCTATCCGCAGTGGAACCACGCCAACGCCGTGTACCTCGCCAAACACCCCGTTGCCGATCGGCTGATGGCGCAATATCCCAACGTCCTCATTCACACCAGCGGCTTTGACGTCGGCCTTCCCGAAGGCACCATGGGCAACAGCGAAGTCGGCCACCAGAACATCGGCGCGGGGCGAATCGTCGATCAGGAATCCGTCCGCATCAGCAAGGCCATCCGCAATGGCGAGTTTTTCCACAACGTCGAGCTCAACGCCGCCATCACCAACGCCATGCAAAAAAACACCCGCCTGCACCTGATGGGCATCGTCTCCGACGCCGGCGTTCACGGGCTGCTGGAGCACCTCTATGGGTGCCTGGAACTGTGCAAAAGACGCGGATTTTCGCGGGTTTTTCTCCATGCCTTCACCGACGGCCGCGATTCATCTCCCAATGCGGGAATCGAGTACCTGCGGCAGGTCCAGGCCAAAATGAAGGAGATCGGCGTCGGCGCCGTCGCCACCGTCATGGGCCGTTACTGGGCCATGGACCGCGACAACCGCTGGGACCGGGTTGAGAAAGCCTATCGCGCCATCGCCTTCGGCGAAGGCGCCAAGTTCCGTTCCGCCGAGGATGCGGTGAAGTGGTATTACGATCACCCGTCCGAGCCCTCGATGAAGGGGGACGAGTTCGTCACCCCATCGGTCATCACCGACGATGGCAACACCCCCCGGGCCACCGTTCGCGATGGCGACTCGGTCATTTTCTACAATTACCGCGGCGACCGCCCGCGCGAGCTGACCAGGGCCTTCGTCCTCGACAATTTCACCGGCTTCAATCGCGGCCCCAAAATCAATCTCCATTACACGACCATGTCCGCCTACGAAGAAGGCCTGCCGGTTCACGTCGCTTATCCCAAGCCGCCGAAGATGAAAAACATTCTCGGCGAGCTTCTCTCCAACCTGAACCTCAAACAGTTCCGCTCGGCCGAAACCGAAAAATTTCCCCACGTAACATTTTTTTTTAATGACTACCGCGAACCCCCCTTCCCCGGCGAGGACCGCCAGATCGTCCCCAGCCCCAAGGTCAGCACCTATGACCAGAAACCCGAGATGAGCGCCTATGAGGTCTGCGATGAAGTGGTGAAACGGGTGAACTCCAATCTCTACGACATGATCGTCGTCAACTTCGCCAACGGCGACATGGTCGGCCACACCGGCGTCCTCGCCGCCGCCATCAAGGCCGTCGAGCACGTGGACATCTGCGTCGGCCGCATCTTAGATGCACTCGAGCGCCAGAACGGCTGCGCCATCATCACCGCCGACCACGGCAACTGCGAGCAGATGATCGATCCCGCCACCGGCGGCCCCCACACCGCCCACACCACCTACGACGTCGAATTAATCGTCATGGACGACCGTTTCCGCGGCAAAAAGCTCGTGGAAGGCGGCCGCCTCGCCGACGTCGCCCCCACCGCACTGCAAATGATGGAACTGGCCAGGCCGGCGGAGATGACGGGCCGCAGCCTGATCGGCAGTTGAAGGGGATTCCGCCGATATTGCCTCTGTTCGCCGCTCCCCTATAATCCCAACATCAAGCAGCAGAAGGAGCGGTAGATCATTGGCTTATATCATCGCCCAACCCTGCATCGGCACCAAAGACACCGCCTGCGTGGTGGTCTGCCCCGTCGATTGCATCCATCCCAAAAAGGATGAGCCGGATTTTGAGAAGGAAGAGATGCTCTACATCGATCCCGACACCTGCATCGACTGCAACATGTGCGTCGATGAGTGCCCGGTGACCGCCATCTTCCCCCAGGATGATCTGCCGGCCGAATGGATCTCCTTCGTCGAGCGAAACGCGGCGTATTACAAAAAATAATGGACCAACGCGCGGTGTGCCAGAGCACACCCTATTTCCGATACACAGAATTATGGCCCATATCATTGCCCAGCCCTGCATCGGCACCAAGGACACGGCTTGCGTGGCCGTTTGCCCGGTGGATTGCATTCATCCAACCAAGGACGAAGCCAGTTTTGAGGCGGCCGAAATGCTCTACATCGATCCCGACGTCTGCATCGATTGCGGCCTGTGTGTCGATGAGTGCCCCGTGACCGCCATTTTCCCCCAGGAAGACCTGCCGGCCGAATGGGCGTCGTTTATCGAGAAGAATGCGGCTTATTACAAGAAATAGGAGAGGAAAATGAAGGCATTGCTGACCCTGTTCGGCGCACTGGGACTTTCCGCGGGCGTGCTGGCGGCGGCCGATGTGAAAAGGGATGCCAAAAAGCCCGCCACCCAGCCGACGACCCAGCCGAGCAAGCCGGTGAATAAAAACTGCGCCGTCGAGCAGGAGCACGAGGCCGACGCCAAGGTCACCTACGCCTGGAACGGCAAAACCTACGCCTTCTGCTGCAAAGACTGCATTGACGAGTTCAAAAAGAACCCGGAGAAGTATAAGAACGCCAAGTAGATCGTGGTTGCTTGAATGACTGAAAGGCCCCGTCGCACGGGGCCTTTTTTATTGCCCAGGCGAATCATGACATCCGAGCGGTGGCCACCGGAATGCCACGACCTTCTGCGTCAGCGTTTGTAAAGTCTTTCGCGGCGCGCCAATTGAACAACCGGGCATGAACCGGAGCCGACATTACTTCCTCTCGGCTGAGGCAATCTTCTTTTCGACTTTGCCGCAATCGAGCATTTCCGATCCCATATAGGGATTCGCCACATCCTTCGACGGCTGAAGCCAATTGGCCTTCACCATCGGGCAATTCACATCGTAGAGTTCCGGCGCGATCTCGGCCGATTGGGGCATGATCTGCACCAGGCCAATCACATCGGTTGACAACGGCTTGAAAGCGGCCCGTGCGCCCTTCAAATCTTTCACCTTCACATCGGAGTGTCCGGCGAGAGCCTTCGCCTGCTCCTTGAGTTTGCCATCGCTTGATTCAGCGAGAGCAGCAGACGCTGTGTGGATTTTGGCAAGCTCATCGGAAACGCCCTCGGTTTTGTCGGCGGCCAGCGCCTTCTGCACAACCAGATAGGATTTAACAATCGAATCGACCTGGTCCTGAGCGGCCGGTTTCTTGTCGTCCGCGGCAAAAATTGACGCGGAGAACAGGCTCAATGCGCAAACGGCAATGAAAGAAAAGATCACATTGCGACGGGTAACGAGACTCATTTTTAGCTCCTCATTAAAAGCGTAACTTCGTGGCCAGATCAACCAGCCGCTCGGGCGAAAGCTCGCTGATTAAGCAGATCCACCGGCCATGCCGCTCGGTCATGACCATGTTCAAAGACCCCTCAGACTGTACATGGTAAGTAATCCCATCTCGTTGAATCGTTGGAGACGTGGGAAGACGCATGTCGGAAGCGTTCGCCACCGTCATTGTCACGGGCACATTTTCGTTCCTGAGCAGAACGCATGCCACCTTTTTGCTCTTCACCGATTTCATGCAGCAGGCCATGACGTGTTCCGGCGGGACGCCGGGAATTCGCGGGGAGTCGGGCCATTCCTTGGAAAGAGCCGTGTTGGCCGCATCGATGGAATTGACCTGCATGATCCCGCTTTGGCCGGCGACCAGTTCATGGTGCATCAGCGCCATCTGCGAAGGAGAGGCCAGAACAGGGCCACCGCTTGTGCTTAGGAAAACGGCGGTAATCACTGCCAACAAAGCAATGCCGGCGGCGATGGCCCGCATCGGTCGCAACCAGAGACGGCGCTGAGAAACGATTCCGATTTCCGCGCGCAGTCTGGACGCCAGCGTGGAGGTATCCACGGGCATTGTCCCCAGCCGGCGCAGCCGCTTGGCCACTGCTTCATCGAGCTTCGCATTTTCGTGTTCAAATCCCATGGTCAACCTCTACCATTCTCATCTCAATCCCGGATCAGCCGCCTCTCCCGCGCGATAGGCAACAATGCTTGCCTTAGTAAGGCCCGCCCACGATGGGCACGGGATTTCACGGTCCCGACGGGAACGCCCATGAGCTGCGCTGTCTCCTCATGATCCATCCCCTCCACATCCACAAGCAGCAACGTCCATCGCAGTTCGACCGGGAAATCGCGCAGCGCGTCAATGATTTGTTGATCGCTGATCTCGTTTAGGATTTCCTCCGGATTCTCGCAAATTTTCTCCCAGTCCAGGGCCTCTCTTGAAGGTTCTTCCTGTGCCTCGATCAGCTCATCTTCCAGACTCACGATCGTTTCGCGAGATGATGCCAGCCGCATCCGGTCGCGCCAGGTGTTTCTGAGAATCGTCATCAGCCATGCCTTCACATCCGATCCCTGCTTGAACGTCTCAAACGACCTGTACGACTTGAACATCGTTTCCTGCGCCAAATCCTCCGCATCGGCGGCATGCTCGCTCAGAATCCGCGCAACCCGCAGCACCGCCGCCAAATGGGGCCAGACGAGGGCCTGCCACTGTTTCGCCGCCTGCTTGCTATCCACTTATCCTCGCCCGCCACTCTTGGGCAGCTATCCATTGTCAGAACGATGGTCACCCCAAAAAAGGTTCAAATAATCGTCGAAGTGTCTGCATTCACGTCATTTTTACAAATCTCGGCATCCATTGAACCTTCCGCGGCCTCGGTCTCGTTGGAACGATTGCGGCCTCATTCACTGGACGGCCTTTGAGTGTGCTTCAGCCGCGGAATCGAAAGGAGATCGCCATGTTCGCAAAAATTGCCAGGGGTTTGGTACTGGGCGCGGTAACCGGCACTGCATTCGTAGCGGCCGGGTGTGCATCGAATTCGAAGCAGCCCCCCTATGCGTTGACTGGAGAGGCTCGAAATCAGCCTTCGGATCAAGACCAGGCCCGTGGGGACTGGAAAGCGGGCACGGGAATCGATCCGCGGACTGGTAAGAGGTAATCTTTGCTCTCAGCGCTGCAAAACCTGATGGCCGCCGTCCGACATCCGGCGATTGATCCCGTCTTGTTCCATGTCGGACCGGCGGCCATTCGATGGTATGGCCTGGCGTATGTCGCCGCTTTCCTCCTCGGTTATTGCGCGATGCGAAGGATGACACGAAGCTGGCTGCACATTACCGCTGCCCAACTCGGAGATCTGGTCAGCTGGTGCGCAGTGGGCGTCCTCCTCGGCGGCCGCATTGGCTGGTGGCTCTTCTATCATCGAGCCGCAGGCGCGGTCGAGCCGTGGTACGAACCGATCGCGCTGTGGCACGGCGGCATGAGCTTTCACGGGGGCACAATCGGAGTGGGAATGGCAATCACTCTGTGGTGCTGGCGAAACCGCGCCCCGTTTTGGAATGTCGCCGACGCAGTGGCCCTGATTGCGCCCATCGGTCTGTTTCTTGGCCGGATCGCCAACTTTGTCAACGCCGAACTGGTCGGCCGCCCTACCAATCTTCCCTGGGGGGTGATCTTCCCTGGTGAGACGATTCCGCGTCATCCTTCGGAAATTTACGAAGCGGTTTTGGAGGGGCCGGTGTTGGCGGCATTGCTATGGCTGGTCTGGAGAAAGCTTCGGCTGCGCGACGGGCAGATCAGCGCTCTGTTTCTTATCCTCTACGGACTGCTTCGGTTTGGCGTCGAGTTTACGAGACAGCCGGATGCACAGCTTGGCTTTATTGCCTTTGGGTGGCTAACCATGGGACAATTGCTCAGCTTGATGTTCGCAGTCGCCGGCATGCTCGTCTGGTTCAGCCCCATGCTCGGTTCGAGACATAATGCGAGCCGCGGCCCTGCCGCACTCACCTAGTTCTTGCGGGGCCTTTTTTATTGCGCTGCGCGCTACAATAGGGAAATGGATGTGCTTCACGACCATGATCACCAGACCAGCGCACTGGAACCGCGCGAGGTGACGCTGAATGTCGAGGGGATGACCTGCGCCAGTTGCGTAGCGCACGTTGAGAAGGCCGTCAAGTCTGTCGCCGGCGTCAAGGATGCCCGCGTAAACCTCGCCCGCGGCAGGGCGACCGTCCGCTTCGATCCCGCCAAAACCGATCCCACCAAACTCGCCGAAGCCGTCGAACATTCCGGCTATCACGCCCACCCAGAAGACCTCTCAATTTCGGCCGCCAACGCCGAAGAGCAGCGTCTTCATCACCAGCACGCCCACGCCCGCTCCTGGCAACGCCGCTGGATCATCGGCCTGATATTGTGGCTACCCGTCGAGGTGCTCCACTGGGTCGTCGGCCAACACGCCCACTGGACAATATGGCTCGCCTTGGCCACCAGCACCATCGCCATCGTCTACCTCGGCGCTGCCTTCTACAAAAGCGCCTTCTCCGCCCTCCGCCATCGCACGTCCAATATGGACACCCTCATCGCCATGGGCGCAACCGTCGCCTACGTCTACAGCCTCATCGCCTTCGGGGGCTATCTGCTCGGCTGGTGGCGCACCCTCCCCAATCTCTATTTCAACGAATCCGCCGGCCTGCTGACCCTCATCAGCCTCGGCCACTGGCTCGAAGCCCACGCTCGCGATCGCGCTGGTTCGGCCATCCGCGAACTGCTCAATCTCGCCCCGGCCGTGGCGCTTCGCCTCGATGATCTGAACCAGCCGCGCGAGGTGCCCGTGGCCGAGGTGCAAAAAGGCGACCGCGTGATGGTTCGCCCCGGCGATCGAGTGCCGGTGGATGGCCTCGTGCTCGAGGGCGAGTCGGAGTTGGATGAGTCGATGCTGAGCGGCGAGCCGCTTCCAGTCCATAAGGGCCAGGGCGATGAGGTGATCGCCGGAACCGCCAACCAGAATGGCCGCCTGGTGGTGCGGGCGACAAAAGTTGGGGCGGAAACCGCACTGGCGCAAATCGTTCAACTGGTCGAGCGCGCCCAGTCCAGCAAGCCGCCGGTCCAGCAACTGGCCGACAAGGTCTCGGCCGTTTTCGTGCCCGCGGTCCTGGGCGTGGCGCTGCTCACCGGCACCGCCTGGTTCGTCTGGGGCCAAATCCACCATTGGCCCGCTGGCCAGACCTGGGCCGCCATCGCCAAGACGGTGTGCAGCGTGCTGATCATCGCCTGCCCCTGCGCCCTGGGCCTGGCCGTCCCCGCCACCCTCATGGTCGGCATCGGCCGCGGCGCACGGCGCGGGATCCTCATCCGCGATATCGACGCCCTCCAGAACGCCGAGCGAATCGACACCGTGGTGCTCGATAAAACGGGAACCATCACCCAGGGCAAACCCGCCGTCATGGCCGTATTGAGATTTAACAGCCTCTCCGAAGATGAAGTCCTCCGCCTGGCCGCCGCCGCCGAGCAATTCAGCGAACATCCCCTGGCGCGCTCGATCGTCGAACATGCACGCCGGAAAAAACTCGACCTGCCCGATCTCTCCGGCTTCTCCAACGAATCCGGCCTCGGCGTCATCGCCCAGGTCAACGGCCAATCCATAATCGTGGGCAACGAAGCCATGCTCAAAAAGCACGGCTACACCGAACCCGCCTCCGCTCCCCCCGCAGCCCCCGATCCGGCGCAAACTCTCGTCGAAGTCGCGCGAAAGGTTGACGGGCGGCTGGAGCGCCTGGGGATGGTGGTCCTGGCCGATCCGCTCAAGCCAGATTCAAAGGCCGCCATTGATGCCCTGCATCGCATGAACCTCCGCACCATCCTGCTCAGCGGCGACAACCGCTACACCGCCAAATACATCGCCGACAAGGTCGGCATCGACGATGTCCGCGCTGAGGTCCGCCCCGATGCCAAAGCCCAGGTGATCCGCGAGCTCCAGAGCACCGGCATCAAAGTCGCCATGGTGGGCGATGGCATCAACGATGCCCCCGCCCTGGCCAGCGCTGATCTGGGCATTGCCATCGGCTCCGGCTCCGACATCGTCAAGGAAACTGGCGACATCGTCCTGGTCAGCGGCTCGCTCATGGGCATCGCCACTTCCATCCGCCTCTCCCGCGCCACCATGAAAAAGATCCGCCAGAACCTCTTTCTCGCCTTCATTTACAACGTTCTGGCGATTCCACTGGCCGCCATGGGCGTGCTAAACCCGCTGATTGCCGCCGCCGCCATGGCCCTCTCCGACGTCACCGTGCTGGGCAACGCCTTACTCCTGCGGCGGACGAGGATTGAGGAGGAGAAGATCGACTCATTGAGTCATTGATTCATCGAGTCATTGTCAGCCGCCCTATCCCCTCCAAATCCGCAATGATTCAATGGTTAAATGATTCAATGATTCAATTCCTCCTGCCTCTTGACCGGCCACGGCAAAGTCGTTTCAATGCCGCCTCTCTCGACCCCGGTGGGAGAAGAATTGGCCGTTGACAGGTGGAAGAGCTTGTGGTTTTGATACGCGCGTTGGACAGGAAAATGCCCGAAAGTGGCGAGCCATCTCTTGTTGGAATTCCCATGATCACACAAAACGAACCCGTGCGCCAGGCGCTGGCAGCGCTTGGCATTGCCCCGCTCATTCCATCCGAATTCCCCTCTCAGCGGCCGACCTGGCCCGCCGAAGAAGCGCGCCCGCAAGCCGCCAAGCGCAAGGCCAAGGATGAAGAGGAAGAGGAGGAAGAAGAGGAGAAGGAGAAGGAGGAGGAAGAGGAAGAAGACGACGAGAAGGGCAAGAAGAAGGTGGTGGAGGGAGAGGAAGCGCTCGAGGACGATGAGGAAGAAGAGGAGGATGAAGAATTCGACGAGCTCGATGAGGATGATGACGAGCTTGAAGATGAGGACGAGGAGGAGGAGGAAGATGAAGAAGAGGATGAGGAAGACGACGATTACGAGGATGATGACTACGACGATGACGACGACGAAGATTTCGAGGAAGACGACGAATAATTGACCGTGGCACGGGCGCCCCGCCCGTGATTCGCGTCTCGTGGCACGGGCGTCCCGCCCGTGTCTGCAATTTATAACTAAGAAAATGGATGGCATGGCAGCCCTAATCGGATGCACGTGGTGTGACCTGAATTGGCTGGATGCCATGCTCACGTACTCGTGAGCGTGCTCTTGTCACCGCCCCTACTCCATCGGCCCCCTCCTTTTCGCCTTAATCTCCCCCCTCCTCTTTTTCGCCTGCAATCTCCTCTCCTTCGCCGCCTTGCTCGGCCGCGTCTTCCTCCGCACTTTCGGCCGATGCTGCGCCCGCACAATCATTTCCCGCAACTTCTCCAGCACCGCCGCCCGATTCCCCTCCTGCGTCCGCGCTGTCTCCGCAACGATGTGAATCTCCCCCTCCTTCGTCAGCCTCCTCCCCGCCAGATCCCGCAGCCGCCCCACCGCCTCCGGATGCATCCCCCGAAGATCAACGGGATCAAACCACAGCTCCGCCTTGGTGTTTAATTTATTGACGTTCTGTCCCCCCGGCCCGCCGCTGCGCGCAAACTGAAACCGCATCGCCGCCGGAGATAGAAAAACCCCCGGCCCCACCTCCAGGTCCCCGCTCTGCTCATTCTGGGCCGCCTCATCCACCATGTTCTTTCCTATGGCGCTGGACGAGTCGTCGGATTTGTCGCCGGCGCGGTCGTCGGCTGGGTTGATGGCCGGCTCAAAGGCTCAAACGGGTTCCACCCATTGGTATTGATCTGCCGATTGGAGTGCGGCCGCTCCGTCAGGCTAAGCTGAAAATGCCGCGTTGCGCTCCCCAAAAATATCACCACCAGCAGAATCACCAGGTTCAAACGCATCCACCGCACCGGATTTTCCGGCGGTTGCCGCCCAATCGTCAGCAGCAGCCCCACCACCATCCCCAGCGCCCCCAATCCCACGTGCGAAAATGCCCATCGCGACACATACCCAAACTCTTCAAGCTGATACGGCCTCCACATCCGATACAGCGACACCCCCCCGCTGATCAAGAGCCCAATCACCCCAATCCACACCACCCACCGGAAAACCAGCCGCGCCCGCGCAAACACATAAAGCTGCTGCTCGCGCTTCAGGTCCTCAATCGCGATCGGCAACACCAGCTCGAAAAACAGCGTCCCGCCAACGATGAGCGTGGTACACACAATGTGCAGCCATCGGCTGAGGGGATAGACAATGTCATAGAGCCAATAAGGCATTGAACTTTATCCGAAGTACATCATCTGGCCGTCCCAGTGGCCGGGGGCGACTGCGAGATATTCTTTTCTCGTGCCCATTTAAGGGTTGACGCGACCGCCACCAGCGACAGGAGCAGCACCACGTTCAACGTCGCCGCGGCCCGGTGCGAGCGGGGCGGCTGCTTACCGGCCAGGCTCCAAAACGATATCACCATTACGATCGCCCCCAGTAGAAAATGGCATCCCCACAGCGCATGCCCCAACGGGGGCCTATAGAGCGGAAACAGTCGGATCGAGTTGATGAGGCCGCTGATCAGCAAAAATAAGATCGAGGCGTGCACGACAATCTTGAACACTCGCCGGCAGCGCAGAAAGACCTGCTCCCGCTGGTCTTCGGCAAGCGGCTCGAGTCCCACGGGCAAAATATAGCGCATGAAGACAAGGCCCCCTATAACCAAGGCCGCTGGAATGATGTGCAGCCAACGCAGCACAACGCTCAGGACCACATCCATCAAGGCTCCTTCTCCACCGCGAGTGAGTCGCATAAGCTAAGGCAAGTCATCCCTTTGCGAAAGGCCTGCGCGAATTGCAATTGGTGAACCCCGCCCATGGCACTATAATGGCCGCCGAAGGGTGAACAGGAGCAAATAATGTCAGCGCGCGTGGGGGTGGTCCTTAGCGGATGCGGAGTTTTTGATGGCAGTGAAATTCAGGAGGCGGTCAGCATCCTGATCGCCCTCGACAGGCGCAAGGCCAAAATCATCTGCATGGCCCCCAATATCGCCCAGTCGGAAACCATCAATCACACCACCAAAAAAATCGATTCCCAGTCCCGCCGTGTTCTGGAAGAAGCGGCAAGAATTGCCCGTGGCCACATCCGCGACATGGCCACCGTCCTCGCTGAGGAACTCGATGCCCTCGTCTTCCCCGGTGGTTATGGGGCCGTCAAAAACCTTTCCACCTTCGCCACCGATGGTCCGGCCTGCAAAGTCAACGAACAGGTCGAGCGGCTTCTGCGTGAAATGGTCAAAGCCAAAAAGCCCATCGGCCTGGCCTGCATCGCACCTGTGCTGGCCGCCCGCGTGCTCGGCATGGCCGGGCTCAAACCCAGGCTCACCGTCGGAACGGACAAGGAGACGGCCGACGCCATCAACGCCATGAAGGGGGAGCACCAAAATGCCGGCGAAACCGACGTCGTCATTGACGAAGCCAATCGATTGGTTACAACCCCGTGTTACATGAACCCCGTCGGCCCATGGACCGTCTATCAGGGAGCGGAGAAGATGGTCGAGGAGGTCCTGCGAATTGCAGCGACACGATAAATAAATTGCCCGCTTCTCGATTGACAGATTGACGTTGGCCGTAAAAATGCCGATGTCGAACTGGCGGAAGTGGTGGGGCGGACATTCTTGGTGGGGCGGACATTCCTGTCCGCCATCCACTTGGCCTGATGAGACGTCATGCTTAAAGCGATCCTCTTCGATCTCGGCGACACACTCTTCGACTTTGAGCCCATGAACCGGGTCGAAGTCTTCGAAAAGGCGGGACGCAACACCTACGACTTCCTGGCCTCCATGGGCCACACCCTTCCCCCCTTCAAAAAATATTACAGCTCCCAGGTCTGGACCGTCCGCTGGGCCTATCTCTGGTCAGTCCTCCGCCGCCGCGAATTCAATGTTTTTGATCTGCTGGTCCAGGTCTGCAACCACAAGATGCAACTCGGCCTCGATGGTGCCACGCTCCGGGAGCTCGCCTGGCAGTGGTATTCACCCCTCACCAGCCTCACCAAAGTCGCCCCCGACGTCATCCCCACCCTGACCACCCTCCGCGACCGCGGCCTCAAGCTGGCGCTGGTCTCCAACACCTTCATCCCCGGCTTTGTGCTCGACAAGCACCTTCAGATGCACGACCTGCTCGAATTTTTCCCCACCCGCGTCTATTCCAGCGCTGTCGGCGTCTGCAAACCCCATCCGCGCATCTTCGAAGAAGCCCTCCGCCAGGTCGGCGTCAGCGCTGGCGAAGCCCTCTTCGTCGGCGACGTCGTCCGCAAGGACATCGTCGGCGCCCAGCGCGTCGGCATGCGGGCCGTGCTGCGCAAACCCAAGGCAGTCAACGGCCACCACTCCGTGGCTGACTTCGTGATCCGCCGCATCTCCGAGCTTCACCACATCGTCGCCACCTTCGACACCCCCGCCACCGCCGAAGAAATCCCGCTCGAGGCACTGGTGTCCGAAACGTAGGGCACGGTTACTTTTTCGGCACAAAAAACCCGCCATCCTCCCGATCCGAAGAGAACAGCGCGAACTCCTCTCCCACAAATGACAGCCGCCACACTTCCAGCCCCGCGATCGGCTTGCCGGCTCCATCCTTGATCTGCTCACCCGGCCTGATCTTGAACCTTACGCCGTTGTCCTCGCAGACCGCCATCGCCCCCACGCCCGAATCGTTCCCCTTTGCAACCTGAACCACGTTGAGCCTGCCTTGCAGTGGATTGCCAGCGCGCTGCGGCGCGGCCCGCAGCTTGAGCCCGGCGATGTCGCGATTCGCCCCCCCGTGCAGAAACCCCGCATTGACATTGGTCGCATCGGCGAACGTCACCCCCGTGGCATGGCTGATCCTCACCATGGTCGGCGCTGAGCACACCGAGCCCTTCGCGTGCGATACATTCACGACCCCGCCGCTCATCAACAGACTCCCCTGCATCTGGCCTTCTTTGTGATTGCCATCATGGCTCACGTGAATGAAATGACCCGCCATGACCACGTTGCGGTCGCCATGCGCGATGTACACCGCGCCCCGCGCCACAATGATGCAATCCCACGCAAAGCCGATTTTAATATTTCCATCAACGAGAATGACCGACTTATCAACAAAACCGATCGTCCCATTGCCCGACACGAGGCAAAGAGCCCCCGACAATTTTCCCTGGTTGGCTTGCGCTGCCTTAACTCCCCCCAGCCCCGCCGGCAGGTCCGGCCGCGCCTGGCCCGTCAGCTTGGCGGCCTCCTCCGCCCACTCCTTGATGGCTCCTTCGACAATCGGATCGCTCCATCCCCCCTTTTGCCAGACGCCCGATACGGCGGCCGCGCGGATATGATCGATCAACACGGGAAATGCGGCCTCCTCCCGCTTGATCGCTCCCCGCTGCCCATCCGCCTCGCGTGGCACATCCCCTTGCAGCGCCATCGGCGCCGCAGCCATCACCACAACCGCAATCCAACCGGAAAATCGCAATGCCATGGTCGTTCCTCCGCATGACAGTTTGCGCCCAATCGTAGCAACTTATCCCGGCAATCCAGCGCCAATTCCTAGATCAGTTGATCCAACCCACTGAACCCCAGCACCTCGTGCGTAAAAAATGGCTCCGCGAATGCCGTCCCAATCCTCCCCCCAAAATACCCATTCAATGTCCTCACCATCTCCGGTACATTCCCCGCCGCGTTCGATTTGAACTGCGACTCGTAGCTCATCACCGCCCTCATCTTCTGCTCAATCTGTCCCGTGATGTCCATGCAGAAATTCGGCACAAAATTCATCCGCAAGTGCGTGCAGAAATAATAAATGACCCTCTTCGGATACCACGGCTCCCCTACAATCGTCGACTTCGACAACTTCGCATCGAATCTCGCATCCTCCGCGATCTTTGTCACCGCCACATGATCCGGATGCGCATCCAGCGGATACGGCACGAACATCCAGTCCGGCCGGCGTACCCGAATCACCGCCGCCAGCCTGTGCCTGCTCTCCAGATCATGAACCACCTCCCGATTCTTCAGCCCCAGCAGCGTCCGCTCCACCCCCATGATCTTCGACGCCGCCGCCGCCTCGCGCGCCCGCGTCTCGATCGACCCATACGGCGTCGGCTCCCCATTGGTCATGTCCACCACATGAACCCGATGCCCCTGCGCTGCCAGCCGAATAATCGTCCCCCCCATCCCCAACTCCTCATCATCCGGATGCGGCCCAATTACCAGTATCGATGCCATAGGAATATCTTACGCCCTGCCGGCTTTCGTGGCATGGGCGCCCCGCCCATGATTCAGCGCATCTTCATAAACCTCCTCCAACCCCTCCACCATCTTCTCCGCACTAAACCGCCCCATCGCAAACTCCCTCCCCCTCTCCCCCATCTCGCTTCGCATCTTTTCGTCTCCCAATAGTTCCCCCAACCTTCTCGCAAATATTTCTCGATCAAATGCCGGCACCAGATACCCACTCTCGCCATCCACCAACCCCTCCCTGTTCCCATCCACGTCATACGCAATCACCGGCCTGGCCGCCAACTGCCCCTGCACAATCGCCCTTGCCAACCCCTCCCTCCGCGATGGATGCGCCACAATATCCATCGCATGGGTCAGCTCTGGAATCCGCTCCGGCGGCGCCAGCCCCGTAAAAATAAACCGCTCTCTCAACCCCATCTTCCCAACCCGCTCCTCAAACTTCCCCCGCAAAATCCCATCCCCCACCCACAAAAACTTCAGTTGCGGAAATCCCCGACAAAGCCCCGGCGCCATCTCCATCAAATCCTCATGCCCCTTCATATGAAACAACCGCGCGATCGTCCCCACCACCACATCCTCCATCCCAATCCCCAGCCTTCCCCTCACTTCTTCTCTCGAAACCGGCGGCCGCAAAAACGCCCCCGTCTCCATCCCGCTATACACGGTCACATACTGCTCCGCCCTCCCAATCCCTGCCGCCAGCGACTGCTCCTTCATCGCATCCGCCACCGTCACAATCCTGCTCGTCAACGGCGCAGCCCGTCTCTCCAGAAACTTATAAAACCCATTCACCACCGCCGACGACGATGCCGTAAACGCCAGCCCATGAATCGTATGAACCACCCCCGGCACTCCGGCCTTCCTCGCCGCATACCTCCCAATAATCCCCGCCTTGCTCGAATGCGTATGCACCACCTCCGGCCGAATCTCCCCCAATCGCCTCAACAATTTCCGATACGTCAAATAATCCTTCCCCGGCAAAATCGCCCGCCTCATCTCCTCAACCACCTCAACCCGATACCCCCCCGCCATCGCCCGTTCCATCAGCGACCCCTCCGGCCCAATCGCCGGCCCCGTAATCAACGTCACCTCATGCCCCCGCCGATGCTGCCCTTCGCACGAAAGCAGTGTATTCTCCTGCGCCCCCCCCACGATCAGTCTGGTAATGACATGCACGATCCGCATCGCGACGGCACCTTACCCTCTTTTCCCCTCTCCCGGTACGCCGGGAGATGGCAGGGTGAGGGTCTTATCTGAACGTTGGAAGTTGGACGTTGAACGTTGGAAGTTGGTGCCGGATCCCGGGTGCCATGGCCAAACGTACTCGGGTGGCCATGCCGTTTGAATGCAATCCCGACGTATTCCTGTAAAATGCCCCAATGCTCCACCCTCGTGCAATCATCCTCATCGTCCTCTCCCTCTCATCTTTCACCCTCGCCCAACAGCAAGCACAAACCCGCGGCGGCGGCGAACGCGGCCCCAACGTCCCCGACTTCTGGGTCCGCCCCGGCTATCGCGTCACCCTCGCCGCCGAAAAACTCGGCGAATCCCGCTTCATGGAATTCGACGACAAAGGCACCCTCTATCTCTCCCAGCCCGGCGCGGGCTCGATATTGACTCTCACCGACAAAAACAAACCCGGCGCCTACGAAATCCTTGGCAAATTCATCACCGGCAATAAAACCGCCCACGGCATGTGCTGGCACGACGGTTGGCTCTACTTCTCCCAGTCCGGCGCAATCCACAAGGCCCGCGACACCAACGGCGACGGCGTCGCCGACGAAACCATCACCATCATCCCCGAAGACTCCCTCCCCCGCGGCGGCGGCCACTGGTGGCGCTCCATTCTCGTCACCGACGATTCCATCTACACCTCCATCGGCGACTCCACCAACCTCACCGACGAAACCACCTCCGCCCCCGAGCGCCAGAAAATCTGGAAGTTCGACCTCGAAGGCAAAAACAAAAAACTCTTCGCCTCCGGCGTCCGCAACACCGAAAAACTCCGCATCCGCCCCGGCACCAAGGAGATTTACGGCTGCGACCACGGCTCCGACAATTTCGGCCTGCCCCTCGGCGAGAAAAAAGGCTACCAGCCCCTCACCGACATGATGCCCCCCTGCGAATTCAATCACTACGTCGAAGGCGGCTTCTACGGCCATCCCTTCGTCGTCGGCAACAAAGTCCCCCGCCCCGAATTCCAAAAGAAAGACGACATCCTCGACCTCGTCCAAAAAACCATTCCCCCCGAATGGTGCTTCGGCGCCCACTGGGCCCCCAACGGCTGGACCTTCCTCTCCAAAGATCATTTCCCCGGCCACAAAGCCGACGCCTTCTGCGCCCTCCACGGCTCCTGGAACAGCACCCTCAAGGTCGGCTATCGCGTCGAACGCATCCTCTTCGACCCGGCCACCAACAAACCCTTCGGCTCGCAAATGATCGTCGGCACCCTGGCCGGGGACGGCGCAACCGTCCTCGCCCGTCCCTGCGACTGCACCGAAGCCCCCGACGGCGCCATCCTCTTCACCTGCGATCAAACCAAAAAAATCTTCCGAATTTCCCGCACTACGGCGTCAGCCAGTGCCAATTGAACTGCATCCGATGAGCAATTGTGGGATCAGCGCGGGTTGTCCGCCTGCGTTATCAATATCAATAGCTCATACCTTCTAAGACTCGTTGCTTTCCTTTCAAATTCATAAATAAGAATCTGTGATGGTCGATTTTATAGCGGTGCATGACCGGATTTGTTCCGGCTGCGCGACCGTTGCCATCTCGCCGTTGTCAACATGTGTTCTCATCGTAGTAAAAACAACCGATTCCCTTAACGGTGCCGTTATGGCCTCTCTCAAGCGCTCGATAACTTCGTTGGCCCGATGTGCGGCGGTGCTGATGTTGGGGACCGCTCCTCTCTGCCGCGCCGACGCCGACACCCGCCCCGCCGACAAGGACCTCACCAGCCTCAGCCTCGATGAGCTGATGAACGTCGAGGTCTCCAGTGTCACCAAACAAAGCATCC
Organism: Tepidisphaeraceae bacterium; assembly: GCA_036001665.1. GTDB lineage: Bacteria > Planctomycetota > Phycisphaerae > Tepidisphaerales > Tepidisphaeraceae > JBGPEF01. The sequence goes on from DASYUA010000258.1 coordinate 18,885, forward strand.
GCATTGCCCAGGCGCCCGCCGCCATCTCCGTTATCAGCCAGGAAGACATCCGCCGCTCCGGCCACAGCAGCATCCCCGAGCTGCTCCGCATGGTCCCCGGCCTCGATGTCGCTCGCTTCAATGCCAATAGCTGGGCCATCAGCTCCCGCGGATTCAACAGCATCTACAGCGAAAAACTCCTGGTCCTCCAGGATGGGCGGACCCTCTATTCACCCCTTTTCTCAGGCGTCAACTGGGATGCCCAGGACTATCTCCTGGAGGACCTTGAACGCATCGAAGTCATTCGCGGCCCCGGCTCCACCATCTGGGGCGCCAATGCCGTCAACGGCGTCATCAACATCACCACCAAATCCGCCCGCGACACCCAGGGCGGACTCGTCGTCGGCCGCGCTGGCGCCGAGGAACAAATCGGCGCTGCCCGCTACGGCGGCGCCATCGACAAAGACACGTTCTATCGCGTCTATGCCCAGTATCGCACCCACGATGATTTCCCCCTCGCCGACGGCAGCGATGACCACGATGGCTATGACTCGCAGCGGGCCGGCTTCCGCATCGATCGATACGCAACATCGGCCGACCAGCTCACGCTCGAAGGCGAGATTTATTCCGGCCGCAACGGCCAGACCATCTCCATCCCCACCTTCTCGCCTCCGTTTACCACGCTGGTCGACGATACCGCCACTCCCGCCGGTGGCTATTTCCTTTCTCGCTGGACGCACAACATCTCGGAACATTCCAGCTTTTCACTTCAGCTTTATTACGACCGTGTGGAGCGCGACGACCGCCGCTTCCAGTATTCCTCCGACACCTTCGACGTCGATTTCAATCACCGCTTTCGACTCGACGACCGCCAGGACCTGATCTGGGGAGCGGGCTTCCGCCTCATTGCCGATCGCATCGACATGGGCGACCAGGGCTTCTTCGATCCCGACAGCCGCGACTACTACCTGGGCAGCGCCTTCGTCGAATACCACGCCATTCTCGTTCCCGAACGGCTTCATCTGTGGCTGGGAACGAAGCTGGAAATGAACAGTTCCACCGGCCTGGAAGTACAGCCCAGCGTGCGCGGCGTCTGGACTCCAAACTCCCGCAACTCCCTCTGGGCCGCCGTCTCCCGCGCCGTCCGCACGCCCGCGTATTACCAGGATGCTGGTCACATCACCCTCACCGCCTTCCCCACGCCGCTGGGGCCCCCCGGCGTGACCGTCACCACCGGCTCTGAAAACTCCAAGTCCGAAATGCTCATCGCCTATGAGCTGGGCTATCGCTGGCAGGCCACGCCGAGGCTGTCGGTGGAAGTGGCCACGTTTTATAACGATTATGATCGCCTCCGCAGCTCCAGCCTCGGCACGCCGTTTTTTGATCCTGCTGCCGCTCCGCCCCGCATCGTGCAGCCGATCCTCCTGGGGAACTCCGTGAAAGCCGAGAGCTACGGCGGCGAAGTTTCGGCCAACTACAACATCACCGACAACTGGCGCATCATGGCCTCCTATTCGCTCCTGCTGCTCAATGCTCATATGACGGACTCCGTGGCCGTGGATGGGCAGGATGTGCTGGAGCGAGGTTCGCCCCGCAACCAGTTCCAGCTCCGCACCTACTACAATGTGACCAGAAATCTACAGCTCAACGCGGCATTGTACTACGTCGACAACGCGTCCCACCACCAGATCCCCGCCTACATCCGCACCGATGCTTCACTCTCCTGGACCGTGCACAAAAGTATGGATCTAACCATCGGCGCTCAGAACCTTTTTGACGATCGCCACCCCGAGTTCGGCAGCGAGCTGTTCGACGTTGCCACTGAACCCGACCGGGCCTTTTATGCACAGTTGAGCTGGCGGTTCTAGTTCGCGGACTTTTGCCCTGACGCCTCGAAACACTCCAGCCCCCATGAAGCACCTCACCCCGCGATTCCTGGCCATCTTCGCCGCAGTGTTCCTGTGCTTCCTGCTCGTCCCGCCGCGGGCATGGGCCGAAGAAGCCGGCGAGTATCAGATCAAGGCGGCCTTCATTTACAACTTCGTCCAATTCACCGACTGGCCCGCCAGCGCCTTTTCCTCGCAGGACGAGCCCATCTTGCTCGCCGTCGTCGGCCCGGATCCGTTCCACGGCGGCCTCGAACGCGCCGTCAAGGACAAGCTCATCGGCGGCAGGAGCGTGGCGGTGCGCCACTTCGCCAACCCCGACAGCGTCGACAAGTGCCACGTCATCTTCATTCCCGCGGCCGAAAATGGCGGCCGCGCCGCCCTCAATCGCCTCGCCGGCAAAAGCGTCCTGACCATCGGCGATGGCGAAGATTTCACCCGCGCCGGCGGCGTCATCCGCTTTTACCGGGAGAAAAACCGCATCCGCTTCGAAATCAACGTCAAGGCCGCCGATCGCGGCAAGCTCAAAATCAGCGCCAAACTCCTGAAACTGGCCACGATCTATGAGGAGTAACTCTGCAATGATGCGATGGTTTTACAAGCTCTCGATCAAAACCAAGCTCATCATCCTCACGATGCTGACCACCAGTTTCTCATTGCTCCTGGCCTGCTCCGCATTCGTCTTTAACGACCTCAGGACCTTCCAGGAGGAGATGGTCAAGGAAACCATCAGCGATGCCGACATCATCGCCTCCAACACCACCGCCGCGCTCTCCTTCGGCGACCACAACAACGCCACCGAAACCCTCGCCTCCCTCCGCTCGGTCCCCTCCATCACCGACGCCCGCATCGTTGATCTCAATGGCGATGTTTTCGCAGAATATTCCCGCGACGGCGGCCCACCGCGGCAATGGAAAGCGCCCCCGCCCGGCGGGGAGCATCGCTTCGGCGGCGACTGCCTCCAACTCTCCCGCCACATCTCCCTCAATGACAAAGTCCTGGGCAGCGTCCAGATCCGCTCCAGCCTTAAGGGCCTCAAGGACAGGATCCGCCGCTACATCCTCATTTCCTTCGCCGTCCTCGCCGGCGTCGGCACTGCCGCCTTCTTCGCCTTTTCGGCAATGCAGCGGGTGATCACCCGTCCCATCCTGCACCTGGCCGAAGTCTCGCGCGCAATCTCCCGCGAGCGCAATTATTCCGCTCGCGCCACCAAGGAGGGCGACGACGAATCGGGAGAGCTCACCGACTGCTTTAACGAGATGCTCCACCAGATTCAGGAGCGCGATCACCAGCTCGGGAAGCACCGCCAGCACCTGGAAGAAGAAGTCCTCCTCCGCACCGAGGAGCTTCACATAACCGTCAGTGAGCTGATCACCGCGCGCGACAGGGCCGAGGAGGCCAACCGCGCCAAAACCTCCTTTCTGGCCAACATGAGCCACGAAATCCGCACCCCCATGACCGCCATCATTGGCTATGCCGACCTGCTGCTCTACCCCAACCAGACCGCCAGCGACCGCCTCCAGTGCATCCAGACCATCCGCCGCAACAGCCAGCACCTGCTCATGATCATCAACGACATCCTCGACATCTCCAAGATCGAGGCCGGCCGCATGACCATCGAGCGCGTCCGCTGCTCGCCCCTGCAAATCGTTTCCGAAACCGCTTCGCTCATGCGCGTCTCCGCCGTCGTCAAAGACCTGCCTTTCAATGTTCAATACGATGGCCCCATCCCCGAGACGATCCTCACGGATCCCATGCGGCTCCGCCAGGTCCTCATGAACCTGCTCAACAATGCGATCAAGTTCACCACTGCCGGCGGCGTGCGCCTGCTCGTGAGCATGGACACTGTCGCTCAGGCGCCGCGCCTCCGCTTCGACGTGATCGATACCGGCATCGGAATGGACCCCCAGCAGATGTCGCGGCTTTTTAATCCCTTCTCCCAGGCCGATACCTCCATGTCTCGCAAGTATGGCGGCACGGGGCTTGGCCTGGCCATCTCCAAACGGCTGGTCGAAATGCTCGGCGGCGCCATCTCCGTCACCAGCGAAATCGGCAAAGGCAGCACCTTCACCGTCACCATCGACACCGGACCTCTTGCGGATGTGACCATGGTCGTCGGGGCGACTGAATCCGGTGACAGCAATCAGCGGCCCCTCGATCCGGCCCACCCGCCTCCCACGCTGCCGCGCGGGCGAATCCTCGTCGCTGAAGACGGCCTGGACAACCAGAGACTCATCGCATTCCTCCTCAAGACCGCCGGCGCAGAGGTGGAACTGGCCGAAAACGGTCGCATCGCGGTCGAGATGACTCTGGCCGCCACCGCACGGAATTTGCCTTACGACCTGATCATCATGGACATGCAGATGCCCCAGATGGACGGCTATGAAGCCACCAGCAAGCTGCGCCAGAAGGGTGTGGGTGCTCCCATTGTCGCCCTCACTGCCCATGCACTCTCCGAAGACCGGGCCAAATGCATCAGCGCCGGCTGCACCGACTATCTCACCAAGCCCATCGATCGCGACAAGTTGCTTCAGACCCTCTCCTTTTACCTGGGCCGCGCTCAAGCCACTGTTGAGCCTCCGCCGCAGCCGGTCCAGCAATCACCCGCACCAGTCCCGCCTCCGCCACAGGAGCCGGCCATCAAAAGCCAGTATGCCAACGATCCAGGTATGAAGGAGATCGTAACCCAGTTCGTGCAGAACCTCCCCGCCCAGGTGAGCAAGCTTCAGAGCCTGCTGCACGACAATAACCTTGCGGAGCTCAAGCGCGCCGTCCACCAGCTCAAAGGCGCTGGTGGCGGCTATGGATTTGCTCAGCTCAGCCACCTGGCCGCCGCCGTCGAGAAGCGAATCAAAGATGGCGATCCCCTCGATGACCTCAGCGCCGCCGTGTCGCAGCTCATTGCCCTCATTCGCCGTGCTGAAGGATACGACCCATCTAAGGAGGCTTCGCGTGCCACAGAAGATTCTCGTCATTGATGATTCGTCGATGATCCACGCACTGCTGACGGCACGGCTCAAAGACGAGCCGGTGCAGGTCACCTTCGCCAACGACGGGCCGTCAGGTCTTACCAGCGCAGGCACGCTCCTTCCGGATCTGATCCTGTTGGATGTGGATATGCCCGGCATGGATGGCTTTGAAGTGTGCCGTCGGCTCAAGGCCGACCAGCAGACCAGGGACATTCCCGTCATCTTCCTCACCGGTGCTTCAGAGACCGACGAAAAGATCAAGGGCCTGGACCTGGGCGCAACCGACTATATCACCAAGCCCTTCGACATGGCCGAGCTTCGCGCCCGCGTCCGCGCCACGCTCCGCACCAGTTATCTCCTTCACCTGCTTTCCAAAAAAGCCATGATCGACGGCCTCACCGGGCTCTGGAATCGCTCCTACTTCGATCAGCGCCTGACCGCCGAACTTTCCCTGGCCCGGCGCAGCAACAAGCCCCTGTCCTGCATCATGTGTGACATCGATCATTTCAAGCAGGTCAACGACAACTACGGCCATCCCGGCGGCGACCAGATCCTCCGCGACGTGGCCCATCTGCTGGTGGAAGCCTGTCGCATCGAGGATGTCGTCTGCCGCTACGGCGGCGAGGAATTTGCCATCATCGGGCCCAACACCCACAGCCAAGGCGCTGCGGAACTGGCCGAGCGCCTTCGCGCTGGAATCTTCGAGACCGAATTTCACCATCAGGGTGCTTCAATCCGCATCACCTGTAGCTTCGGCATCGCCGACGCCCAGTGTACACAACACATTGTCCAAAGCGCCGACGAGGCTCTCTATCGCGCCAAACGCTGCGGCCGCAACCGCGTCGAGGTCCAAAAAGCCGAGCCCGCCTCCAACCGGCCCGCGGCATGAATGGCCCTGCGGCCACACCGCCGCCAAAGATTTTTTAATTCCCTGACAACGCCCACGCCCACTGCGAATTAACAACACTGAATGAGGCCTTTTTTCCAGCGCCTGCGGAAGGACCCGCAAAAAACCGCCGGACTCTCCGTCCTGGCCATCCTCGGCCTCGGCGCGCTCGTTCTCTACCTCGCCTACCTCCGCCGTCCCCCCGCCCCCACTCCCACCTTCTCCCTCCAACCCCCCAAATCCACCACCCGCCCCACCACTCGCCCCAGCCCCGAGCTCCTCTCCGATTCCCTCATCATCCAGGCCAATTCCGCCCAACTGGAGCAACGCCGCCTCGCCCTCGACCAAGCCCGCGCCCTCCGCACCCTCGACCGCACCCGCCCCAACAACACCCAC
>DASYUA010000259.1:0-3003 GCA_036001665.1 Tepidisphaeraceae bacterium
CGTCTGCGGGCGACCCCCCTGATTGCCCCGCCATGGCCCCGGCGCAACCGAAATCGGCCCATTCCCCCTCAAATAAAATATCGCCGCCTCCACCATCGAGCTCATCCCCTCCCCATTCAACTCGAGCTGATTCGCAAACACCTCCAGCGTATCCCGCGCCACGTCCATCATCCGCAATTCCAGCATCACTATCACCGCCACCGCATTCCCACTGGGCAACGGCGAATCGCTCGCCACCTTCTGCCTCACAATCAAATCATCCTGCCCCTGCGCTGTGAAATAAAATCCCCCACTCTCTTTATCCCCAAACCGCTCCTGCATCTTCGCCGCGATCTCTCTCGCCTGCTTCCCCCACCGCTCATCGCCGCTCGCCTCTTTCAATTCCAAATACGCCTGCGCCAAAAACGCATAATCATCCAAAAATGCGAAATGCTTCGTCACCCCTTCCCGGCTCGTCCTCCACAATCCTCCTCCCGGATGCCGGTGCCGCGTCCACAAAAAATCCCCCGCCTTCGCCGCCGTCTCGACATACCGCTTTTCCCCCAAAATCCGCCCCGCATACGCCATCCCTCGAATCATCAGCGCATTCCAGCTCGTGATGATCTTCGTATCCAAAAGCGGCTGCTCCCGCTTCCTCCTCGCCTCATAAAGCCTCTGCCGCAGCGGCCGCAGCTTCGCCTCCAGATCATCCGCCGAAATCCTCATCTCCCCCGCCACCTCCGCCAGCGGCCGCGGCAGATACAGAATATTTTTATCCGCCTGCCCCGTCCCATGATGCGGATCCGCAAAATTCGGCCCCCGATCCAAACCATACACCTTCGCGAAAAAGTCCGTCTCCTCCCCCAACACCAATCTCACCTCCTCCAATGTCCACAGGTAAGACAACCCCTCCATCGCATCCACTTCCGCATCAATCGCCGTATAAAACCCACCTTCCGGCGACGTCATCTCCCGCAAAACAAAATCCAATATCCCCCGCGCCACATCCGCATATCTCTTCTCTTTGGTTTGCCGAAACGCTTCGACATAAACCCACGCCAGCATCGCATTGTCATACAACATGATCTCAAAGTGCGGCACCAGCCACTTCGCATCCGTCGAATAGCGGTGAAACCCACCCCCCAGATGGTCCCGAATTCCCCCATCCGCCATCGCATCCAGCGCATGCCGCAGCATCTTCATCCGCCGCTCATTGGGCACGTGCCGGTTGTGAACCAGCATCAATTCCAGCAGCGTCTGCCGCGGAAACTTGGGCGCGCTGCCAAATCCTCCAAACTGGCTCTCATAATCCCCCACCGACCTCTCCAAAATTTCTTCGATCAATTCCGGCCCAATCGTCACCGGCGATTCCGGCGCCTGCGGCTCCGCCACCTGCCGCAAAATATTCACCAACTGGCTCGCCGTCTTCTCCACATCCCCCGGCCGGTCCCGATACGCCCCCTCAATCGCCCGCATCACCGTCATGAATCCCGGCCGGCCTCCCTGGTCCACCGGCGGAAAATACGTACCCCCATAAAACGGCCTCAAATCCGGCGTCAACCACACGCTCATCGGCCATCCCCCATGCCGCGTCAACACCTGCACCGCCGTCATATAAAGCTGATCCACATCCGGCCGCTCTTCCCGATCCACCTTGATATTGATGAACCGTTCGTTCATCTCCCTGGCGATCTGCTCATTCTCAAAACTCTGCCGCTCCATGACGTGACACCAGTAACACGTGCTATATCCCACCGACAAAAAAATCGGCTTGTTCTGTTTCCGCGCCTCCTCAAACGCCTCCGCCCCCCACGCGTGCCAATCCACCGGATTGTGCGCATGCTGCAACAAATACGGCGAAGTCTCCTTCGCCAGCCTATTCATATATTTGGCTTCCGGGGTTGCCAAGTTCACTCCTTGCAAAGACCGGACATCGTACCAAACTCCCCCTCTTCGGTGGGGCGGACATTCTTGTCCGCCATATCGGTGGGTCGGGCACTCCTGCCCGACACCAACATCACGCGCTCCCAATCAATATCCCTGTCAAAAACACCAACACCCCCCCAATCACCACCTGAAACGCCGCCGCCAGAAACGGCGTGTCCATATACCGGTTGCGAATCCACGAAATCGCCAGCAGCTCAATAATCACAATCCCCACCGCCACCGCCGTCGCCGTATGAAAACTCGGAATCAAATACGGCAGCGTGTGCCCAATCCCCCCCGCGCACGTCATCAACCCACAAACCACACCCCGCAACAGCGGCGTCCCCCGCCCCGTCATGCTCCCATCATCACTCAGCGCCTCCGCAAACCCCATCGATATTCCCGCCCCCACGCTCGCCGCCAATCCCACCCGAAACGCATCCATCGAGTTGTGCGTCGCAAACGCCGCCGCAAACAGCGGCGCCAGCGTCGATACCGATCCATCCATCAATCCGGCCAACCCCGGCTGCACCACCCGCAGCACAAACAGCCGCCGCGACGATTCTTCCTCGCTGTGCTTCGCCTCCGTCGTCAGATGCTCCTTCTCCAACTCCTCGGCCAGCGCTGAATGCTTCGCCTCCGCCGCCGCCAGATCCCCCAGCAGCTTTCGCGTCGCCACATCCGTCGTCCGCTGCGCTGCCCGCTCATAAAACCGCCTCGTCTCCAGCTCCATTGTCTCCGCCAACCGCCGCACCGCCTCAATCCCCAGCGGCCGCACCAGCCAAACCGGCTTATGTCGAATGAATCCCTTCACATCCTCGCGGCGAATCAGTGGAATGTGCTCCCCAAACCGGCTGCGATACAGCTCCGTCAGCCCCCGCCGATGCTCCTGCTCCTCGGCCTCCATTCCCTCGAAAATCTTCGCCGTCGCCGGATAATCCCCCCGCAGCGCATGGTCAATATCCGCATACACCCGCGAATCCTCCTCCTCATTGCTGATCGCCAGCGCCAGAATCTCCTGCTCATTCAAATCCGCAAATCGCTTCGCCATTTCATCTCTTCCTTTCTGGTGCCACTGGCAGCTTGCTGCCAGTGCTC
>DASYUA010000260.1:0-22986 GCA_036001665.1 Tepidisphaeraceae bacterium
GCCGCCGCGACATCATGCTCGACCGCATGGATGAATCCCACCTCCTGCTCAGCGGCCAGCTCCACGTCCAGAAAGACACCAGCCCCACCGCCTCCGACCGCATGGAGGACCAGATCAACGACGTCGTCAACGGCAACCTCCCCGCCGCCTGGTCCGAATCCCTGAAAGAGTTCTACAAAAAACTCGCCCAGCAATGACCTCACCAAAAAAAATTCGCGGGCCAGGATTCCACCTGGCCCGCGACAAATTCTCTATGAAATTTTCAACCCAACTACAACACCAGTTGGAACTGCGACCTCAGCACAATCTCCGTGCCGCCGTCGTTGGCATCGAGAACTCCAATGCCGTTCTGGTTCGAAGGCGCTCCGTTGGGCAGGAAGCCCAGGTCCACCGTGAACTTCGCCCGGTGCTTCCAGGATCCATTGGCCCCAAGGTAATAGTTGACGCCCGCGGTCAGCTCATAAAACGTATCTTCCGTATTGCCGCCGGCAAACGCGACGTCGTCGTCGAACAGCACCATATCAAGCCGTCCGAAGACTTCCCACGCCGGGTTCAGCACATAGTTCCCCTGAAGCACGAAGCCCCAGTTGGTGGTGTCGCTGCTCGCGCCCGTCAGGTTGTCATCGATGTTCTGGATCAGGATCGCGCCATAAACTCCCAGGCCGGCCCGGTTTTCCCACTGCGCATCCACGGTCATCGAAAGCAGATTGCCATTGCCCGCCTGGCTCCAGTCCAGAGCGCCGCCGACAACCAGCAGGTCCGACTTGTTGTCCTTCGCCGTGAAATCGCCATAGGCGCTCCAGTCGCCCATCAACTTGTATTCCACGCGGCCGACGATCCCGAAGTCAAAGCCATGCTTCGTGAAGTTGGTGTTCATCGACGCGGGCCCGCCGTCGGTGATGCCAAACTCGGCGGAGAGAGGGTTGCTCTCTTTGTGCCCGCCATAGATCGCCGTCACCCCCTGGACGCGATCGTACAAACTGCCGCCCAGAAGGTTGTCGGCAAGCGTGCGGTCAACCGCGATTTGCTTCTCCGAGCTGACCAGCTTCTCGTGCGTCAGCGGATCCTTAAACTGCCCGCCGCGGATGCCCCACGTGTCGTTGAACATGTACTTGACCCAGGCATCCAGCAGCGATGTCCCGCCGCCTTCGCGATTGGCATCCCACACGAACGAATACTCCAGGTCCTTCGAGAAGGCGGTGCCGTTGAGCTTCAGCCTCATCCGGCGGACTTCAAACCCATTGTCGAATTCATCCGCCTTCGCGCCGCTGGTGTCTTCACGAAAATTCAGCACGTTGCGGAACTGGAAGAAGACGCCCGGCTTCAGCACAAACGCATCGCCGGCCCGGATGTAAAAACCATCCTCATATCCTGCCGACATCTCGCCGCTCGTCGCCAGCAGCTTGCTCCGCTGCTCGGCGTCACGCAGCACGCTGTCGATCGTGGCATTCATCTCCTGCCCGTTGACCGATTGCTTTGCCTCCAGCGCTGCCACCTTCGCCTGAAGCTCTCGAATCGTGGCATCCTGATTCGTCTGAACCGGCGTGGTGTCCGCCGCCCATGCGGCAGCAGCACCCATCGAAATAACACCCGCAACGGCCGCCACTATGCGACTCCTGGGGTTGGTCATTGTCTACTCCTTTCCCGGCGGCCAGCGCTCTCGCGGCCGCACCTTGAGGTTCCCGCCGGCAGACCGTGCCGCGGGAGAGCATCTGCGGCTGACCGGCCCGACCGGCCATCCGACCCCAGGGCTGCTCACGCCCTGAGGTTCCCAACGCACACCTGGGATTCCGCCGCCCTTCGTGCGAAGGGTCACTGCTGATTTCGACCAACCCCCACACCTTCCCTTAATAATTGCCCATCCCCCGCCCGGTAATCGCCTTGCCGCCAGTCTTGACTCAAGCGTCCGCCGTCAACTGTCCGATAATGCCGCGCGCACCAGCACATCGCCGCGTTAACAACTCGGCTGCAACATTCCGCTAAAATCTTCTTGGAGGTCCCCGCTCGGCCCCTCGAACCGGAAAATCTCAAATCCGAAATCTCAACTCATCTCCCCACGCTCGCCACCGCCGCCCCACTCGGCCGCGTCGTTGGGGCTGGCGATGTGGCCGCCGTTTCCGCCTGCTTGAACAGCAGTTCCGTCGCCTGCGGTATCGCCCCAAAACCCAGCGTCGCCACCACCGAGCCGATCACCGCCATCAGAACCGTCACCTGCATCCGCGGCGCAGCCGGCCCACCAACCATCACCGCCCCCTCCTGCTCCGCCGCCGCGGCCGGCCGCAGGAACATGCTCCCCACGATCCTCAGATAATACGCCGCCGATATCGCCGCATTCACGATCAGGATGATCACCAGAATTGTCATCCCACCGCGCAGCGCTGGCACAATCAAGAACAGCTTCCCCGCAAATCCCACCGTCAGCGGAATCCCAATCAGACTGAAGCACGCCACCGCCATCGCCAGCCCCAGTCCCAAGTGCCGCCGCCCTTGCCCGGCCAGATCATCGAATGTCTCCGCCGCCCCTTCCCCATCCCGCGAGGGGAGCATCATCAAAACCCCAAACGCCGCCGCATTCATCAGCCCATACGCCGCCAGATAAAACAGGATTCCCTGTAGCGCTACCGGCCCAACCGGCCTGCCGTCCGAAACCCCGGCCAGCGCCGCCGCCCCGACCAGCATGTATCCCGTGTGCGCAATCGAGCTGTATGCCAGCACCCGCTTCACGTTGCTCTGGAGCAAGCCCAGCACATTGCCAACCGTCATCGACAGCGCTGCCAGCGCCCACAGCAGCCACGCGATCTGCCTGGGCAATAACGCAAAATCATCCCCTCCCACCATCGCCAGTATCTTGAACAGCGCTACAAACCCCGCCGTCTTCGGCACGAACGCCAGGAAAGCCGTCACCGGCGTGGCGGCCCCTTCGTACACATCCCCCGCGTAAAAGTGCAGCGGAAAGGCGGCCATCTTGAACGCCAGGCCCAAAATCACCAGCAGCACCCCCATCTTCTGCCAAGCCGCCAGGTTTCCCGTGCTGCCAATCGTCTGCTGCAAAACCGCCCCAATTTTGGGCATGTTGATCTGCCCCGTCGCCCCATACAGATAGCTGAACCCAAAGAGCATCACCGCCACCGACAGCGCCCCCAGGAAAAAGTATTTGACCCCCGCTTCCTGCGCCACCGCCGCCGGCCGCGAAATCGAAACCATGATGTAGGTCGGGATGCTCACCAGCTCCAGCGCCAAAAACAGCAGGATCAAATCGTTGGCCACGCTCACCAGCATCAATCCCGCGATAGACAGCAAAAACAGCGCGAAGAATTCCCCGCCATCGTTCCCATAATTCAGCGCGGAATTCCCCGTCTGCTCCCGATTGGTCGGCCACGCCAGCAGCAGCAACAGGATCGCCACCACCGGCGTCAGCATCCGGATGAAGGTCGCGATCCCATCCACCACCACCGCCGAATCCATCGGCTCCACCCGCCCCACATTCCGCCGAGCGAATACCGGCACCAGCACGAATCCCAGAGCAATCAGCGCCAAAAACGGCGCCATCTGCCGGCTTGGTTTCTTATTGGAGCATCCCAGCAAAAACAAAATGCACGCGATGCCGCTGAGCATCAGTTCCGGGGCGAGGTTGGCCAGCATCGCCCTCATCGCTCACCCGCCGTCGCCAATTGCGGTTTGGAGATCCCCTGTTGCTGCTGCTCACCCTCGGCCCCGACGATCAATTGCCGCACCGGCGCTTCCAGTGTCTTGAGCACCAGGTTCGGCAAGACCCCCAACACCACGACCGCCAGCGCAATCGGCGCCAAAATCGCCACCTCGCGCCGATTCAAATCCACCGGCAATGTCTCTCCACTGTCCGCCTCGTGCGCGGCCGGCTCGTGTCCATGTTGATCCCCGCCCGGCGTCTTCAGCGGCCCCCAGATCACCCGCGCGGCCATGTGCAGCATGTAAACCGCACCCAAAATAATCCCCAGCGCGGCCAGCACTCCATATCCAACCCCCAGGTGCGGCGACTTAAACGCCCCGAGGATCGTCAAGAACTCCGACACAAATCCATTCAACCCCGGCAACCCGATGCTGCTCAGGGTGAACAGGATGAAAAAGAACGCCAGCACCGGCATCTTCCGCGCCAACCCGGACAGCTCGTTGATATCGCGCGTGTGATACCGGTCATAAATCATTCCCACCACCAGGAACAGCGCCCCCGTCGAAAGCCCGTGATTGATCATGTACAAAATCGATCCGGAAACACCCTCCACATTCAGCGCGGCCAATCCCAGCACGCAGAATCCCAGGTGCGAGACCGATGAATACGCCACCAGCTTCTTGATGTCCTGCTGCACCCACGCCACCAGGGCGCCGTAAATGATCCCCACCAGGCAGACGATGCCGACGATCTGCACGACTGTCGGGACCGTCCCGAATCCCACCGGCAGCGCAAATCTCAAGATCCCATAGGTCCCCAGTTTCAGCAGCACGCCGGCCAGAATCACCGACCCGGACGTCGGCGCTTCGGTGTGCGCCAGTGGCAGCCACGTGTGCAGCGGGAACAGCGGCACTTTCACCGCAAACCCGGCCAGAAATCCCAGCAGCAGCCAGAAGCGCTCCTTATCGCTCATGAGCGAACTTCGGGCATGGTCCACCATCGCGTTAATATCAAACTCACCTGTCTTCAATCCCAGATAAATGATCGCCGCCAGAGTGAACAGCGAGCCGGTGAAGGTGAACAGGAAGAATTTCCCCGCCGCATATCGCCGCTGCGGCCCGCCCCAGATGCCGATGATGAAAAACATCGGCACCAGCGTCAGCTCGAAGAAAATGTAAAAAAGCAATCCATCCCGGGCCAGGAACACGCCCACCATGGCCGCCTGGAGCGCCAGCATCCACGCGTAATATTCCTTGGGCCGCTCGCGGATGCTGGCAAAACTGGCCGCGATCGCCAGGGGCATCAAAAAGGTCGTCAGCGCCAGCAACCAGATGGAAATCCCATCCACTCCGATGTGCAGATTGAACCCGATCGATTCGATCTGCCCCAGCGCGGAATAAAACTGGTTCGCCAGCGGCTGCGGTGAATGCCATTTGAAGTTGGCCAGCAGCGGGATGGTCAGTAAAAAACAAAGCACGCTCGTGATCAATGAGATCCATCGCGCATCCCGCGCATTGCGCACCAGGGCGCATATCACCGCGCCCAGCATCGGCAGCGCCAGGATGGCGATAACCGCCAGGCTCAGGGCGTCATCCAGGTTTAGCTTGCCAGTCTCCGGCATTCATCCATCCTAAAGAAACAGCACCAGCAAAATCACCACCACCGCCAGCAGCATGGTCACCGCGTATCCCTGCAAAGACCCGCGCTGCGTGCTCAATTTCAAGGTGAACCCAAAGAGCTGGGGCACAAAACCGACCATCCAGACAATTCCATCCACCACATACCGGTCGATCGCATAGAAAAGCCGCCCCAGCCCCCGCAGCGGCTCAACCACCGCCGCCTGATAGACCTCATCCACCCAGAATTTGGCCTCCAGGGCGCGCGTGAGCCCCGGATATCGCGCAACCAATTCCTCTCCGCGACTGCGATTTTTCAAATGTAATGAATACGCGGAATAAATCCCCAGACCGGCCGCCAGGATGCTCAGCACCGCCACCACCACGTGTACCGAGTGCATCTGGTCCCGAACCGCCTTCAGCTCCATCTCTTCCGCCCCAAACGGCACCGGCAGGACAAATCGCGCGTTGTAACGCGCATCCGTCGCCAGGTGAGCCAGAATCAGCGATGGACTCTCCCCCAAAAATCCACCCAGACTCTTTTCCCGTTCCGGCCAATTTAAAAATCCCGCCAACGCCGCCCCCACCGCCAGCACCACCAGCGGCCAGATCATGATCGCGGGTTCGTGCGAATGCTCAGCCGCCGCGTGCGCCTGACCCTGCAAATGTTCATCCACCGGTTCGTGCCCATGCTCCTCATCATGCCCATGCGCATGCCCCTCCGCCGCTTCCGTCGGCACCATCACCGGTCCCTGAAACACCCTGAAATAGAGCCGAAACGTGTAATACGCCGTCAAAAACGCCGTGAACAGCAGAACCAGGAAGATCCCTTTGTTGTAAACCCACGCCGAAACCAGAATCTCATCCTTCGACCAGAATCCCGCGAAGATCGGCACCCCCGCCAGCGCCAAACATCCCCCCAGCATCAACAAATGCGTCTTGGGCAAAACCTTCCGCAGCCCGCTCATCTTCCGCATGTCCAGGTGCCCCAGCATCGCGTGCATCACCACGCCGGATGACAAAAACAGCAGCGCCTTGAAAAAGGCGTGCGTCACCAGGTGAAAAATCCCCGGCACCGGCGACCACAATCCCACCGCCGCAAACATGAACCCCAACTGGCTGATCGTCGAATACGCAAACACCTTCTTCAGATCAAACTGCCGCAGCGCAATCACGGCTGCGAATATGGCCGTGAACGTCCCGATCGTCGCGATCGTGAACATCGCCCCGGAATTGGGCACGAACAGCGTCCCGCAGCGCACGATCATGTATACGCCGGCGGTGACCATCGTCGCCGCGTGAATCAGCGCGCTCACCGGCGTCGGTCCTTCCATCGCATCCGGCAGCCAGACATACAGCGGAAACTGCGCGCTCTTCCCAAACGCTCCCAGCATCAGCAGGAACGGAATCCACGGAATCGCCTGTCGCTTCCATGGCTCCAGGGCGCCCAGAAAATTCCCTCCCGGGATGGCCAGCTCCAGCACGCCGCTGTTGGTCCCCGCCCCATCTCCAAAAAAGCTCACCGTCCCGAAGATCACGAAAATGAGCATGATCCCCAGACCAAATCCAAAATCCCCGATCCGATTGACCAGAAACGCCTTCTTGGCCGCCTCCCGCGCGGCCGGCCTCTCGAAATAGAAGCCGATCAGCAGATACGAGCAGAGCCCCACGCCCTCCCATCCCAGATACAGCAGCACAAAATTGTTGGCCATCACCAGGACCGTCATCGCGAAGATGAACAGCCCCAGGTACGCGAAAAACCGGAAATACCCCTTCTCCCCCTTCATATACCCGGCCGCGAAAATCGTGATCAGCAACCCAATGCCGCACACCACGCACAGCATCACCGCCGTCAGCGGATCGATCAGCGCCCCGGCCTCCACCTTGAAATCCCCCGCCTCGATCCACCGATACCAGTTCACGCTCATAGCCATCGCTTTGAGCTGTGTGCTCAGCACCCGCGTTTCCAGCGACACTTCCTCGCCCGGCTTTGGCACAGCGGCCGCATGACCCGGCCATTTTCCAATCATCCCAAACAACAGCACAAAGCTGAGCACCGCGCTCAACCCCACGCCGATCCAGATTGGCCAGTGAGATTTCTCCTTCAACCACCGCGCACCCAAGAACCCGGCCACAATTGCCCCAATCAGAGGCAATAGTGGAATCAAATACGAAATTCTGACGGCGAACAGACCTTCCATCGCTGTCCAATTCCCAAATCCGTAGGGGCGGCTTGGGCCGCCGTTCCTATCCCTTCAATTCCCTCCAAGCATCCGCATCCAGCGTGTTTTTTCTTCTAAACAACAACACCACCAATCCCAGCGCCAACGACGCCTCGGCCGCGGCGATCACCAGCAGGAACACCACAAACGCCTGTCCATGAAAAAACGCCTGCCCCAGGTGATAGCGCCCAAAGGCGATGAAATTCACCGCGATCCCCTGGAACATCAGCTCGGTGGACAAAAACAGCACGATCAGATTCCGTCGTGTCATGAACCCGATCAGTCCAATGACAAACAGAATCGCCCCCACCGCCAGATATCTTTGCAGCACCAACACCGTCATGCTTCGGTTCCTCTTGTCCCTTGTCCCATGTCCCTGGTCCCTTAGTTTTCCGGATACGCCTTGGCCACCGGATTCCTCGTCCCATAGACTGGAATGCTGTGCGGATCATCATCCAGCGGCGTCGCCGGCGAGACGATCACCTCCGGCCGCGCCTCTCCCGCTCCTTCCGCCACATATCTTCGCGCTATGATCACCGCCCCCACCATGCTCACCGTCAACAGGACTCCCGCCAGCTCCAATGTCAGCAGTTGATCCGAAAACAAATAGGCCCCCAGCGCCCGCACGGCCCCGCCTTCCATCACCGCATCGGCCGCAAGCGCCGCGCCCGCCCGCACCATCCCCTCCGACTTCTCAAAGATCACAAACAGCAAAACCCCCATCAAGGCAAACCCCACGGCCGTCGCCAAAACCGGCTCGCGGCTCACCCGGTCATACTCCGCCCCCTCGGCCGCCTGTCCGCTCGCCCCGCTGTGCGCCTGCGAGGCCAGCATGATCACAAACACATAGGTCACCAGAATCGCCCCCGCGTAAATCAAGATCAGCGCGGCCGCCATGAACTCCGCCCACAGCAGCACAAACAATCCGGCCACCGCCAGCACCGTCAGCACAAAATAGAGCGCTGAATAAACCGGTTTGGCATGACTCACGACGCGAATCGCGCTGATCACCGCGATCCCCGAAAACAGCCAGAAGTAAACCCCTTCCCCGCGCTGCCCTGCCCCCTCACGCACAATCAATGCGATAAAAATCAGCAGCGCCGCCAGCAGGATCACGCCGCCGATCCACCGGATCGTCGCCTCGCGCTTTCCGGGCAGGAGCAGGACAGTTCCCACGCCGGCCACGACGCAGAGAATCAGAATCGTCACCGGCGACAATACAGAAGCGGCCAGAAGAGAGAAGGTGGAAGGCAGGCTGAGCATGGATAATGAGGCGGCCGGAATATGGAGGTGGAAGTCTAAGAACCCCCTCCTCCCCTTGCAAGCCAATGCGTGACGAATTTCACAAAGGGCTTTGTGGTGCTGGCTTTCAGCCTGCAAATGCAGCCTGGAAAGGCTGCACTACAAAAACCGTTACATCGGCTCCTTCTCCACCGTCTGGTCGAATATCTCCAGCAGCTTCGACTTGTCGAAAATCATCTCCTGCCGCGTCAGTCCCACGATGTCATACTCATGGGTCAATTCAATCGCATCCACCGGACAGGCCTCCTCGCACATCCCACAGTAGATGCATCTCAGCTCATCGATATCAAACTTGGCCGGATACTTCTCCCGATCCGCCCAGGGCGACTCCTCGGCCTCGATATGAATGCACCGAGCCGGGCAGGCCGTCGAGCACATGAAACAGGCCACGCACTTGACCCGTCCCTCTTCATCCTTGTTCAGCCGATGCACCCCTCGATACGTCCGAAGAGACATCCCTCCCTCTTCCACCGGCAAATCGTCCCGCTTCTCCTCCGGATACTGAATCACTCGATGCTTGTTTTTCACCACGACCTGAAACAGGTGCTTGAGCGTCGTCCCCAGCCCCGCCTTCACCTGCGGCAGGTAAAACTGGTCCCCCAGCGACAGCTTCGGCTCCTTCAGCTCGATGACATCCGAATCTTTCATGCTCTTCCGTGGCATGGGCGCCTGGCCCATGTCCTCAAAAATTATGATGCCGCCGCCACCGGCGTCGTCTCGAACCTGCTCCCCTCGACCCTGATCTTGCGATTCGTCTGCGGGGCGGCCGGCAAATACCGGCTGGCCAACATGATCAACACCGTCAACACACCATTCACCACCAGCAGCACCAGCGCCATCCTCCCCCCAACTCGCATGTGCGCCCGATCATTCGCCCCAAACACATAAACCACGATCGCCGTCGTCATCAGCATCAATAGCGACAACGGAATCAGCGCCCGCCATGCCAGCATCATCAGTTGATCGAACCGAAACCGCGGCAAACTCCATCTCGCCCACATGAACACGAAAATCACCAGCATTGTCTTCACAAAGAACACCAGGCATCGCGCCAGGATCAATCCCATGCTGGCCGTCACCTCCGGATGCACTGGATCCGGCCCGCTCAGTCCGGGAAAATGCCAGCCGCCAAAAAACAGCGCCACGCAAACGGCCGACGTCGTGATCATCCCCATGTATTCGGCCAGGAAAAACATTGCAAACCGCATGGCCGAATATTCCGTGTGATAGCCCCCCACCAGCTCCTGTTCCGCCTCGGCGAGGTCAAAAGGCGCACGATTCGCTTCGGCATGGATGCAAATCAAAAACATGAGGAACGCCATCGGCTGCGCAAACACGTTCCACGCCGGCAGCAGCTTCAGGCCGCCGATCCCCCAGTAATGCGCCTGCTTGTTGACGATCTCATCAAGTTGCAGGGTCCCAAACATCACCACGATGCACAGCAGCGACAACCCCAGCGGAATCTCATATGAAATCATCTGCGCCGTCGCCCGCAGCCCTCCCAAAAATGAATATTTATTGTTCGACGCCCACCCGCCGATCACCACGCCATACACAGCCAGTGACAGCACCGCGATGATGAACAGCGCTCCAATATCCAATTTGGCGATCTGCACCGGATAGCGATACACCACCGTCGCCAGCACTGCGCCGCTTTCTCCCTCTGCATTCGCTCGCTCTTCAATTCGCGGCCCCTCCACCACCTCAGCCCCCCGCGGCGCCTTCTCCAGCGCCTCTTTTTTCGGATCGTTTGCCCCGCTCACATCGTAAACCACCGTCTTCTCATGCACTCCCCCCAGCGGCACCACGGCGATGGAAATGATCACCACGATGATGAACATCGCCGGCGCCAGCGTGAACAAAACCCGATCCACCCCCGCCGGCCGAAAATCTTCCTTAAAAATAAACTTCAACCCATCCGCGATCGGCTGTAACAACCCCTTGGGCCCCACGCGGTTCGGCCCCAGCCGGTCCTGCACCCACGCCGCCACCTTCCGCTCCAGCAGAATGAGATATGCCACGGTCCCCAACACCACCGCATGGGCGATGATGGCAATAAACACCCACGGTGGTAATGACTGAAAGAATTCCCGCATATTTCTCTTCTTCGTGGCACGGCCGTCCCGCCCGTGTCCTTAAACTACAACTCCACAAACTCCAACCGTCTCTCCTCCTCCCGCACACCCGCCACCTTCACCGCCGCAAACGGCTCCCCCATCTCCTTCCTGATCTGCTCCGCCTGATACATCCCCTTCCTCCCCAGCAACGACAGATACACATCCCCCTCCCGCCTCGCCCCCTCCACCGGCCGAATCGCGGCGCTAAAGGCCTGAATCTTCCCCGCATAATTCTCCCAGCACCCATCCTTCTCCGCCCACGCGGCCCCCGGCAGCACCACCTCCGCCGCCTCCGAAAGCGACGTCGGCAAAATATCCTGCACCACCCGAAAGGCCTTTTTGAATTGCGCCGGCTGATTCGCCGGAATCCAATTCGACAGATATCCCCCCACAATCCACCCCGCCCGCAAATTCTTAACCTCCGCCCTGGTCCCCGCCACAAAATCCTCAAACGTCCCGCTCACTCCCCCCAGCATCCCCATCACCCGCCGAATTCCCGCCGAGTTGGGCACCTTTTCGGCCTTGATCCTGAAAGTCTCTTTGCCGCTGAGGTAATTCTTGAAAACCTCATCCGCCCCCATCGTCGGCACCGGGCCCAGAATCAAAACCGCCGCCGGATCAATCGACCTGACATATTTCCCAAGCAGCCACGCCTCCTCACAGCTCATCATCGGCGACAGCACCGCATACACCGACCCGGCCGCCTCCTTTGCCGCCGCTTTCAAGCCGGCGTCAGCGGCCTCCATCGCCTTCCCATAAGTCGTCTCAATCTGGCTGCCATATTGACTTCGTTTCGCCAGCCTCAGCCTTCCGACATTGTGTACCGGCTTGAACGAATACCTCGTATCATCGCTGATCCACCACTGGTTCACCCCCGGATTAAATCTCGGCTTGATCCGGTAAATGATGCCCTCGTTGTACTCGATGTAAATATTCTCCCCCCCGCTATCCGCCGGGCTGATTGAAGGCGCCTGCTTCAAGAGCCAAACCCGCTGCTTGAAGAGGAAATCCTTGTCCAGCAGCGCCCCCACCGGGCACAAATCCACCACGTTCCCCGACAACTTATTATCCAGCGGCTTGCCCGGAAAAATATCGATCTCTTCCTTGTGCCCACGCCCATCCACATACAGCTCGCTCCCGCCGCTCACTTCCCGCGTGAACCTCACACACCGCGTACACATGATGCACCGGTCGTTGTAAAGCAGCACATTCAGCCCCACATCCTTCTTGGGCTTCTTGGCCTTATCTTCCTCAAATCTCGACTCCGACCGGCCATATTCGTAAGAATAATCCTGCAAATAACACTCCCCCGCCTGATCGCACACCGGACAATCCAGCGGATGATTGATCAGCAGATACTCCATCACCGCCTTCTGATTGGCGATGGCCTTTGGCGAGGTGGAATAAACCACCATCCCATCCCGCACCGGAGTCTGACACGATGGCACCAATTTGGGTAGCCCCTCCACCTCCACCAGACAAATCCGGCACGATGCCACGATGGAAAGTCCGGGGTGATAGCAATATTGCGGAATCTGCAACCCTGAATCCAGACACGCCTGAAGCACCATCTGCTTCTCTTTGCACTCAATTGTCCGACCATCCACGGTGATCTTGGGCATAGCGGGGGAATGGTATACTTCATCGTGATAAATTTCACTAGCTCCAGAATTTCCGGCTGATGCGATTTCAGGCTTAAAATACCTGCATGTTCCGCTGGGCCCGCAATATCATCTGCGGCCTCTCATTGGTTCTGTTCCTGGCCCTGCTGTTCACGAGCATCTGCCTTCGCAAATTCTCCAACGGTATTTCGCTGAAACGAACAGATACGGTCCCTTACGCCAACGCCACGACTGCCACGCCTCACTTCTATTTTTTCGAGGTCCAGGCCGACCGATTGGTCTTCGGCCACTGGCGTCATCCCGATTTCATCGAGGCGGGGAAGCAGTCGCAGAAGCAATTGCTGGCATCACTCCAGGAAATGCGAGCAGACATGGCGAAGAACTTCGACAGCACTCCGGATCCGTGGCGTTCACGCTTGTCAGAACATATTATCCGCCTCGATAAACAGATCTCCGAAACCCGCCAAGATCATGGCAAAAATTTTTATGACCGACCTGATGGTTTTTATCTCGGTGCTCACGGCGGCATCTATGCCACACCCATTGCAGCCATTCCCACGTTCGCAGGGATCAAATTTGATTCATTCCCCTCTTTCCGCTACCCCGCCACCGGCTTCCGCTGCGTCGTTCCCATCTGGTGGGTCCTGCCTTTCCTGTTGATTGCTCCTCTCGTTCGCGGCATCTCGCTCTGGCGATCCAGACGGCGACGACAGGCAGGCCACTGCTCCTTCTGTGGCTACGATCTGCGCGCCTCGTCCAACAAATGTCCCGAATGTGGCGTGGAGCGGATGTAATCGAACGATTATCGCGGCGCATACTCCGGCGGGTCATGACGCGGTAATATCTGCTTGGCAATGCTCGCACGCATACTCCTCAGTCTCCTGGCTGCTCCGCCGACGTTGAAGACGACCGAAGCTCCTCTCTCCCCCCTCCCCAAAGAAATCCGCCCCGCCGAAGTCATCGTCAGCCCGGACCAGAAACGCTTCGCCTGGATCTCGCGCGATGAAGATTCCATCTCCGTCGTCGTTGATGGCCAAAAGCAAAAACCCTGCGACTGGATCATCCAGAACACCATCGCCTTCACGGCCGACTCGCAGCACATCGTCTACGCCGCCCGCAAGCGCAAAAAGGCCCTCATGGTCATCGACGGCAACGAGGGCGAGCTGGCCGACTCCATCACCCACTTCTTCCTCAGCTCCGCCGGCCATCACATCGCCTACGCCGCCATACAAAACAATCGCACCTATGCCATCCTCGACAACACCCCCGGCCCACCCTACGACTTCGTCCAATGGCAAGCCCTCGCCGCCGACGGCGCATCCGCCTACCTCGCGGCCAAATCCAACGAGCAATTCGCCGTCATCAACGGCACTGAATCCAAACCCCACGATCTGATCAGCGACATCCGCCTCTCCCCCGACGGCCGCCGTTTCGCCTACATCGCTTCATCCAAGGGCCAGACCCGCATGATCATCGACGACCAGGAAGGCCCTACCTTCGACACTCTCACCCCCGCCCAGTTCTCCGCCAATGGCAAACACGTCGCCTACCTCGCCACCCGCGGCAACGACAACCTGGCCATCATCGACGGCCAGCCCAAAACCCACTCCGGCAAACTCACCGGCCTTATCCTCAGCCCCGACGGCCAGCGCCACCTCTTCATCTCCTCCAGGGATGGCAAAGACTCGCTCATCGTCGATGACGCACCAACCGTCACTCATCCATCCATCACGCTCGCCCGCTTCAGCGCTGACAACCAGCACATCGCGTACATCGCCCACGCCGCCACCGGCCAATCCGCCTTCATCGACGAAAAACCCATCGCCCATTTCGATCAGATTCTCTCCCTCCACTCCTCTCCCACCGGCCACTCTTTCGCATTCATCGCCCAGCGCAACAACAAATCACTGATCCTGCTCGACACTCACGAATCCGGCCAATACGACCAAATCCTCGGCCGCCATCCGCCGCTTTTCCTGGAAGACGGTTCCCTGCGCTTCCTCGCCCTCCGCGACCGCACCATCCTCCAGGTCACCACGTCGGTTGCGTCTCCCTAAGGATGCGCATTCTTCCACCACAGCTCCAACATCAACAGCGCATACAACCTCTGCGAATGATCCCTCCTCTTCGCATGCTCGTTCAACAACCTCTCGATTTCACTCTTCTTAAAATGCGACAAAGCAAATGAATCCCCCGCCAACAGCGCATCATGCACCATCTCTCGCAATGACGTCCGAAACCACTTCCCAATCGGCACCGCAAACCCCATCTTCTTCCTTCTAAACACAAACCCCGGCAAATTCCCCGCAAACGCTTCCCGCAACAATCTCTTCTTCCCTCCCCCAATCAAATATTCCGTCGGCAATCCGGCCGCAAAGTGAACGAGCTCATGATCCAGAAACGGGCTCCTCACCTCCAGCGCATGCAGCATCGAGCAGCGGTCCACCTTCGCCAGCAAATCCTCCGGCAGATAAATCTCCCGATCCACCGCCAGCGCCGCCCGCACCACATCCCGCTTCAAATCTTTCTTTGTCAGTTGCTCAAATCTCTCCACCACCACCCTCCGGCTCGCCTCCACCGCCACATGCCCGGCCAAATCCTCGTTCAACAACTCCCCAATCCCCCCCGGGTCGAAAATCTGCAAATAACTCGCGTACCGCGACCCCGCCCCCAGCTCAATCGTCGCCAAAAACCGCTTCAACCGCGTCACCGGCGACTTCGGATGCGACCCCGGCAACCTCTTCCCCGCCCCCGCCAGTTGCAAAATCCCCTTCGGCAGCGCCCCCACCTTCTCTCCCAGCGCCATCGCCCGATACCGATCATATCCCCCAAACATTTCATCCCCCCCATCACCGCTCAGCGCCACTTTCACGAATTTCCGCGTCTCCCGCGACAAATAATGCGTCGGCAGCGCTGATGAATCCCCAAACGGCTCCCCAAACACGGCCGCCAATCTCGGCAAATCCTCCGCCGCGTTCGGCCGCACCACAAACTGCCGGTGCTCCGTCCCCAGGTGCTTCGCCACTGCGGCCGCATATTTCGTCTCGTCATAGCGCGGATCATCAAACCCGATCGAAAACGTCAACACCCTCTGCCCCTCCCCAACAGATGCCCTCATCGCCGCCGCTATGATCGAGCTGTCGATTCCTCCCGACAAAAAACACCCCAGCGGCACATCCGAAACCAATTGTCTCTTCACGGCCTGCGTAACCAGATGCCTGGTCCGCGAAACCAGCTTCTCCCCCGTCCTCGGTCTCCCATCCGGCGCTGGATCATTCGCACCAAAATATTCTCCACTCTGCGCCACTCCGCCAGGCACGACGCTCATCCACGCCCCCGGCGGCACCTTCCTGATCGCGCGATAAATCGTCGAGTCACTTCTCGGCACATACCCCCACATCAAATAATCCACCACCCCCCGCGGATCGATCTCCCCATTCACCCACTCCAGCACCCGCAACGCCGGCAACTCACTCGCAAATGCAATCGCCCCGCGCGGATCATGCGCAAAATACAGCGGCTTCTGCCCCATCCGATCCCGCGCCAAAAACAACTCCCCCCGGGCCTTCCCATCAACCCCCGCCGGCGTCCACACCGCAAACGCAAACATCCCATTCAGCTTCTGCAAACATTCGCGCCCCCAGGTCGCATACGCCGCCAGCAAAACCTCGCTGTCTCCGCTCGTCCTCCACTGATAATCCGGCCTCAACTTCTCAAGCTCCCCCCTCAGCTCCCGAAAATTATAAATTTCTCCATTAAAAACCAGCGCCCGTCCCTGCGCATCCACAACCGGCTGATTTGCCCTCGGGTCCGGATCCAAAATCGCTAGTCTTCGAAACGCCAACCCCACCTGCGCCCTCCCCAGTGGGTCGGGCATTCCTGCCCGACATTCCTCATCCCTCAAAAAAATCCCCTCATCATCCGGCCCCCGATGCGCAATCGCCCGGCAAACCCTCCCCATCATCTCGCGCGTGACGCGAAACCGATCATCCCACGCAAGAATTCCGCCAATTCCGCACATGCTTACCAACTATCCCCTCTCGCGGTGCCCTCTTTTTCCCTCGCCCCCGTACTTGGGGGAGAGGGCCAGGGTGAGGGGGCTTCTTGTTTTCATTTGTGGCTTGGGCACCTCGCCCAAGGCTTCGGCAGTGTGGAATGTACTCATTCCGCACATCCTCTCCGCCCAATTATAATCCCGCCCATGCTCCCCTTACGAATCTGCCTCATCCTCCTCATCCTGACCTCCATCTCCCATGCCGACCACTTTCGCCTCCTCGACGACGACCACCCGCTCCTCCCCGACGTCCCCGCCACCTCTCCCACTGCCCAACCCTTCGACAAAAATACCTGGTCTCTCGACCTCGCCGGCTCCTACATCATCCACATTCGCTGGAGCGAGGATTACCTCACCACCGGCTCCGCCCGCCTCAACTATTACATCTGGAAAAACGTCGCCTTCACTTTCGGCCTCTCCGGCTATCTCATCGACCAGCCCGACAACGACGCCACCGCCGGCTCCTTCGACATCGGCGGCCGAATCCACCTCCTCCGCATCGACCGCTTCACCCTCTACTTCGATGGCGGCGGCTCCCGCATCTTCTCCAACACCGCCGTCCCCGAATTCGGCACCACCTACAACTACATCGGCCGCGTCGGCGGCGGCGCAACCTGGCACCTCTTCAACAACGTCCACCTCATGGCCGGCGCACGCTATTTCCACCTCTCCAACGGCGACGTCCACGGCCGAATCAACAACCCCAGCTTCGACGGCATCGAATCCTACGCCGGCTTGATCTTCACCTTTTGAACCACACCTTGCAGGCACGAAGGACGCTTGCTCTACTGTGGCACGGGCGCCTCGCCCGTGTAACATGGGCGGGGCGCCCATGCCACATAAGAGCGGCAGAACAACGGAGGAATCACAATGAGTGGTGCAGGTTATAAATTTGCCTTCGGCCCCTGGAACATCCACGAAGGCGCTGACCCCTTCGGCCCCACCGTCCGCCCCACCGTTGCCTTCGCCAAAAAGCTGAGCATGTACAAAGAACTCGGCTTCGACGGCATCGAATTCCACGACGACGACGCTGTCCCCGAAGTAGATAAGAAGAACGCCGGCCAAATCGAATCCGAGTGCAAGTCGATGAAAAAAACCCTCGACGACCTCGGCCTCGTCTGCGAGCTCACCGCCCCGCGCCTCTGGGAAGATCCCCGCGGCGTCGATGGTGGCTATACCGCCAACGATCCCAAGGTCCGCCAGTGGGCCATCGATCGAACCAAGCGCTGCATCGACATCGGCCGCCATCTGGGCACGAAATTGATGGTGCTTTGGCTGGCCCGCGAAGGCACGTACATCCGCGAAGCCAAAAACGCCCTTGACGCCCACAAATGGCTCCTCGACGCCGTTAACGCCATGCTCGACTACGACAAGGATGTCGAAATCGCCATCGAGCCCAAACCCAACGAGCCGATGGACCACGCCTACATCCCCACCATCGGCCACGCCCTCGCCTTCTCCGCCCGTTCCAAGGACCCCAGGCGCGTCGGCGGCCTGATCGAATCCGCCCACGCCATCCTCGCCGGCCTCGATCCTTCCGATGAAATGGCCTTCGCCCTTTCCGCCAACAAGCTCTGGTCCGTTCACCTCAACGACCAGAATGGCCTCAAATATGACCAGGACAAATCCTTCGGCGCGGCCAACCTCCGCATGGCCTTCAACCAGGTCCGCGTGCTCGAGCTGGCCGGCTACGCCAAAACCGGCCGCTTCGTGGGCTTGGACGTCAAAGCCATGCGCACCCAAAAACCCGAAGTCGCCACCAAACACCTCTCCAACAGCCGCAAAATCTTCCTCGCCCTCGTCGAAAAAGTCCGCACTTTCGACAAGAACCTCGAGCGCCAACTCATCGAAGCCCGCGACTACGAACAGCTCGAGCTCCACATCCTCGAGCACCTCATGGGTGTCTGACTCTCCCGTGGCACGGGCATCTTGCCCGTGTCTCTATCTTCGTACCACGGGCGTCTCGCCCGTGCTTCTCTTTATGTCTGTTGACATCGAACAACCCGACCAGCTCCTCACCTATCTAAAGCAAACCAACCGCATCTCCCCCACCGAAATCCCTCAAATCCAAATCCTCCGCGGCGGCGTCTCCAACAAAACCGTCCTCGTAAAGCGCAGCAACAACCAATCCTGGGTCCTCAAACAAGCACTTCCCAAGCTCCGCGTGGAAGTTGATTGGTTCTCCGACCCCGCTCGCATTCACCGCGAAGCTCTGGCCCTCAAAATCCTCCCCTCCCTCTCTCCTCCCAACACCATCACCCCCCTCATCTTCGAAGATCCCGCCAACCATCTCCTCGCCATGCAGGCCGTGGACGAGCCGCACGACAACCTCAAAACCCTTTTCATGTCCGCCCAAATCGACCCCAATCACCTCCAGCAATTCGGGCACATCATCGGCGTCATCCACAGCAATTCCACCGGCCGATCCGACTTGGCGCAATTGTTCGACGACCGCTCCTTCTTCGAATCCCTCCGCATCGAACCCTACTACCGCTACACCGCCCAGCAAGTCCCCCAGGCCGCCTCCACCCTTAACCACCTCATCCAAACCACCCACTCCCGCCGCCTCTGCCTCGTCCACGGCGACTACAGCCCCAAAAACATCCTCGTCAACAACCACAAGCTGATCCTGCTCGACCACGAAGTGATCCACTTTGGCGACCCCGCCTTCGACCTCGGCTTCGCCCTCGCCCACCTCCTCAGCAAGGCCCACCACTTCCCCGCCCAGCGCCTGGCTTTCGCCGCCGCCACCCAGACCTTTTGGACCTCCTACACCAACGCCATCCAATCCGCCCCCTGGCGTACAGATATCGAATCCCACGCCGCCTTCCATGCCGTGGCCTGTCTCCTCGCCAGAGTTGCCGGCCGCTCCAAACTAGAGTACCTCACACAGGAAGAACGCCAGAAACAGATGAACCTCGCCATCCATCTTCTCCAGTCCCGCCCAACATCCATAGATGAACTGCTTAATCGCTTTCTCTCCCAGCTCTGACATGTTCTTTTCCTTCGCAACTTCCTCCTTCTCTTTCGCCACCCTACCTGGACCGTCTGGCTGGGCTGTGAGGGCCGGGCACCGGAGGGCCAGCGATCCCCGCATCGCGCCAGCCCTCTCCTCCCTGTACCCCCTCCTCCCTTCCTCCCCCGCATTTGCATTGACCGGGGGGTTGCAGGGAGGGTACTCCCCCCATGCGTCTGCGCATTTAATTGGAATTAAAGAACTACCCCCTCTTCTCGACCCCCCAATTCAAACCCCACTCCCAACTCCGATCTGAGCGCCGCTATGCCCACCATCAAACGCCTGACCGCTTTAGAAATCCTCGACTCCCGCGGCCGCCCCACCATTTCCGCAACCTGCACTCTCGACGACGGCGCCACCGCGACCGCTTCAATCCCCTCCGGCGCATCCACTGGCCGCGCTGAAGCCCACGAACTCCGCGACGGCGACCAATCCCGCTATGCCGGCCTCGGCTGCCTCAAAGCCGCTGCCAACATCGAAGGCCCCATCGCCGCCGCCCTCCTCAACAAAAACTTCGACTCCCAAAACGACCTCGACCACGAACTCCTCCGACTCGACAACACCCCCGACAAATCCCACCTCGGCGCCAACGCCATTCTCGCCACCTCCCTCTCCTTCGCCCGCGCCGCCGCTGTCTCCCAAAAAATCCCCTTCTACACCTATTTCGCCGGCCTCATCAACCACAAACCCCAAAAACTCCCCCGTCCGACCATCAACCTCTTCTCCGGCGGCCTCCACGCCGGCGGCCAGATCCCCATCCAGGACATCCTCATCATCCCCGCCTCCGCCACCACCATCGCCGACTCCCTGGCCATCTGCCACGCCGTCTACCAAAGCGCCGCCCAACTCATCCAGCGGAAATATCAATCCCGCCCCCTCGTCGCCGACGAAGGCGGCCTCGCCCCCAACTTCCCCTCATCCACCGCAATGATAGAAGATGCAGTCGAATCCATCGAACGCGCCGGCATCCGCCCCGGCCACGATGTCTCCCTCGCTATCGACCTCGCCTCCACCCACTTCCACCAAAACGGCCGCTACCACCTCGACAACCTCTCTCTCGATTCCGGCGGCCTGATCGAAGTCATCCGCAAATGGACCAGGCAGTTCCCCATCGTCAGCGTCGAGGATGGCCTCTCCGAAGATGACTGGACCAACTGGCCGCGCCTCCGCCAGGCCATCCACACCCGCGCCCTCACCCTCGGCGACGACCTGCTCTGCACCAATCCCATCCGCATCAAACAGGCCGTCAAATCCGTCGCCGCCGACGCCCTGCTCCTGAAAGTCAATCAGATCGGCACCCTCACCGAAGCCGCCGAAGCCCTGCAACTCGCCCGTGCCGCCAACTGGAAAATCACCATCTCCGCCCGCTCCGGCGAAACCGAAGACAACTGGCTCGCCGACCTCTCCGTCGGCTGGTCCGCGAACGCCATCAAAGTCGGCTCCATCACCCGCTCCGAACGCCTCGCCAAATACAATCGACTCCTGGAAATCGAACGCGAAACCCACTGGCCCGTTGAGAAATGGCCCCTCTCGTAGGTCCGGCCCGGCCGGACATTCGCCCTAAAATCGCACCCGCGCCCTGTCATCCTCCCCCTCATACCACCTCCCCGGCTTCAGCATGATCTTCCTCAACCCCGCTGACAGACACGTCAGCTTCATCTGATTCTCGAGCCCGTCCAGCAGCCTCTGCTTCAACTCATAGAGGTGCGACGAGCTGTCCACAATCACCGTCAACGACCCCCGATGCAGCGATTCCAGCGCACAATGCTCCGCCAGCCCTGCTGGCACCAACTGCTCCCAGCACTGCGCAATCCTTCCAAACTTCGCCTGCCGCTTTTGAACTGACTGCTTGAAGAAATGAACAACCTCGCCCCCCAGCAGCGGACTCTCCCGTGGCGCTGCCCCCTTCGCCGCCACCAACCTCCTCAGCTCCATCTCTCTCCTATAATGCTCAAACACAAATCCCTCTGTGTTTTCTCCCTCTCTGATATGCGCAAATCTGCGGCATCTGCGTTCCACTCTTCTTCTGAATTCTCTCCTACTGCAAATTCACCGGCATGATCACATACTGAAAATTCGCCCCGCCCTTCAACAATCCCGGCCGATTCGCCGCCGACAACTCCAACGAAATATCATCGCTATCCACCACCTTCAGCGCCTCCACCAGAAACGCCGGATTAAACCCGATCTCCAAATCCGCCCCCTCGTATTTACAGGGGAATGTCACCGTCGCTTCCCCCGTCCCCGGCGACTGGCTGCTGATCACCACTCCCTTCTTTGAAAACTGTAACCGAACTCCCTTCGCCTCCTCCGTCGTCAGCAATGACGCGCGCCGCACCGCCGACAGAAAATCCGCCGTGCTCGCCGTCATCTTCTTGTCCGCATCCTTGGGAATCACATCCTCGTAAGGCGGAAACTGCCCCTCCACCAGGCTCGTCGTCAGCGTCGCGCTGGGCGTGTGCACGATCACCTGGTTCTCTTTCATTTGAAATCCCACCGCCTCCTCCGGATCATCAATCAGCTTCTCGATCATTTGCAGCGCCTTCACCGGAATGATCGCCTTCAACTGCTCCTTCTCACTCTTCGTTCCCCCACTGGCCAGCTCTCCTCTCGCCTCCGCCAATCTCCTCCCATCCGTGCTCACCAGGCTCAACTTCTTCCCCTTCACGTTCAACAACACTCCATTGAACGCATAACGCGATGATTCCCGCGCCGCCGCGAACACCGTCTGCCCGATCAACTGTTTGAGCTGTCCCCCCGCCACCTCAAAATCCGAGTTCCCCTCATATCCCGGCACCGGCGGAAACCCCTCGGCCGCCTGCGTGTAAATCTTGAATATCGAATCCGCTCCCTTCACATGTGCCATCTCCGCCGCACTCTCGATCGACAGCGTATCGTCAATGCTCTCCCTCACGATGTCCCTGATCCGGTCCGCCGGCACCAGCACTTCTCCCGGCTGCGAAACCTCCACCTGGTTGTCCCGATACCGGATCGCCACCTCCAGGTCCGTCGCGCTCACCGTCAGCTCATTTCCCGACGCCGCCAGCTTGACACACTGCAAGATCGGCTTGGGCGTCCGTGCTGCCGCCACGCTTCCGGCCACCGTCAGCGCCTCCAGCAATGCTCCTCGATTGCAAATCACTTTCATGTGTACGCCTTTCCGTTGCTCCTGGCTTCCATTCTGCCCTCACCCCATTGACGAAGAAGTCTAACTGTAAAGACTCTATTCTTAAAACTCAAAGATAGTAGACGTAGTAGTGATACCTGGCGCATTGTGGATAACTCCTCCGCATGAGCCACAACACGCGCTCTCATCGCTCTTTATCCCCTCTGGGCAATCATGAATAACTTGTTAGAGCAAATGTCCAATCCCCGCGCCCCAATCCCC
>DASYUA010000261.1:0-56945 GCA_036001665.1 Tepidisphaeraceae bacterium
AGTGAGGTTGGGGATGGTGCCGTTTTTGATGCGCGTGCCCTGGTAGCGGGCGGGGAGAAATCCGGCCGCCCAGCCGGGAGCTTTGCTGGGTTCGCCGGGGTCGGTGCCGGAGAGGAAGGCGACGAAGGCGGGGAGGTCGCGGTTTTCGG
The DNA here is from genome assembly GCA_036001665.1 of Tepidisphaeraceae bacterium. Taxonomy (GTDB): domain Bacteria; phylum Planctomycetota; class Phycisphaerae; order Tepidisphaerales; family Tepidisphaeraceae; genus JBGPEF01. Next base: position 150 of record DASYUA010000261.1, read on the forward strand.
AGCCCAGGCCGTAGGTGATCCACGAGCCCAAGCTGGGGCGGTCGCCGGTTTGCGAGCCGGTGAGGGCGATGTATTCGGCCGGGGAATGGACGGGGCTCTGGTGCTTCATGCTCCTGATCAAGCAGAGGTCGTCAGCGCATTGGGCGACGTGGGGGAAGAGCTCGGAGATGGGCATGCCGCACTGGCCGTGTTGTTTGAATTTCCAGGGCGATCCAAACAGGCTCTTGAGCTGCACGCGATGGGTTGTGGGAATGTTCTTCGCAATCGAATCCGGACAAGGTTGCCCATCGAGCCGGGCGAGGTCTGGCTTGGGGTCGAAGGTATCGACTTGAGAGACCCCGCCGCCCATGAAGAGGACGATGACGGATTTGGCGGTGGGTTTGAAGTGAGGGCGAGGAATTGATGAGGGTGTTTCGGCGGCGAAAAGATTTTGGTCAGACATCAACGATGCAAGGGCCAGGGAGCCGATCCCCATTCCGGCACGAGAGAGCATTTGGCGACGTGAGATCATGTTTAGCCCCCTTAGTTGACGTAGACGAATTCGTTCAGATTTAAGAGTGCGTGACAAAAGTGAACCAGTTTCAATGGCAACGGCTTGCGCGGAGGAGGAGTGATTGCGCCGGCGGGGGCGAGGCCCCAGGGGCCGGCGGCGGAATTGCCGGCGATCGATGCGGCTTGCCAGGCCGTGTCGTTGAAGTCGAGGGCTTCCCAGTTGGGTTTGCCGTCGAGGGAGATTTTCCAGGTGTTGTCGGTGGCGATGATGGTTTCGCGGCGGTCGGGGGTGATGATGCGGAGCCAGGCGATGAAGCCGGCGGGGCCGGCGCCGTTTTCGGATTTGATGGCGATGGTGTTGTGGCCAGCGACGAGGAGGCGGGCGATGTCGTATTTTTCGGGGGTGTTCCAGCCTTCGCCGGAGCCGATTTCTCTCGCGTTGAGGTAGAAGGTGTATTTGTCGTCGGCCGTCATGTGGATTTCGGCGGAGAGGGGTTTGGCGGAGAGATCGAAGTTTTTGCGGAAATAGCGCGGGGCGGGGGATTGGTCGGCGTGGCCGGAATTGGGGTCGTTCCAGATCCAGTTGGCGGTGGACCAGACTTGGGGAAGAGGAAGGGAGGCGAGAAGTGAGGGCTCATTTGCGGAGGAGGCGAGAAATTTTTGGGCGAGGCGTTTTTCTTTTTCGTCGGGGTCGCGGGCGAAGGCGAGGCGGAAAGCGAGGGTGATTTGTTTGTCGGTGTCGGCGCCGGCGGAGGTTAGGATGCGGTCGGCGAGGCCGCGGGCGCGGTCTAGCATCCAATTGTCATTCAGAAGATAGAGGGGTTGAAGTGGAATTGTGGAGGTTTGGCGGCGGGCGCAGGATTCGGTGGTGGCGGGGCCATCAAAGAATGTGTGCATGTCGGGGAAGTCGTTGCGATCGAGAGTGAGATAGAGGGAACGGCGGTTGTGGTTGTCTTCGGCGGCGCGGGGAATGGGCGGGCCGCGCATTTGGGTGTCGAGCTCGCCGCTGGCGGCGAGGATGGCATCGCGAATCGATTCGGCTTCGAGGCGGCGGGGTTTGAAGCGGGCGAGATAGATGTTTTCGGGGTCTTTTTCGGCGCTGGATTCGTCGCCGCGGGCGCTTTGGCGATAGGTTGCGGAGAGGAGGATGAGTTTGTGGAGCTGCTTGGTGGATTTGTGGCGGAGTAATTCGGCTGCGAGGTAATCGAGAAGCTCGGGGTGGGATGGAGGAGCGCCTTTGAGGCCGAAATCGCCGGGGGTGGAGACGATTCCGCGGCCGAAATGGTAGTGCCAGATGCGATTGACATAGACGCGGGCGGTGAGGGGATTTTTAGGATCGACGAGCCAGTCAGTGAGGGCGGTTCTTGGCGAATTGGCGATTTTTTCGGGCGCGGGTTCGGATTTGAAGACGGAGGGCCACGAGGGGGAGACGGCCGGGCCGGGTTTGTGGATGTCGCCGCGTACAAGGATGTGGGCGTCAGATTTTTTCAGATCATCGGGTTTGTAGGGGAGAATGAAGACGGCTTTGAGGGGCTCGGCCTCGATTTGGTTGGGGCTGAGGGGGGAGTAGAAGCCGAAGGTTTGGGGTTTGGGTGGTTTGGGATTGGCGGCGTCATATTCCTTCCAAAGCTGCGGATCTTTCAGATGCAGGTTGAGGAGTTGGCCCTTCGCGAAGAAGCCCTGGAAGCGGTAATAGTCCTTCTGCGTGATCGGATCGAACTTGTGATTGTGGCATTGGGCGCAGCCGAGGGTGAGGCCGAGGAGGCTGCTGGCGGTGGCGTTGGTGATGTCGATCTGGACGTCCATGCGCTGGCGGTGGAGATCATCTTCGTTGCAACTGTAGCGGGCGGAGGCGAGGAAACCGGTGGCGATGAGGTTTTCATCGGAGTAGGGAACGAGTTCGTCGCCGGCGACCTGCTGGCGGATGAATTCGTCGAAGGGTTTGTCATCGTTGAAGGCTTTGACGACCCAATCGCGATAGCGCCAGGCAAAGGGCCTGGGGTAGTTCATCTCATAGCCTTCGGTGTCGGCGTAGCGGGCGACATCGAGCCAGTGACGGCCCCAGCGCTCGCCGTAGTGGGGAGAGGCGAGGAGACGGTCGATGAGTTTTTCGTAAGCGTTTTCGGATTTGTCGCTGAGGAAGGATTCGACCTGGGCGTGGGTTGGGGGGAGGCCGGTGAGGTCGAAGGTGAGGCGGCGGATGAGAGTGCGACGGTCGGCCTGGGGGGCGGGTTTTAAGTTTTTGGCTTCATGGGTGGCGGCGATGAAATTGTCGATCGTTGTTTTGGTCCAAAATGTGGATGAGGGAACACCGGGGGATTTGATGGGTTGGAAGGCCCAATGATCGGAGGTCATGAGCAGCGGTGGGAGGAGTTTGTCATCCCAGGGAAGTCCCTGATCGATCCAGGAGCGGAGGAGAGCGATTTCGGATTCGGGGAGGCGCTTGTTGCCTTTGGGGGGCATGCGGGTTTTGTCGGTGGCGGTGATGCGTTTGATGATTTCGCTGTTGGCGGAGTTGCCGGGGAGGGCGAGGGGTTGGCCGTTGGTTTGGCCGAGGATTTCTTCGCGGAGGTCGAGGCGATAGCCGGATTCGGCGTCGCGGCCCTGGTGGCATTCGAAGCAGCGGCGCTCGAGGAGGGGAAAGATGTCGGATATGAAGCTGATGGATTTGGAAGGGGAATCGGCCAGCGCGAGCGAGGTCGGGAAGATCAGAAAGAGCAGGAAGAGTCGCATGATGTGGAAGGGATATTTTACCGTGTGCCGGCGGGAATCGTTTGGAGGGGAAGGGCAATTCCGAAGGGGAAAGAGGAACCTAAGAGTGTGAAAAATGTGAATTTTCGGGCATGCTGTTGGATCCTTAGTGCTTGAGGATCTGCGGGTTATGAGAGACAGGGGCAATTCACAAACCGCCTTCCATGGCGTGAGTGCGGGCGGAGCGCGCGGGGGGAGCGAGGCCATAAGCTGGCGGGAAACTGGGGGAATTAATTTGTTCATCACTCTCGTGCGCACTATGTCTCTCTATATATCCCCCCGTGTTGCGCAAACGGACACGTTTTGAACTGGGTAGCGCAACAGAAACTGAGATTCGGTAAGAAAAGTCGAAGAAAATAATTTTTGAAAAAATCATATGGGCAACGGTCAGGCGCAACACGCATGGAGGGTTGAAATTGATTGGAAAAAAAAAGAGGCGTGGACCGTGCGGGCCACGCCTCAGGAGCGGGATGCTGTAGTCTTGGTTTAGCCAGCCTTGGCCGGATAGTAGGGGGGATTCTGGTTGGAGGCGGGGTGGGGGACGTTGGGTGCGCCGGCGCGGGGGTGGGCCTGATCGTAGACCTTTTTCACGTGGCTGGTGGTGAGGTGGGTGTAGACCTGGGTGGTGCTGAGGCTTTGGTGGCCGAGGAGTTCCTGAACGCTGCGTAGATCGGCGCCGTTGTTTAGCAGGTGGGTGGCGAAAGAGTGGCGGAGGGTGTGGGGGCTGATGCCGGGGTCGAGGCCGGCGGCGACGAGGTATTTGTCGAGCTTGCGGCGGACGCTTCGGGTGCTCAGGGAGCTGCCGTGTTTGTTGAGGAAGACGCGGCCGGTCATGGGCTCATTGTTCTGTCGCTCGGAGGTGCGGTATTCGAAGTAACGCTGGAGCGCTTTGATGGCCTGGCTGCCGATGGGGGTGAGACGATCCTTGCGGCCTTTGCCTTTGACTCTGAGCACGCCTTCCTGGAGGTCGAGGTCGGACAGGTCGAGCTCGACCAGCTCGCTGACGCGGATGCCGCTGGAATAGAGCACTTCGAGCATGGCCTTGTCGCGTGCGGAGAGGATGTCGGCGTCGCCGGGGGTGTCGAGGAGCTTCTGGATCTGCTCGAGGTCAAGACACTTGGGCAGGCGCTTTTCCTGCTTGGGGGTGCGGATCGTCGAAAGCGGGTTGACGCTGATCAGGCCGCGGCGCATGACGAATTTGTAGAAGCTGCGCAGGGTTGCGAGCTTTCGAGCGGTGGTGCTCTTGGTGTAATTCTGGCCGTAGAGGTAGGCCAGGAATTCGCGGACCACGAGCGGCTCGCAGGCGACCTGGCGCTTGTCGAGCTCCTGGTCGCTGATCGGGCCGGAGTTCTGATGGCCATGGCCGATAGCGCCGGAGAGGAACTGTCCAAACTGGATCAGGTCTGCGCCGTAGCTCTTGACGGTGTAGTCGCTGAAATGTCGCTCGAGCTTGAGATAGTCGAGGAATTGGCGAACCAATGGGGAGAAAGACTTTTCGGTTACGGCCGCGTGCGATGCATCGATCTGGGGGTTCATAGGCACCAAGGCGTGGCGATGACCTGATCTGTTGTCCTGCCACACCGTCGGCGAAGTACGGGGTGGCCCGATTGCAAGGAGCAACCTGTCCTCCGACAAGAAGCTCTCATCTTGCGATTCGGGAATGTGCGGTTTCGTCGGGGGGCGTGGCGAGCAGCGCGGCGGATGGGTCTTCAATCCTGCGAAATCCGCCGCACCATTTTTTGCCCCGGACGAGCGACTCCGTCGCCTCCGCATCAGACCTTCAAGAGTTGTTCCAGTAACCTTAGGTCCGGGAAACAACTTCTTATGCCACTTTTTTCGGCATATAGGCCTTCAATTCTTTTGCTAAATGCCGTCCGAGTTGATGTGAAAGGATTGCGGCGTCAAACCAGTCGAAATTACACTGCTTCTTATGCACCATCTCAACGAGGGCGTCGAGCACCTTGCTTTCCTGTCCGATTTCGTAGCGGAAGCAGTAGTATTGATCGCCCTTGACCAGACTGAGAGTCTTCATGTCGCCCATTCTTAACTCCAGGGACCACGCGTGGTCCCAGTGCCCGATAACCCCAAAACGGTGCGGCGAGCCGCACCCTACGTACATATCCGATCAGTTGCCCGGATGCCCGGATGCCCGGATCCATCATCTCGCATCGGCAAGAGCAGGCTTGAGCAATAGCTCTTCGAGGAGCGAGTGATAGACAAAGCCGCAGTAGCGGTCCATTTCGATCAGGTAGCCGCGCGGCCCATAAGGCCCGGCCGGATCATTTCGGCCCTGGGCGTAGAGCAGAGCCTGCGCCCGGGTCGATCCGTTGGCCGCGTCGAACATTCCCACCACTTGCAGGAAATTAGACCTTGCAGGGGTGGATTCGTTTGGCTTTGGCGAGGCCCGGCGAACCAGCTCGCGCGGATCGACGCCAGTCATTCTTACGTTTCCTTTGTGGAACAAGTGCAGGGAAGCGCCCATTTTCGGGGGGTCGTATGGGTCGTAGGCAGTGATGGTGGCGACCAGGAGGGCATCGCAGCCCAGCATGTCGCAAACGATCGCCGCCTGCTCCTCCGATTGCACCTGTTCGATGCGCAAGGCCGCGAAAACCTCCACAACCCGGTTCACCGGCAATACGTTCAGCCCGGCCGTTTGTTGAAGCTGGGCATAGAGCAGGTCGGCTTGAAGGATGGGATCGACCTGCGTCACGCCGCTTAGATTCACGGCCGGGGCAATGGCCCAGGTCTGTCGGGCGCTGCCGGGCAGGAACATGGTGGGTTCGCTGCCGTAGTCGGGGGTCTTGCTGGTGCAGCCGAACAGACTCAGCAGCAAAATGGCCGTCAGGTTGTAGGTGATGCTCCGCATCATTAAGCAGCTCATCCTTGATTGGTGCGGCTTGCCGCAGGCTACGGTTTCGAATGTGCAGTCTGCGGTGCGGCAAGCCGCACCCTACAGGGAGGCATGGGGGCGAAACGCCTGCCCATGCAACCCATATGTCGTCAGGGGCGCCCCGGCTCGCGCACATCCGCGCTGCGCTGCGGAGTGGCGTCATGGGCACCCTGGTTTTTCGTGTTCGAATTCGATTGCGGTTCTGAGGTTGTCGCGGTTGCGCTTCTGGAGGGATCCACGCGGACCGACCAGATGTTTTCCTGCCCGCCGCGGTCGCTGATGAAGTAGACGCGATTGGTTGCGGACCAGAAGGGGGTGAGGTTGGTGTTGCCCTCGGCCAGCCGCTGGCGGCCGGAGCCGTCGGCGTTAACGATCCACACTTCCTGTTTGGGCAAGCCCTCTTCGTCATGAGTGCCGGGCTGGAGAATCGTTGTGAAGGCCAGTTGGGCGCCATCGGGGCTCCAGGCGGGGCAGACGACGGCGGCGTTGGAGCTGACGGCGACTTCGGTGTTGCGGCGGGGTTCGCCATCGACCAGGTCGAGAGTCCAAATGCTGAACCAGTGGGAGCCGCGCTGGCGGGCACGCTGGAAGGCGATGCGATCGACATCGCGGCGGGGAGACCAGGTGGGGAAGAGGCCGGGGCCGAGGGTTTTTCGCTCACGGGTGGTCAGGTTGAGGGTCCAAATTTCCCATTGGCCGCTGTGAGCGAGGGAACAATAGACCAGACGAGCGCCATCGGGGGAAAAGCTGGGGTGGAGGTCCTGGGTGAAGCCGCTGGTGAGTTGCTCGACGTTTTTGCCATCGCTGTCCATTACATAGATATCCCAGTTGCCGGAGCGCGAGGAGGCGAAGGCGATTTTTCCGCCGTCGGGGCTGAAGGAGGGATGGACATCGTCGGCCGGATCATTGGTGAGTTGGATCACGCTCGATCCATCAACGCGCTGGAGATAGATGTCCGCGCGTTCGCTGTGGCGGGTGCTGGAGAAGGCGATCCATTTGCCGGTGGGATCGAGGACGACGTCGGCATCGTGGCCTTCATCGGTGGAGGTGTGCTGCTGGAAGGAGAGGTTGGCGCGGGACTCGCCGGCGCGATAGATGGCCGGGCGCAGCTCGCCATAGATGTTGACGATGGGGAAGAGGGCGGTGTCGGGGAGCTGGGGAGCGATTGGTTTGTATTGCGGGATTGGCTCGGGGATCTGGGCCATGGCCTCTTCGGTCGGGGAGGCAGGCTGATAGCAACCAGAAATCGCGATGATGCCGACGCAGGCGGCCAGAAGAAGCTTGGGGAAGGTGATGGTCATGAAATTCAGCGCTGCGGAAGTCCGCCCTGAAAGGTGCATTCCCGCGTGGGCTGCTATCTCCATCGGCACTATCGGCATAAACAGAATGAGTGGTAAGGAGACTGGAGCGGCGTGGACATGAGATGGTTATCGGACGAGGGAGGGAGGCGACTTGAAGGATTGTGGTGCGGCGAGCCGCACCCTACGAAACACTGGCAGGCAAGCTGCCAGTGGCACAGATGCTGGCAGTGGCACAGATGCACAGATGAGGTCATTGGCCGGGCTTGCGGAAGATTTCCATGCCGGCGATGCGCCACTGGCCATTGAGCTTATAGAGGCCTGTAGGGACGCGGCGCTCAAGGGTGGCAACGGGTTGTGTTGTGGATTTTGTTGTGGGTTGCTGGAAGCGCACGATGGCTTGTGTCTGCGCGGTTTGAATGCCCTGGGTGGTGGCGAATTGGAAGAGATCGTTGCTGGTCATGCCGTCGATCTTGCCGAAGTATTGTTGATACGCCTGAAGCTGAACGCGAAACACATCGGGCCTGATGGCCATCTGAAAATCAGGGGAAAAGAGCTGGTAAGCCTTGTCGTACTGCTCTGCCGCGATGTACTGGCCGAGTTGCTCGAGGACCTTGTCGATGTCGCGCTCATCATCGCGCTGGCGGTTCCATTCGAGAAAACTTGAAGCGGCGACGCTGCCGGCGAGGACGAGGGACAGGAGGATGCCGAGAATGGCGAGGGCTGATCCGCCCTGGGTGCCATTGCTGTGACGGATTTGGAGGAGTGCGATGACGCCGCTGACGATGCCGGCAGCGCCGATGACCAGAAAGGGCACGCCGAGGAATGCGAGGGCGGTGCAGAGGCCGAGGATGACCGAGACGATGGCGGCGTTGTTGATGGCGACGTAGTCCTGACTGCCGACGCCGGCGGTGGTGGACATTTTGTGCAGTTTTTTGATGGGGTCGGGCGATTCCGTTTGACCCGACTTATCTTTGGGATCTGGGGTTTTTTTCGGGGGTTCAAGTTCGGGCATTGAGAATTCCGATGGCTAAGTCGGATCATCGAGTTAGAGGACGGCGGACAAGAGTGTCCGCCCCACCAAGCGAAAGTAAACTTCCTATGTCTAAACGTCAACTCATCGAGGGGATCCGGGAGCTGAATCCGACGGCGCAGGGGCCGTTTTTGGCGCAGTTTGATGAGGGGGCACTGAAGCAGTACCTGGAACATCTGAAGGCAGCGCAGCTCAAGAGGGTGCACATCAATGGGTGGGTGAGGAAGAGGTCGGACATGCGGATGGTGTCATAGGACACGCATTACCAGCCGCTTCATGGTCGTCCATGGTTAATCCAGCGCGCATTTGACCGGCCGGGTGAGTTGAGGTCAGATCAGAAGATGCTGGGCGGGTTGCGAAGCAAACTCGAGCGGGCGGCCGTCATAATCGTGGTGGTGTTGACGCTGTTGGTGTTTTATCCGGTGTACGGCCACGATTTTGTCAGTTGGGATGACACGCACAACCTGGTTGCCAATTCGGACATGCTGGCCCCTTCGTGGCAGCGTGTGGAGTGGTATTGGACGCACGCGTACAAGGATCTTTACATCCCTGTCAGCTATACGCTCTGGGCGGGGGTAGCGAGCGTGGCCCGCATTGGCGGCGGCGGAACCGGGGTGCAGCTCAATCCGGCGGTGTTTCACGCGCTTAACTCGTTTCTGCACGTGGCCAGCTCGATCGTGGTCTTCGCGATCCTGCGGCGGCTGTTTGGCAGTGCGTGGGCCGCGCTTTTTGGCGCACTGGTTTTCGCGGTGCATCCGGTGCAGGTGGAGCCGGTGGCGTGGGTGTCGGGGATGAAGGATGTGCTGAGCGGATTGCTGGCGCTGGTGGCCGTGCTGGCGTACATCCTGTTCGCGCAAGGGAATCGGTTGATGTGGCATGCGCTGGCCACCGGTGCGTTCGTGCTGGCGATGCTGGCCAAACCGTCGGCCGTGGTCGTTCCATTGGTGGTGCTGGTGATCGAGCTGTTGATCCTTCAGCGGCGATGGCGCGATGCGCTGGTGGCGCCGTTTTTGTGGCTGATATTGGCAGCGCCGATTGTGGTCGTGGGGGTGTTGGTGCAGAGGGCCGAGTCATTGCCATTTGTGCCGCCGGTGTGGGGGCGGCCGGTGATTGCCCTGGATGCGCTGGGGTTTTATCTGTTGAAGCTGGTCGCGCCGTTGCAACTGGCGATTGATTATGGGCGCTCGCCGCAATGGCTGTGGTCATCGTGGCAGATTTGGGTGAGTTGGCTGGTGCCGGTGATGGCCGCGGCGGCGGTGGCGTGGCTGGCGTGGCGGTGGAAATTCATTTTTATCGCGGCCGGAATGGCGGTGATGGCGGTGGCGCTGCTGCCGGTGCTGGGGTTGGTGCCGTTTGATTTCCAGAGCTATTCGACGACGGCGGACCACTATCTTTACTTTGCGATGCTCGGGCCGGCGATGATTGTGGCGGGCGTGGTGCAGCGATGGACGAAGAGGGCGGTGATTGGTGGGCTGGTCATTTGGATTTCAATTCTGGCGGTTCGCAGCCATTTGCAGAGCTGGGTGTGGCACGATTCGCAAACTCTTTTCGAGCACACCGTCGATGCCAATCCGAGCAGCCTGGCCGGGCTGGTGAATCTTGGGAAGTATTACGCTGATGAGGCGGAGAAGCTGGCGCGAGCGGCCCAGGCGGAGGCGGCGAAGATAGCGCTGGCGCGGGCGGTGGATTTGTATGAGCGGGCGGTGAAATACTGGCCGCACGATTTTCAGGCGCGGCAGGGATTGGGGAATCTTTACAAGACGCAGGGCAGATGGGGCGATGCGGAGATTCAATACCGTGTGGCGCTGGGGCTGGATTCTTCGTCATCGGATGTACACATGGCGCTGGGGGCGATGCTGGGAAATCAGGGGAAGATTGACGAGGCGATTGGGGAATTCGAGAAGGCGCTGAAGTTGGATCCGCGGAATGCGGTGGCGGCGAAGTTGTTGGGACAGGCGAAGGGGATTAAAGAAAAGCAGGCGACACAACCCGTCCGCTGAAGCGGACCCTGCGCGAAATCTAGACGGCCGGCAGAACGCGCGGGCGGGCGGCGAAGCGTTTGGTGAGTTCGTCGGCGATTACACCGATGAGAAGGACCGCGCCGATGATGGCGTATTCGAGCTGGGTGGGAAAATCGAGCAGGTTGATCGAGTTCTTCAGAATCTGCATGACGGCAGCGCCGATGATGACTCCGGCAATCGTTCCCTCGCCGCCGCGCAATGAGCAGCCGCCAAGGACCGCCGCGGCGATGGCATAGAGCTCGTAGAAATTTCCAAAATCGGCCGGCTGAGCGCTATTCACGTCGAGCACGAACAACATTCCACCCAGCCCCGCCAGCAGGGAGCAGATGACATACGCGAGAATGATCATGCTGTGCGTGTTGATGCCGCTGTAGCGCGCGGCCTGCTCATTGCGGCCCAGCGCCAGCATATAGCGGCCCCAGATGGTGTTGTTCAACAGGATTGCGGCGAGGATTCCCAGGGCAAGCATGATGAGGAAGGGCATGGGAACGAGCAACTCGGGCAAAGGAGTGAAGCCGAGCAGACCCATGACACTCCCTGCAATGGCGAGAAAAAGCGGTGCACGCAACGAGGGGCCGATGGAGCGCAGGGATGTGGATGCGAACCAGATGGCTCCGCCGCCGGCCAGCGCCAGACCAGCGCAGAGCCGCAACACCACCCACATTTTCGGCAGTTGCAGCATCGCATCGACCGCGTCGGGCCAGGCGCGCACGGCGCTGCGACAGATCAAGAAGCCGATGATGCACGAGGTCACCGCGGCAACCAGCGGCAGAACTATCCTTTTGGCAATCCGAAGCGAAGCGATGGTGAACCAGAGCGATCCCGCAGCGCATGCGGCCAGTCCGATCCAGTAGAGCAGCAGCGCTGGAATCTCATCGGCCTCGGCGGCCTTGAATTCAACGACTGCCCGCTGCCAGAAATGCATCGCCGCGAATGCGTCCGGATCGACGGACGTTGTATCCGGCCGAATTCGCCACCACAGCGGCGCGGTGCCGATCAAAGCGAGAATTGTCCCGATGATCGCCAATACCGGCCGCGGCATGCGCCGCCGCCGCTGGCGCTGTGGCCAAAATGCCCATAGGATCACCACGATTCCGACGGCCGCGATGAACCAGGCCATGGCAAACGGCTTGCCCGATGCGAGATAGTTGAGCGATTTGAAAACCGTGCCGAATCCCTGGGTTTGATCGCGGGTGATGCCGCGGGCGATGCCGCGATAGAGCATCAACCCACAGAGCGTGACGACAAACGGCTGAAGGCGCAGCTTGGTAATGAGCAGGCCATGAAACAGGCCGATTGCCAGGGAGATGGTGATGACAGCGATGATGGCGCTGCCGACCGGCCATTTCTCATGCACGAGAAACCACGGCAAGAGACAGCCGACGAGAGCGACGACGGAGCCGATGGAAAGATCGATGCCGCCGGTGATGATCACGAAGGCGACGCCAATGCTGAATATGGCAAACAGCGAGCTGCGGCGGACCAGGTTGCCGATGTTGTATTCGGAAAGGAAGCGCTCCGGATTGAGCAGTCCTGTGACGAGGCAGACAAAGATGAGCAGGCCGAGGATGCCGAAGATTTTCTTCATTTCAGGTATGTGAGTGGCGAGGCCGGAGCGTTAGGCGGCTTCGACCGTCAGCTTCAGGCCGATCGCCCGGGTCACGGCGACGAGAGTCGACAGGCGGGGATTGCCGCGGGCGGAGAGGGCGCGGTAGAGGCTTTCGCGTTCGATGCCCGCGGCCTTGGCGATCTTGGCGATGCCGCCGCGAGCCTCGGCCAATTGCCGCAGGGCGATCAGGAGCACGCGCGGTTCGTCGACATCTTCGAGCGCGGCCTTTAAATACTCGGCGGCGAATTTTGGATCTTCCCGAAGCTCCTGGATAACCGCGTCGTGATGGGAGATGGCTGGCTTTTTCCTCATGAGATTCCGGTCCTTGCCTTGTAATCCTTCCAATTTCGCAACGCTCGTTTGATGTCGGCGGCCTGGTTCCGTTTATCACCAGCACAAAGAAGCAGCACGCACGTCCGGCCGGGCATGGCGTAGTAAACGCGATATCCGGGCCCCCAATCGATCCGCAATTCGCTAACGCCGCCGACCGACTTACAATCTCCGAAATTTCCCGCTGACAGGCGCGCGAACCTCGTCTCAATTTTTGCCCGGGTCCGCGCATCGCGCAGTCCGGCAAGCCACTGGCCGATTACGTCTTCGCCAGATTTCGTCAGGTAGCGAAGGATTTCGACCATCTACCACCATTGTAACTTATAAATTACACGGGGCAAGCTCTTTCAAAGAGAGCGAGAACGCGATGGGCAGGTCATTGGAATTTCACCGTCGCCAGATAGATCGAAGTCTTCCCCTCGTGCGACGAGTAATAGCTGACGCGAAGCAGGTTGCCGCGGAAGACCAGGCCGGGATAGCCGGTGTCGCCGCTGGAGGGGAGTTTTTGGAAAGGGGTGAGCGTTCCGGCGACGGGGTCGAGCCAGCAGAGGGCGGTGTGGATGGTCGGTTCATAGAGGCGGCAGGCGGCGACGATGCGGCCATCGGGGAGGCGAAGCAGCGTGGGGCCGCCGACCTTCATTCCCAGATCCTGCCAGATCCATTGGGTGTACGGAGGACGGGCGCTGCCGAGTTGCGCTGTGGCAGCGCCTTTCTGATCGCGCCGCAGCAGACAAAGCATGGTCTCATCCTCGAGAAAAGTCAGGCCGGCCTCATTGGGTTGCCCATCTTCGAAGAGCGACTTGACGATGGGGGTGAAATCGGTGCCGTCATCGCTTTGGTAGAGACGAGCGAATGGCTTGGCCGTTCCATAGCCGACGCCGTAGGCTTTGGGTCCGTGCCAAATAACGCGCCAGAGCCAGACATTCACATCGCCAACCTGGATGGGATCGCTCCATTTGCGGCCATCCTCGGAGAACCAGACATAATTTCGATGCTCCTTGGCGCCGCCGGCTTTGGGCAGGGCGATGGCGGCGGAGAGCATCAGGCGTCCAGCGCGGGTGATGCTGAGCTTGGGATCGCGAAGGTCGCCATCGGCGCTGGTCAGACGGGCCGCGCGTTCCCATTTTTCGGCATCGGCGGATTCGAGGATGCAGATCGAACCATCGGGAGAGACGTGTTCCGCTCCTTCGCGGAAGGTGCAGAACCAGCGGTCCTTGTAAAACGCCAGGTCGGTGAAGGCGCTGTGTTGGGCCTCATCGGAGATCTTTTTGACACCGACCAGCTCGGGTTTCCCTTTTGAAACCAGGGCGCGGGCTTTGGCGGCCGGCTCGGGTTTGCCTGCGGGCGGCTGGGGTGTGCGGGGAGCAAGCGCAGCGCAGGAGATGAAGATGACAAGAGCGATTGAGGGTGTTTTGAGTTTTGATGGCATAAAGAAAGCCCACAGATATCCTGTGGGCTTCCGTTTGTAAACCAGATTGACCTTCGGCCTTAAGCGCGGCGGCGACGCAGTGTCAGGCCAAGCACACTCGCGGCCAAAACCGCCAGCGTGGAAGGCTCGGGAACAGAACCGCTGAAAAGCTGGACTTCGGCGAACTGAATCGAGTTGGCGTCGGTGGCGGTATCGGGGCCTTTGTTGTCGACGACTTCGATCTTGTAGGAGGTCCATGGGGTGCCGTTGGCAAACGTGACGAGGGGCCCAACGGTGGTGCGGACATCCGGGGCGGCGTAGGGGAGATTGGCGACGATCAGCGTCCAGTTTTCACTGTTGCCAAAGCCGTTGTCGGGGCCGGTGATCGGATCGTTGGTGCCATAAACGGAGATCAACACGGGATCGCGGCTGGGCGAGTCGTTGGCGGTGGTGAATTGAATGCCATCGACGATGGCCGAGACGCTGGGTGTGACGATCAGGCCGGAGTGCTCGCGGCCAAAGTTGAGGTATTTGGTCCCCATGTTGGCATCGATCGCCTGCACGGGGCCCTCGACATTTGGCGGGCTGTTGGGGTAGCTGCTCTGGCTGGCGCCGAGAGGATCATCGATGGCGCGGATGTTGTTGAAAGGGGCGAGAATCCCAGGGCCGGCGGCGTCGGGGGCGGAGTAGAACTGAGCTTCGGAGACCTGCATGCAGCAGCCGTTGGGGGTGCGCGTGGTGGGGAAGAGAAGCTTGTATGCGCTGTAGGAGGTGCTGTTGACTACGTTCACTGGAGCGTAGGGCGTCTGGAACGAGTTGGCAGGCGGAAGGGGCAATGCGCCGGAGGAAATCATCGTCCACGGCTCGGCGAGGCCGTTGCTGTTGTCAGCGCTGACGATCGGGCTGTTGGTGCCGAAAAGCTGGAAGGAGGCGGGGTCGCGCTCAGAGGCGTCGTTGGCGGTGGTCAATTGAAAGCTCTGAATGATTGAGAAGGCGCTGGGGATGACGATGAAGCCGGAGCCGGTGTTGCCGAAATTCAGGTATTTGGTGGCGGTCAGGCCATCAATCACCTTTGGCGGAGTTTCATTAGGAGTTGGATAGTTGCTGTTGCCGGTGGCGACATCCGAATCGAATGCGCGGACGGGATTGCCGGGTGACAAGACGGGCGTGGGATTGGCCCACGCGATGGATGCACCAACGGCGACGGCGGCCGCAGCGCACAAAATAAGATGGTTCTTCACTCTCGCTCCAACTTGCGCACAACTTATCTGGCCCTCACGCGCAACAGCAGCGGCGTGCCGCGTTTGACGTGTATGATGAAAATATAACCGGATTTCGATGGAATTCCAAGGAAAAGCGGCTCCAGCGGGACAAGCGTCGGCTGGATCAGGTTTCGGGCGGTGGTTTCTCGTAAGTCTTTTCCGGACCGGGTGTTTCGGTGCTGCCGGATGTCGCTTCCGACGCTGCGGCGGGCGCGGAGGGGGCAGGAGCGGGGGTGGGAGCGGTTGAAACACTGGGCGCTACAGGGGTTTCAGTGAATTCCTCATCCGGCTGCTCCAGATAGACGTCATCCATCTCGGTGGCATCCACCTCACGGCGCATCAGGTAATAGATGATGGTGTTGACCGAGAAATAGAAGCTGATGGCGAACGCGCCCAGCATGCTGATGGCCAGATAATTCCAGAATTCGATCAGGAACGCCGCAAGGCTGCCGGCCGGGTTAAGGGAGAGCGAATCGACCTCATACGGGAGTGAGGCGAACGATGGATGCGGCATGAGGGCGTGCCAGAGATTCTGGTGATCGGGAGTCTGACGCCAGACAAACAGGCCGACGAAGAACCAGGTGAGCAGCAGCGTGAGATAGATGAAAAGGCGCACGAAGAGGTAAGTGATAGCGCCGTAGGCGATGGCCAGGGCGGAGTAGAAGAGCATGCGCCAGGGCTTGGCGTAAACGTAGCTGAAGGAGCGGGAGATGGCATCGAAGCTGTCGGAGCCTTCGACGGCGATCGTAGGATACATGAGATTGAACCCACCCGCCGTGCCGATCAGGACGAGGGTCATGACAAAGCCGGCGGCGAGGGCGAGGAAGAAGAGCGCGCCGACAACAATTTCGCCGAGCCAGGGAATCAGGAGTGCGATGCCGGCGACGACGGCGACGATCAGGCCGATGCCCAGCACGATAATCAGGGGGATCATGGGGGCGGAGATGAAGGAGAGGAACTTGGAGACGGCAAAGGAGAGTCCCTGGCGGACGGAGAGTTTGCGGCCTTCATCGGCCACATGAACGGCGGCGATGCGGGCGATGGCTCCGCCGAAGAGGGACCAGACGACGAGGAAAAGCGCGCCAAAGAGCAGGAAATAGATGGGGTGATGGCGCAGGGCCCATGCGGGAGCCACGGTGAAGAATTTGATGGCGGAGACGATGACGCCGTCGGCCTCGGCGGCGTCGGCGGATTTTCGCATCCATTGATCGAGGCCGCCCAGCCAGTTGCCGCTGAGGACGCCGCGAACGATGTTGTCGATTTTCTGGGTTTGATACTGGAAGAAGGCGAGGAAGAGACCTTTGCCTTCGACAGTTTCGACGATATCGAGCTTAGCGCGGGCTTCGGTGCGGGCCTGGGCGATGGCGGCATCGCGCCGGGCAAGGGCGGCCTGTTCCTGCTCCTGGACGGCGCGTTTTTGGTCATCGTTGGTCTGTGGAAGAGCGATGATTCGGGCGTGCTCTTTCTCGTACTCTTTTTCCGCCGCGTCGATGTCGGCGAGGCGCTCCAGACCAACGGCATAGCGAACGTGGTTGGTCCACTTGCCTTCCCCCGCATCCCGGCGCGCCGCCACCGGATCGTTCAGATGCTTGAATTTTTCCTCGGTCTTTTTTGTGGCCAGAACCTGCAAGCCGCGCGTATAGCGGTCGGCGGCCGTTTCGCGAATGGCATTGCGATCGTTGAAGAACTGCTCGCTGGTGCGAGAGCGCTCATAGATGGCGATTTCGCCGGGAACGGCCTTGTAGCGGTTCATCCACAGGCCATCGAGGACCCGGCCGCCAAAATAGAGCACCAACAGCGCCAGCAGTGCCAGGACAAGCTTCGATGGATGGATGGCGATGCGGAAGGCGCGGAATATGTTGGTAAACGGGAACGCTTCGCGCCAATTGATGCCGCGAATCACGTGCGGTTCATCCGCCATGAGTTGAGTTCTCCTTTCCCTAAACCCCTCCCTGAGGCCTCGGCCCCGGGAAGGGGGCATTATAGGGATTGTGCAAGGGGCGGCAATTGCGCCAGGACGGAAGTCGCCTAATCATCATCGTCGCGCGAATCAGATTTGGGTCCAGAGGCAGACTCTTCATCGTCATCGGGCGCGATGGGAACCTGATACTTGTCGCTGAGCCATCGACCCAGATCAATCAACTTGCAGCGCTCGCTACAGAAGGGATAGACGCTGCCTTTGCGATCACGGTCGGTTTCACTGACTTCGCGTTTGCAGATGGGGCAGCGCATGGTTGGCGGTCATTTTTTCTTTGAGGGTTTTGGAGGCGGAGGCGGCGCGGAGGTGGAATTACCGGGCTCTGTTTTTGCGGCCGGTTTTGGCGATTCGGTCCTGGCGGGTTCGGATTTGCCTGACTCCGACTTGCCGGCCTCGGGCTTGCCCGACTCGGTCCTGGAACTGTCCGGCTTCTCGCCTGACTCTGATTTGGCACTCGCCTTATAAGCTTCCGAGCGGTAGTCGGTGATGTAAAATCCGCTGCCCTTGAAAATCAGCCCAGCGCCGGTGCTGATGAGGCGGCGAACTTTGCTCTTGCCGCACTTGGGACATTTGCGAATCGGCCCTGACTTGATCGATTGGAATTTCTCGAACCTGGCGCCACAAGCATCGCATTTATATTCGTAGGTGGGCATGTTTTTAGGACAACTGACTCACGGCGACCTGCGCCGGGCGCAAGACGCGGCCGTGCAGTGAATAGCCCTTCTGAAGCAACTGCGTCACCGTTGGCTGATCGTATTTATCCGTGGGCTGCTGCAATATCGCCTGGTGCTGATTGGGATCAAACGGGGTTCCCGGCTCCGGCGCGATCGGCTCGACATTCTGCTGGCGGAGCTGGGTCATGAGCTGGTCGTAGGTAATCTGAAGCCCCTTGACCAGCGTATTGAGATCGGCCTTGGCGGGATCGGCGGAAAGGGCGCGCTCGAAATTATCGATCACCGGCAGGAGACTGACGATCAATTTGCTGTTGGCATACTGGATGGCCTGCTGTTTGTCGGCCTCGAGGCGTTTCTGGGCGTTGCGGAAATCGGCCTGAACACGGGCAAGTTGCTCAAAAAGCGTGTCGCGCTCCTGTTGGAGCTTGCGCAGATCGGTTTCCAGCAGATCGACGGGATTCCCATCCACGGAGAAACCCTGGCCGTCATCGCCATTGTCTGGCGGGGGCTGGCCGCGGCGGCCCGGAGGCGGAATATCGTTGTCGCTCATAAGGACCTCTTAATGCCGTAGCGTAACTGACAATTGTCATCGGCGGCACATGCAAACTGCAAATCGTGCGCCGGGCTCATGCATCGCCGCGGAGTTTGTCGCGGATCTTCTCCAGAAAGCTCCTGGATTGCGGCAGCACGGACGCATCCTCGGTGGCCGCAAAATCACGGAGAATCTGCTTCTGTTTGTCGCTGAGCTTGCGGGGAATCTCAATCAAAATCTGGACGAGTTCGTCCCCCGTGCGCTTGCTGCGCAGATCGGGCAGGCCTTTGCCACGCAGCTTGAAAACTTCTCCGTGCTGCGTGCCGGCCGGAATCTCCATCTCCTCCCTGCCGTTGAGCGTAGGCACGTCGATCCGCCCACCCAGCGATGCCTGCGTGAACGAAATGGGGATCTGGCAGACCAGGTCATTGTTATGCCGCGAGAAGAGCGTGTGCTGCTTGACGGTGATGTAACAATGCAGATCGCCGTGGGGCCCGCCGGCCGCTCCCGGCTCGCCTTCGTTGGCGATCCGCACGGCCTGGCCTTCGTGGACGCCGGGGGGGATGGTGACCTTGACCACGCGTTTTTTCATTTGCCGGCCGGTGCCTCGGCAAGCGGGGCAGTGCTCTTTGACCACCGAACCCTTGCCGCGGCAATTAGGGCAGGTGGTGACCATGCGGAACATGCCGCCGAAGCCCTGCTGGGCGACGCGTCCCTGGCCGCCACATTGGGGGCAGACAACGGGACTGGTCCCGGGCTTGGACCCTGATCCTTTGCAGTTTTCGCATTCATCCTGGCGCTCGAATTCGATGGTTTTTTCAGCGCCAGCGGCGACTTCTTCGAGTGTAAGTTCAACCTGAGTTTCCAGATCGAATCCGCGCTGGGGCTGGACCCCCCCACCGCCGCCGCGGCCGCCGCGCCGGCCGCCGAATGCGCCGCCGAAGATATCGTCGAACATGGAGAAGATGTCGGCGACGTCCATGTGGGAGAAATCATGATGTCCGCCCATGCCGGCGTGGCCGAATTGATCGTATTTGCGGCGTTTGTCCGGATCGGAGAGGACTTCGTAGGCTTCAGCGCATTCCTTGAATTTGGTTTCAGCGATGGATTTGTCGCCGTCGGCGCGATCGGGATGATACTTCATCGCCAGCTTGCGATAGGCGCGGCGAATCTCTTCCCCGTCGGTGTTGCGGGTGACGCCGAGGATTTCGTAATAGTCGCGTTTTACGGTGGCCACCATTTCACCTTGTCCACTAGGGCCAGTTAGCAAACACCTCAGACCCGCCCGACGATCATATCTGCGAGAGGATGCTCCTTGCCTGCTGGCTTCTCGGCTATCTCATCATAAAAGCCAGCCCAGCAGAGCTCCTTCTCAGGGGGTTCTGGATACTTGGCCCTATATAACTCTTTCAGCTCCTTCGATAACGAGCGCCAAAATGCATGCCATTGATACTTGTATTGCTCACCGCTTCCTTGGCGCCAGAAAGTGGTTACAGAGTCCCAGCCAGGAAAAACAACCCACAACGGCAAGAGCCAACCGCGATCATCTCGCGGGAGCGGTTTAAACCCAACACTGCGAACTTGTCGCCCGCGCTCGTCGACGTGAATCTCGGTGCAGCCGACCTCTGTGCGTGAAAATACATGCCACGTCTCTCTCGGCCAGAATCGCCGCCAGACGAGCCCCTTCCAGGCGGAGTTTGCTGTCCCCCAAGGGAGTCCAAGCGACCTCGCACGGTTTTCGGCTATCCGTATGGCGTCTACTTTCTCCACGAAAATTCCTGTCTTCAGAAAGAAAGCAGCAGGCAGAGGAACAAATCGGTTCTGCCTACTGCCTTGTATCGAACATCGGCGGCCTCGGACGTGATGAAGCGCCGTTTGAATGCATGCGAGATTCGTTCTATGCCACCGCTCCCGCGACTGGCCTGGTTTCTTCACCTTTCTTTTCCTTCAATTCGGTTACCAGCACATCGGTCGTCAATGCCAGGCCGATGGCGCTGGCCGCGTTTTGGAGGGCGGTGCGGGCAACCTTGGTGGGGTCGATGATTCCGGCCTTGAACATATCGACGTATTCGCCGGTCGCGGCGTTGTAGCCGAAGCTGGGATTTTTGTTCTCGAGGATTTCGGCCACGACCACCTCGCCATCCTCGCCGGCATTGTCGGCGATCTGGCGGGCGGGGGAACGGAGGGCTTCGGCGAGGATGTCGAAGCCGAGGCGCTCGTCATCGCTTTTGCTCTTTTGACGGGCATCCTGCACGGCGGAAATGGCCCGCAGGAAGGCGACGCCGCCGCCGGGGACGATTCCTTCCTCGGCCGCGGCTTTGGTGGCGTGGAGGGCATCGTCGATGAGGTCCTTGCGCTCTTTCATTTCGGTTTCGGTGGCAGCGCCGGCTTTGATGACGGCCACGCCGCCGGTCAGTTTCGCCAGACGCTCCTGGAGCTTCTCACGATCGTAATCGCTGGTGGTTTTTTCGATTTGAGCGCGGATCTGGTCGGCGCGGGTGTCGATGTCTTTGCGCTTGCCAGCGCCTTCGATCATCAACGTCTTGTCTTTGTCAACGACGACCCGCTTGGCAGAACCGAGTTGTTCAATTTCGACGTTTTCAAGCTTGAGGCCCAGGTCTTCGGAGATGAACTGGCCGCCGGTCACGACGGCGATGTCGCCCATGAGGGCCTTGCGGCGATCGCCGAAGCCGGGGGCTTTGACAGCGCAGACATTGAGGACTCCGCGGAGCTTGTTGACGACCAGGGCGGCGAGGGCTTCGGCTTCGACATCTTCGGCGATGATTAGAAGAGGACGGCCGGAGGTGACGACTTTGTTGAGCAGCGGGAGTAGCTCGGCGAGGTTACTGATTTTTTTCTCGTGGATGAGGATCAGGGCGTTTTCCAGCTCGGTTTCGAGCGTGGTGGGATTGGTCATGAAATAGGGGGAGAGATAGCCCTTGTCGAACTGCATTCCTTCGGTGTATTCGAGGGTGGATTCGGTGCCTTTGCCTTCATCGACGGTGATGACGCCTTCCTTGCCGACTTTTTCCATGGCGTCGGCCATGAGGTCGCCGATGTGCTCATCGCCATTGGCGGAAATGGTGGCGACGCGCTTGTAGTCTTCGCGGCCTTTCACTTTCTTGGACTGCTGGGTGATCGCCTCGGCGGCGACGGCGGCGGCCTTGAGAATGCCGCGCTGGATGAGGACCGGATTGACGCCGGCGGTGGTGTATTTTTGTCCCTCGCGATAAATCGCCTCGGCCAGGACGACGGCGGTGGTGGTGCCATCGCCGGCCACATCGCCGGTCTTGCTGGCGACCATGTTGATCAGCTTGGCGCCCATGTTCTCGAAGGGCTGGGGAAGCTCGATCTCTTTGGAAACCGTCACGCCATCCTTGGTGATGCGCGGGCTGCCGAAGGATTTTTGCAGGACCACATTGCGGCCGCGCGGGCCGAGGGTCGCCTTTACCGCGCGGGCGAGTTGGGAGAGGCCGTTGCCGATCTCCGCCCTCGCATCGACGCCGAATTTCATCTGTTTTGCTGCCATAGTCACTCCAAATCGTCAGTTGTCAGTTGTCCGTCGTTGTTTATGAGACAACGGTTTTATTTCTCGAGCACGCCCAGAAGGTCGGTTTCGCGGAGGATGACGAATTTTTCGCCGTCCACGTCAACTTCGGTGCCGGAATATTTGCCGTAATAGACGGTGTCGCCGTTGCGAACGCCAAGTTCCATCCGCTTGCCCTTCTCATCAATTCTGCCCGGGCCGACGGCGATGACCTTGCCCTGGGTGGGCTTTTCCTTGGCCGCATCGGGGAGATAAATGCCGCTCTTGGTTTTTTCTTCGGCTTCGAGTGCCCGAACGATGACGCGATCTGATAATGGTTTGAGTTTCATATTTGTTCCCTCGATCGACTTTCGCTTGTTCGATGCGTACTTCTCCTAATCCTCAACGAGGATGTTCGCTGGCGCTAGATAAACCTGCTTTCGCTGGGCCATATCTTTACATATCCATTCCCATGCCGCCCATGCCGCCCATTCCACCCATGCCGCCGCCGTGGTCGTGGTGGTGATGGTCATCGCCGCCGGATTCCTTCTTGGGCATCTCAGCAATGATGCAATCGGTGGTGAGGAGGAGGATGGCGACTTCGGCCGCGTTTTGAAGGGCGGTGCGCTCGACTTTGGTCGGGGTGATGATGCCGGCCTTGATCATGTCGACGTATTCATCAGTGAGGGCGTTCCAGCCCTGGGTGTCCTTCGATTCCATCACGCGGCGGACGACGACGCTGCCGCTGGTGCCGGAATTGTCGGCGATGGTGCGAAGCGGAACCGTCAGGGCCTGGCGGACGATTTTCACGCCGGTGGCCTCATCGCCTTCGGTCTTCAGATTGCCGCCGCCGTTGAGCGATTTCATAGCGCGAATGAGGGCGACGCCGCCGCCGGCGACGACGCCTTCTTCGACCGCGGCGCGGGTCGCATGCAGCGCATCTTCGATGCGGGCCTTTTTCTCTTTCAGCTCGGCTTCGGTGGCAGCGCCGACGTTGATCTGGGCAACGCCGCCGGCCAGCTTGGCGAGGCGCTCCTGGAGTTTTTCGCGGTCGTAATCGCTGGTGGTGACGTCGATCTCGCGGCGGATCTGGGCGATTCGGCCCTGAATGGCTTCGCTCTCGCCAGCGCCTTCGATGATGGTGGTATTGTCGTTATCAACGCGGATGAGTTTGGCCTGTCCGAGCTGATTGATTTCGATTTTGTCCAGTTCGATGCCCAGGTCCTTCATGATGGCATCGCCGCCGGTGAGGATGGCGATGTCTTCGAGCATTGCCTTGCGGCGATCGCCGTAGCCGGGGGCTTTGACCGCGCACACATTCAAGATGCCGCGGAGCTTATTGACGACCAGCGTCGCCAGCGCTTCGCCTTCAATATCCTCGGCGATGATCAGTAGCGGCCGCTTGGCCTTTTGAATTTTCTCAAGCAGTGGAATCAGTTTTGTGGCCTGGGAAATCTTTTCCTCATAGACCAAAACAAACGCCTTCTCCAACTCGCAGACCATTTCATCGGGGTCGGTGATGAAATTGGGCGAGAGGAATCCGCGGTCAAACTGCATTCCTTCGACGACGTCAACATATGTCTCGAGGCTTTTGCCCTCTTCGACGGTGATCACGCCATCCTTGCCGACCTTTTCCATCGCGTTGGCCATGATCTCGCCGATTTCGCGATCATTGTTGGCGGAGATGGAGGCGACGGAGGCGATGTCGGCCTTTCCGCTGATGGGCTTGGAGCGGCCCTTGAGGTCCTTGACGACCGCATCGACCGCCTTGCGAATCCCGCGGGCGAGGGCCATCGCATCCGCGCCGGCCGTCAGGGCGCGATAGCCTTCCTTGAAGATGGCTTCGGCGAGGACGGTCGCGGTTGTGGTGCCATCGCCGGCGACATCGGATGTCTTGGTTGCGGCCTCGCGCACCAGGCGAGCGCCGATGTTTTCGTATTTGTCGCTGAGCTCGATTTCCTCGGCGACGGTGACGCCATCCTTGGTGATATTGGGAGCGCCCCACCCCTTGTCGATCACAGCATTTCGGCCGCGCGGGCCTAAAGTCGCCTTCACCGCGCGGGCCAACTTGGTAACACCTTCGAGCAGTGCTTTGCGAGCTTCCGCGTCGAAGGCCAGCATCTTAGCGGCCATGCCAGGTCTCCTGTTTTGAACGATTTGCCAGAGCCTTAGAGACCGATGGACGAACCATCGGTGTCTCATGCCCAGAACAAAGCGGGTGCCAACAGGTGAATAGTCGATAAATAGCGTTGAATGCTAAAGTTGTGGCATAGTATCGGTGGCGGCATGGACTGTCAGGGTGGCAGAGGGGTCGGGGGTGGTGTTGTGGCGGTTGCCATTGTGGCAGTTGAACTAAACGAGGCTCCCACCAGCTATCCCGCTATACTCCCCGCCCGTTGAGGTAACAGATGAGTCTTAACTTGCGCTGGGTTGGAGAGAGCGATTTGGACCAGGTGGCCGAGACTCGGGTGCTTTGCTATGCGCATTCGCGGCAGGATTTGGCCGAGTGGCGGAAATTCATCCATAACCAGGGGCGATCCAGGCCGGGGGATTACCTTCTGGCCGAGCGCGATGGAAAGGCAATCGGCACGGCGACCAGCCTTCGTCTGACGATGTGGGTGCGCGGCTCGCCGCTCTCCTGCCAGGGCGTCGCGCATGTGGGCGCGATTAAAACCGAACGTCGCAAGGGCGCTGGCAAAGAGAATGGGGTGGCCAGCATTGTGATGCGCGAGGCGCTGCGCCTCGGCCGGGAGCGCGAGCACGTGCTCAGCGCGCTGATGCCGTGGCGCGCCTCCTATTACGAACATTTTGGATACGGATTGGTTGAGCGGAGAACTGAGTGGACGATTCCGTTAAGCATCATGCCGAAGGAGGACTGCTCTGGTTTGCGTTTCATGACCGATGCTGACAAACCCGCCATGGCAGCAGCGCGAGACCGCCTGGTTTCGCGCGGCCAATGCGACATCGAGCGATGCGAATCGTATTGGGGACATTATTTCATCCGCGCGGAACAGGGCCTGATCATCGTCGATCCCAAACCAGAAGGCGGGCTGCGCGGCTGGATGTTCTACAAGCACGAAAATGTCGGGGGGAAAGATGTGCTGCGAGTGATCGATCTGGTTTATGACTCGGCCGAAGCGCTCCGACGCCAGTTGTCGTTCCTGGGCAGCTTGTGCGATCAATACTCGACCGCGCTGCTGATAATGCCCCTGGACCTGCCGCTGAATTGGATGCTCAAAGAGACGCAGGCGCCGCATCGTTCGGTGACCCATGCCGCGGCCGACGTGAAATTCCACACCCGCATGCAGGTGCGCATTCTCGATCACGCCCGTCTGCTGGCGGCCATGCACCTGCTTCGCGGCCACAAGGGTTCGGCCGTGGTCGAGGTGCGGGAAACCGAAGGTTTTGCCTCCAAATTTCGCATCGACATTGAAAATGGCAAAGCATCGGCAAAGCCCACCGATGCCTCGGCGGAAATCGTATGTACGGACCGGGTTTGGGCCGCAATCGCTTTGGGCGACCTGGCCGCACGCGCGGCCGCCGAAATGGAACTGATGGAAGTAACCCGCCCCAGCGCCATCGATGCTCTAAATGCCTTCTCCGACGGCCCGCTGCCCTTCTGCACCGACGGTTTCTGACCTGATCTTACTTCTGCGCCGCCGGTTTCCTGGGCCCGTCCCTGGCCTTGTGCTTCATCTGCTCCATCTCGTTAATCACCATCTCCGGCGCCGTCTCAGCCTTCAGCTCGTCCACCTCCGGATCATTGCCCACCTCCAGCCCCAGATGATCCGCAATCGCATCCACAAGAGTCAGCACCCGCGTGATCTCATACTCCGCCAGAAGATTGATCTGCAAATCCAAATCCGCGCGCTGATCCGCGATCTCGGAAATTCGGTTCTGGCTGATCAGCACGAACGTCGCGAGGAATATTGCCTCCAGGGATACGATCATCGTCAGCAGGCCGAAGGGATACGGGTCGAATGGCTTGAACCGGGTCCAATGCAAATTGATCGCGATCCAGATGCCGAACCAGATAGCGTGGATGTAAACGAAAATCATGCTGCCGGAGAACCAGGTGATCCAATCGGCGATGTGGTCCTGGGCGCTCTTGCGGCGATCCATGTGCTCGCGGATCTCCACCAGGGTATTGATGTTTCGCTCGACGACTCTCGCCAGGCGCGGGCTCCCGGTGCGCTTCAGTTGCGCCTGGATCATCCGCTTGCGCACGTGCTCCGGCAGCCGATATCTCGCCACGAAAGGCTCCTTTTTGATTGAATTTTACAAGTGCATTCCCCGTGCCACGGCCGGGCAAGAGAAATGACCATACAGGCGGGCGGGCACGCAATTTTCGGTAGAAATGGCTGCTTTGGTTGACTCCGCTTCCTTCGCTATTATCATGCCGATCACCGCCAACGAAGTGGGGCAGGATTTGGCGGATCTGGCGTGATCAGAAAGCGTGATCAGGAAACCTGGGACGGCGTTGCCAAGGCGGCGAGAGTCTAAAATCCGCGATTTTGTTTGCCGTTAACCCCTGACGTGCCGGATAATAAGACAGGTTTAGAACGTCCTCCGGCTCTCCCATTTGCTCTTGGGAGAGTTTTTCCGCATCGGCGGGATTAAGTAATAAATCAGGGAAGTTGATAAGGAGCGTGGGGTCGCCACGGTTGTTCGAATTGGCGCGGCGGTGACAGAGACTTGATTCCGGCCGCTCGCACCAATGCCGACGATACGCCACCTCCTTCTCCCGACTGGGATCGAATTGCAGAGAGATCGGCTCCGGCATTCGACGCCCGGGGAGTCCATAAGTTTCACCTGCGGGCGCGCACGTGAGACCGGCAGCGCCATGATGGCCATGGGCGCGGCCCGAGCGACAAGGAGCACGAATGGCCATTCAACCACCGCCCGTACCGGCCGATCCGCGACGATTCGCCAACCAAATACCCCCCCAACCCCAACCAGCGCCGCCGCCCGCGCCCGCACAACCCGCGCAGGATGCGGCCGCAGCGCCGAGCCTCGTCACTCAAGCGGGAGCGACGCAAACGGGCGTCGCCCCTGAGAATCCCGACGTTGATATTAAAGAGCTCCCCCACGAGGAACAGATCAGCTTTTGGCAACAGCCGTTCGTCCAAAACGTCCTGCCATTCCTCACCTCGCTGGTCCTGCACATCGGCCTGATTGTGTTCGGGTACATGATGCTGAAAGTCGGCCAGGCGGTCGTCGTGGCGCTGCGTCAGGAACAGATCATCGTTCCTGAGGCAGAGATGGTGGCCAATGGGCCGGAGGGCGGGATACCCCATCCGGGACTTGGCGGCGATCCCACTCGCGATGCGGCTCAAGACAGATTTCCGGATGTTCCCAAAGACAGCAAGGGGTTGGCTGAGAAGCCGGGGCCGACTTTGCAGGTGTCATTAATGGGCGGCGGTGGCGGCGAAACTGAAGGCCAGACGCCCATCGGCCTGGGCGCCAACTCAGCCATCGGCGCTGGCGGCGGCATCGGCGCGGGGCTGGGCAAAGGCTTTGGCACGGGCGATGGGGATGGCAGCGGCGCGCTGGCCCCCTTCGGTGTCCCCGGCGGCGGCGGCGGGTTGGGGCCAAAATCCAACTTCATTGGTTTGGGCGGTAACGCCAAGAAAATCGCCTATGTCTGCGACGCTTCCGGCTCGATGCTCAACATGTTCGATTCGCTCCGTGTTGAGCTGCGAAAGTCGATTGAAAACCTCCGCCCCATCCAGTCATTCAACGTGGTGTTTTTTCAGGACCAGGGTTTCAGGGCGGCCGATCAGAACGTGCTGATCATGGGCAACCCGGAGAACAAGCGCAAGGTCTATGACTTTTTGGACAAGATGTTCGTCCGCGGCGAGACCAATCCGATTCCAGCGCTGGATGCGGTGGCGAAGATGCAGCCGGAGCTGATTTATCTGCTCACCGACGGCGATTTCAGCGGCCCGGGCAACCAGGCGGTCATCGACTATTGCAAAAAGAGATTCGGCGAGACCAAAACCAAGATCAACACCATCGCCTTCGTGGCCAAGGAATCCAAGGACAATCCCCAGGACCTGGAATACGTCAAAGCGCTTCAGCAGATTGCCAAGGACAGCGGCGGTCAGTTCAAGCACGTGACGGATGATGACATGGGGCAGAGGTAACGGAATTTTCGATTTTCGATTTTCGATTTTCGATTGAAAACGTAGGGTCCGCTTCAGCGGACGTTTGAGGGTGTGTATTTGAATCAAAAAAACATCTAGGGAGGTGGACGCACAGTTTCAGCATTTCATCCGGTCGGCGACAGAGGCAACGTCCCGGTCTGATCGGATGAAAAACTGACCTGCCACCTTTCTTCTCCCGGCCGGGATGCCAAGAGCAGCGAGATCGGCTCCAGCATTGGCAATCCGGGGAGTCTGGTTTCTCCACCGCTTCAATATGAGCGGAGAGAGGGATAGTTCCATGCGGCGTTTTTCATCACTCCGATTCGTTCTTCTGGCCGGCGTGCTGGCCGTGGCGGTCTTCGCCTCGCAGTCGGCCCTGGCGCAGGGCGCCGGCGGCGCGGCGCCGGAAGTCAAGGTCAAACATAAGGTCAATCCCTTCGGCATCATCGTCCAGAACATCGACTTCGTGTTCGTCATCATCGTTCTCTGCTCGATCATCGGCCTAACGCTGATCATCCAGGGCTTCATCAAAGCCCGGGCCACCGTCATGATGCCCGAGGAGAGCACCAACCACATCCGCGAGCTGATCAGCCAGCGCCAATTCAAGGAGCTGATCGACTACACCGAGACCGACCCCAGCTTCGTCAGCAAAGCCCTCAATCCCGCCCTCAAGCGCGCCCCCAGCTTCGCGGCCATGAAGGAAGCCATGGAAACCGCCATCGGCGAGCAGACCGCCGACCAGTTCCGTCGAATCGAATACTTGAACATCATCGGCAACCTCGGCCCTCTTCTCGGCCTGCTCGGCACCGTGCTGGGCATGATCGAGGCGTTCGGCCAGATGTCCGCATCGGGTGGCCAGGCCAATCCCAGCGATCTGGCCGGCGGTATCTCACAGGCGTTGTGTCACACCATGCTCGGACTGCTGTTGGCGCTGCCGTGTCTGGCGGCGTTTGGCGTTTTGCGAACCATCGTTGATCGCCTCACCGTGCAGGGCGCGCTTATCGCCGAAGAGCTGCTGCTCATGGTCAAGCCGGCCGAAGCCAAGCCCGCGGCCGCCGCGGCGATTCGTCCTGGCGTTGCTCCGCAGCCCGCGCCGCAGGTCCGCAAGGCGCCGATGCCAGCGCCTCCGGTGCCCAACGTGTAGTTGCAGGTCCGGCTCGGCCGGACATCCATTGAACGTCCGGCACAGCCGGACCTACACGGAGGAACCATGCGAGGCCATAAAATGCCCGCGGCTCACGCCACCCATCCCAACGTGACGCCGCTCATCGATATCGTGATGTGCCTGATCATCTTCTACATGCTCGTGGCCAAAATCGGCGTGAACATGGGCCAGGATGCCAAGATCGAGCTACCCACGTCGCTGCTGGGAATCACGCTCAAGGACATGGGTAATACGGTGACGCTCAATGTCGCCCGGCCACCCACCGGCGATGAGCCGCTGGTGACCATGCTCGATCCGTCCAGCGGCCAGATGGTTGACCTGAAGATCATCGACGGCACCAAGCGTCCCCTGGCCGCCTTTCTCAAGAAGCTCAAGGGCGAAAACATCGAGTTCAAGGTGATCATCCGCGGTGATCAGAACCTGGAATACCGGTTCCTGGAGCCCGTGCTCATCACCTGCTCGGAAGCCGCGGTGAAAAATGTGAACTTTGCCGCCCGCGTGCCGCAGATGGTGAAGACCGTGTCGGAATAATCGTTGGGGGTCGGGCATCGTAGGGTTCGCTGTGCGAACCGGTTCGCGAAGCGAACCCTACAGGCGCCCATGCAGGAGCGCAATATGAAAATGAGATCCGCACAAAAAGTACACTACGATGCGGGACCCAACATGACGCCGCTGGTGGACGTCGTGATGGTGATCCTGATCTTTCTGATGCTGACCGGATCGTTCGCGGTCGGCGAACATTTCCTCCAGAGTAATATGCCGGTGACGAAGAAGGGCGCTGGGCAGGTGAACGATAAGTCAGTGCCGGATGAGCCGCTGGAAATTCGCGTGGATAGCTTCACGCGTCCCGGGCCCGATGGCGTTTCGGTGGATATGTGGGCAGCGCAGGCCGGTGGGTTCATGATCCAGAACAACACCGATCAGCTCGTCAGCCAACTCACGAAAATGCGCGAGGCGTTGAATAAAAACAATCAGCCGACGGATAAGATTCAGGTGATCATCAATCCCGGCCGGCAGACCAAATACCGCCACCTGATCGACGTCTACCAGGCCGCGCTGCGGGCTGATTTCAGCAAGGTATCTTTCTCAACGGCACACTGAATGAAATCAATTATCCTGGTCCTGGTTGTTTCTCTGCCGGGGGCGATCGCAATCGCGCAGCAGAAGCCGCCCGAAAAAGTCGGCCTCGCCGCCGCGCTGGCCGACGATGAAAAGGTCATCTCCGAGCTGGCCAAGCGCGAGCTGACCACTCTGCGCGACTACATGTTCGTCAGGAACGGCATCAGCAAGGAACAGCAGGCCACGTATCTCGCCGTCAGCTCGGTCAAGCAACTCAATGATTCCAAGCTCACCCGCAAACAGCAGCAGGATCTGATCCACAACGTTTCCATCGGCATCGATAAGGTGCTGGCGACGATGAATGATCCATCGGAGCTGATGCGGCTGAACAACTCCCTGGTCATTAACGGCACGGCGCGGCACGTCAACGTCCTCGAATACTTCGGTGAGAACCCCAAGGTCCAATCGCAGCTCCGCCCCATCGCCGAGGCCATCGATCGGGTCTACGACAAAGCCATCGCCACCGCGCAGAAGAAGGCCGACGATGTGGCCAATCAGATGACCCCGCAAAACCAGACCCGCCTCGCCCCCGAGTGGGAAAAGGCGATGCAGCTGGTCGGTCTGGCCAAATTCAACGCCGCCAACAACAAGCACACCCTGGCCATGTCGATCGACAAGGCCGATCCAAGGCGCGCTGAAGTTGCCCAGCAGGGCATCGCCGTTCTCACCGAATACGAGGCCCCCGAATACGAAATCCAGGGCCCCGCGCGCCTGGGCATCGCCAAGCTCAATATCGACATCGGCAGCAAGGAATCGCTCGACATCGCCAGGAAAAAACTCGCCGAAGTTTCGGCCGAGCCCAAGTCTCCCTGGAACCAAAAATTCGACGCCATGTACTTCGCCGCCGTGGCCGACATCGTCGCCAAGGACTTTGACGCCGCCCGCAAAGGCATGGCCGCCGTCGCCAAATTCGTGAGCGACGTCCCCCCCGGCGATGCCAATGTCCGCAACGGCGCAGAGGCCGCGGTGAAAATGCTCGAATACCGCATTTTTTCCGCCGAAGCCGAGGCCGTCGCGGGACCGGCCGGCAACAGGGCCAACGAGCAGGCCATCGCCGTGCTTCAGCAGCTTCTGGAAAAACGTCCCGATCTCACCGGCATCATCAACGAGCAGATGATGGCCCGTCTCCCCGAGCAGCCGGACGTGGGCCGGCTTAGCGTGCTCTTCCTCAAGGCCCTGGTTGGCCGTGGCAATGATGAAGTGGTCAAAGCCGCCGGCGAGACCATGGATCGCAAGGCGATTGCACAAGCCGCCGCTGCCGCACAGGAAGTGATCAAGCGCGTCAACAGCGGCCGCGAAAAAGGCCTAACCGCCGAAGATGCCGATCGATGCTTGCTTCTGCTTGGCATTTTCCACGACAAACTTGGCGAGGATGCCTTGGCGGCCAGCACCTTTCTCGATCATGTTGAGAAATATCAAATCGACAAGGAACGGCAGCAATTCGCGTTTGAGAATGCGCTCTCGAA
The DNA here is from genome assembly GCA_036001665.1 of Tepidisphaeraceae bacterium. GTDB lineage: Bacteria > Planctomycetota > Phycisphaerae > Tepidisphaerales > Tepidisphaeraceae > JBGPEF01. The sequence continues at coordinate 31,850 of DASYUA010000261.1, forward strand.
GGTCTTCAAGCTCAGGCGCGATCAGCCCGACGCCCGCTCAACAGCGGAGATTTACAATCGCTTTCTTCAGATCGCCGTCAGCCCGCCGTTCAACCGCAATGAATTTGCCTTTGAATATGGCCGGCTTCTGCTGGAGCGGAATCTGGATGAGATGAAAGGGAATTACACCGAGGCACAGCGCGACCAGATGCTCTCGAGCGCGCAAAAGGCGGCGGATCTGTTGCGCAAAACGCCCGATCCCGAACGAAAGCTGGATGCGCGCTTTCTGGAGATGATGGCCTATGACCAGATGATCGACCTCAATGAAAAGTCGGCACTGGTGAAGGACTGGACGGCGAAAATGAACGCACTGGCGGATGAAGTGAACGCCGGCGTGGCGCAGGCCGTCGCATCAGCGCCCAACGACGCGGCAAAAAACCGGTTTCGGTTCCTGAAAGTGCGAACGTCGCTGCTCATTGCCAATCTCGCCAAGGATGATCGCAGCGCAGACCGACCAAAGAATCTCCAGCGTGCCCTCGATCTACTGGCCAGCTTTGAGCAGGATGTGCAAGGCCTGCCCAATGCAGCGAATCTGATTGGGCGAGTGCTCTTTATTCGCGTCAATGCGATGCTGTCGCTGGGCAAAACAGACGAGGCGATGGAGAGTCTTGGAAAATATCTCGAAACCAAGACCGGTGATGAGGGGATCCAGATTGTTTACGACATGCTCGAAGCCCTCAACAAGGAATTCGACCAGGCCGAGCGTGACAAGAACGAAGTTCGCATGGCCGAGCTGGCCGCGCATCGCGCCAAGGTCAGTGGCTACATGGTTCAGCGCGTCGCCAAAACCAACAACGCCGATCTGAAAAAATTGCTGCCCAAATACGAAGATTTCGAGGCGACTGCACTCCAGAAGGCCGCGCTGCTCGAAAAAGAACCGGCCAAAAAGCAGGAATATCTCACCTCGGCGCTGAAAATTTTCCAGAACCGCCAGAAATCCACCCCCAACGATCGCGGCGTGCAGCTTGCCATCGCCCTCGTCCAGTATGACATGGGCGAGTACGCCGCCGCTCAGCCGGTCCTCAACGAATTGCTCCGCGACAAGCTCCTCGGCCGGCCCCTGCGCGAGGAAAAAACCGCCGACGGCTTCCGCATGGTCCCCAACGATGCCTATTGGGATGCGCTCCTGAAGCTCTGCTGGAGCAACGTCAGGGTCGCCAAAGCCGGCGGCGACAAATCCGCGAAGACTCTCGAAGACACCCAGCAATACTTGAAGCAGCTTTACATCACCTATCCCCAGCCCGGCGGCGCCAAATGGGGCCCCAAATTCGATGCCCTCCGCCAGGAAATTCTCCCGGACTGGACTCCCCCGACCTTCACCGACCTCCCAACCTCCCAACCCGCCACGCGCCCCGCGACCCAACCCGTCGCGGGCAAAGTCTGATCGTCTATAGCCGGTCCTTCCCCCTCCCCACCGGCAGCGCTGCCGTTGCCTTCGCCGCATCCGCCGCCGCCGCCGACAGCTTTCCCGTCAACTCCGCCTGGGCCGCCGCCGCGGTCGCCAGCTCTCCGATCTCAATACGCGCTCGCGTCTGTTTAAATGCCTCGACGATCGCCTTGTATCTCGCCGCCCGGATCCCCGCCAGCGCTGCCAGCCTCCTCATCCCCGGCGGCTGAAAAGGATTCGGCGGATCGAAGCTCTCCGCCTCTTCCGCTTCCAATTCAACCACCACCTCGAGAACCACCTGCCATTGCCCATCCGGCCTGCGCCTCATGTCCATTGGCGCCAGCTCCCCCGATTTTTCGATACGCGCCATTCTCGTCCCCTCTTCAAATTTCACCTTCGCCGACGCGATGCTCTTGCGATCGGCCGCATTCACGATCAAATCGAACCCGCAGCGAAAGCGTTTGCCTTCTTCCCCGAATTTGCTCACTGCCGCCTTCTCCAGCCCCTTCTGGGCCGCCGCCAGCTCCGCGAATATCTTCCGGCTGCGCTCCTGCGGCGCTGAATCCGCACAAATGAACTGCTCCAGCGCCCCGGCATCCCCCGCCTCCAGCGCATCCACAAATCGCAGATACGCCGCGATGACCGCCGCATCATTGTTCTGCGCCCCGGCCGCTCGCGCGCCCGCCAGCATCATCACCAGCGCTGCCAGAAAATGTCCCAGACGAATCGTCATCGCTTCAGACCCACTTTCTTCCGGCAATTTTACTAATACTCCATCGACATATACAATCGCCGGCTCGAATGGCCCAGCGCGCTCCCATCGCTATTCTCATCCCGACGAAGAACGAGGAGATCAATCTCCCCTTCGCCCTCGCCAGCGTGGCCGACTGGGCCCAGCAGGTCTTCGTCCTCGACTGCGGCTCGACCGACCGCACGGCGCAGATCGCCATCCAGTACGGCGCTCAGGTCGTCGATCACCCCTGGGAAGGCTATGCCCGCCAGAAAAACTGGGGCCTGGACAACCTCCCGATCATCACTCCCTGGGTCTTTATCCTCGATGCCGATGAGGTCATCACTCCCCGGCTGCGCGAAGAGCTGACCAAAATCGCCACCGCAAACACCGCTCCCGAGGACGGCTTTTACATCAATCGTTATCTGATCTTTCTCGATAAGCGCCTGCGGCACTCCGGCTATTACCCCTCCTGGAACATCCGTTTCTTCCGCCACGGCAAGGCCCGCTACGAAGAGCGCCGCGTCCACGAGCACATGATCGTCAGCGGCCGCGTCGGCTACATCAAAAACGGCGAAATGGAGCACCACGACCGCCGCGGCCTCGAGCATTTCATCGCCAAGCATAACCATTACAGCACGCTTGAAGCGCAGGAAATCTTCCGCATTCAGCAGGACCTGGCCACCGGCACCATCTCCTTCGGCTTCTGGAACGGCCCGGTCGAGCGCCGCCGCTGGATCAAGCACAAAATCTGGCATCGCCTCCCCGCGCGATGGTTCGTCCGCTTTCTGTCGATGTACATTCTCCAGCTTGGCTTTCTCGACGGCCGCGCTGGTTTTCATCTCGCGTTCCTGCTGGCCGTTTACGAACACCAGATCAGCCTCAAGCTCCAGGAGCTTTGGAAAAAACCGCGCAAAGACCTCCGCGGTGCAAAAGTCGTGGAGACAGCGCCGCCACCGGCCGCGCCAGGTGCGATATCAATTCCGGTTCCCGACAACGGCAAAGCGGCCTATTCCTCCGCCCCCAGCTCCAACGGCAACTCGATCATCATCGGCCTCAACGTCTTCCACGGCGACGCCTCCGCCGCCGCACTTTCGGGCGGCCAATTCCGCGTCGGCGTCGAAGAAGAACGCTTCACCCGCATCAAGCACTGGGCCGGTTTTCCGGAAAACGCCCTCAAGCATTGCGCCTCCGAAGTCAACGGCGGATCCCTCGAAGGCGTCGCCGCGCTGGCCGTTTCCCGCCAACCCCAGGCCTATTTCCTGCGAAAAGTATTGCTCGCCCTCTCGCATCCCAGAAGCCTCCCCCGCGCTGCCAATCGCGTCCGCAACATGACCCAGATTCGTTCGCTCCAGGACCGCGTCGGCCGCGCCTTCAGCTTCCCACGCGAAAAACTCCCACCGCTCTACGCCGTCGAGCATCACCTCGCCCACATCGCCTCGGCCTTCTACTGCTCACCCTACGACCAGGCGATGTGCCTCACTGTCGATGGCTTCGGCGATTTCGTCTCCACCATGCTGGCCGTCGGGCGCGGCAACTCCATCGACGTCCTCCAGCGCGTCCACTATCCGCACTCGCTGGGCCTCTTTTACACCGCCATCACCCAATACCTCGGCTTCCCCAAGTATGGCGATGAATACAAAGTCATGGGCCTGGCCGCTTATGGCGAGCCATCATTGGCCGACAAGCTCCGCGAAATGGTCCCGCCGCAGCCCGATGGCACGTTCAAGCTCAACCTCCGCTATTTCCGCCATCTCCGCGAAGGCGTGGACATGACCTGGGAAAACGGCGAGCCGCAACTCGGCCCGGTTTATTCCGATCAGCTCCAGCAGCTCCTCGGCCAACCGCCACGCGATTCCCGCGCTGAGCTGACCCAATGGCACAAGGACATGGCCGCCTCTCTGCAAAAAGTTTACGAGGAACGTTTCTTCTCGCTCGTGCGCACTCTTTCTGCGCGCACCGGCATGAAGAAGCTCACCTTGGCCGGCGGTTGCGCCCTTAATTCACTGGCCAATGGCAAGCTCTTCGACCAGACCGACATCCAGGAGGTGTACATCCAGGCTGCCTCCGCCGACGGCGGCACATCGCTGGGCGCAGCGCTTTATGTCCAGCACGCCATCCTCAACCAGCCCCGTAGTTTCATCATGGAACATGCCTATTGGGGCCCCGAATACACCGACGAGGACATTCGCCTCGCCGTCGCTTCGGGCGTCTCCGGCTCCGGTGGCGCGAATGGCGCTTATGGCGATCTGAACGTCGAAACGTTCGAGGATGAATCCGCCCTGCTCAAAGAAACCGCCGCCGCCATCGCCGCCGGCGAAGTCGTCGGCTGGTATCAGGGCCGCAGCGAATGGGGGCCGCGCGCCCTGGGCAATCGCTCCATCCTCGCCGATCCCCGCCGCAACGACATGCGCGACATCCTCAACCTCAAAATCAAGCGGCGAGAGGCATTCCGACCCTTCGCGCCTTCAATCCTCGAAGAGGAAACCGGTAACTGGTTTACCATCAGCTACCCTGACCCCTTCATGCTCAAGGTCTATCCCATTCGTCCCGAAAAGCGCGCCCTCATCCCCGCGGTCTGCCACGCCGACGGCACCGGCCGCCTCCAGACCGTCTCGCCGCGCACCAACCCGCGCTACTATCGCCTCATCAAGGAATTCTTCCGCCAGACCGGCGTCCCCACCGTCCTCAACACGTCCTTTAATGAAAACGAGCCCATCGTCAACACGCCGGCCCAGGCCCTCGACTGTTTCCTGCGCACCAAAATGGACCGGATCGTCATGGGCAGCACCGTCGTCTCCCGCAAATCCCAGCCGGCCCCCGCGCTCCAGGCCTCCGCCGCCGCTTCTTAAGGGGCAAACATTATTGGCCGATTCGGACGATGTATCGTTGGGCCACCACCATGAACCCTGATCCCCTACGCGAAAGTTACCGCGCTGGCGCAACCGCCAATCGCTGGCCCTACCCATCGCACATTTACATCGTCCGCATCTTCTGGAGCCTCACCTGGAACACCCTCTGGAAACTGGCCACCCGCAGGCTCCCCATTCTCCGCACGCTGCTCGTGCGACTCTTCGGTGCTAAAGCCAAATATTGTTCCATCGCCGGTTCCGCCTGGATCGAAATGCCCTGGGACCTTCAACTCGGCGATCACGTCCTCATCGGCCCGCGCGTTCACCTCTACAACCTTGGCGGCCTGGCCATCGGCGACCACACCGTTCTCTCCCAGGATGTCTATGTCTGCGGTGGAACCCACGACTACACCGACCCCGGCTATCCCCTCATCCGCAAAAAAATCACCATCGGCAATTACGTCTGGATCGCGGCCGGCGCATTTATCCATCCTGGTGTGACCATCGGCGATGGCGCTGTGGTCGGCGCTCGCGCGGTTGTCACGCAGGATGTCGCCCCCTGGACCATCGTCGCCGGCAATCCCGCCAAATTCATCAAGGCCCGCGTGCTTAAATCCGTCCCGCAACCCCAGCGTGTCCCCACCGGCGACGTCCCAACTCCCGCCGGTCCCGAAATGGCCGGACCGTCAGTTTAGAACGTCATTCACATGCCCCGGGCGCCAATTCGACTTTTGATCGTCATCATCGACCTCGCCGGCGGCACCGGCACGTTCTGCCGGGCCCTCGCCACCGGCTTGAAGAAATTCTTCTCCGGGGAATTTGAAATCTCTCTCCTAATTCTCCGCGGCACCGCTCCACCCGAAGAAAAACAGTTCTTCGACCACATTCACACCATCAACTCCGATGTCCACCGCGACTGGCGGCGCATGATTGAAACTCCCGCACACCTCCTTCGCCTCTCCAAAGCCATCAACTGCATCAACCCCGATCTCATCCTCACCGTCAACACCTATTCCAACCTCCTCGTCCCCCTAGCCGCCCCGCGCCGCCACACCATCCTCACCGTTCATTCCAATTCCACCCAACAACTTGCCGAATCGCGCTTCCGCCGCATCATCTCCATCCTGATGCGCCTGATTTACCCCCGCCATTCCCTCGTCGCCCCCACCCACGGCGTCGCCGAAGACCTCGCTGATAATTTCGACATTAAACGCACCCACGTCATCCCCCACGGCATCGACATCGAATCCATCCGCTCCCAGGCACAGCACGAACCCGACGATCTTCTCCAATCTCCTTACATCATCGCCGTCGGCCGCCTCACTCCGGCCAAGGACTATCCCACCCTGCTCCACGCCTACTCCGACGCCCAGTCCAAAGGCCTCGAGGAACATCTCCTCATCATCGGCGACGGCGAACTCCGCGATTCGCTCCTTAAACTCTCCACCGACCTGGGCCTATCCCAACACGTCCACTTCCTCGGCCATCGCCCCAACCCCTTCCCCTACATCAAACACGCGCGGTTCTTCATCCTCTCTTCCATCTGGGAAGGCTTCGGCCTCGCTCTTCTGGAAGCGCTTGCCCTCGGCCTCCCCGCCATATCCACCGACTGCCCCAGCGGCCCCGCCGAGATTCTCGCTGACGGCGAATATGGCCTTCTCGTCAAACCCGGCGATGTCTCAGGACTGGCCGAAGCCATGCTGCAAATGTCGCGCTCTTCTCAATTGCGTGAGGCATTCTCGAAGAAGGCCACAGAACGCGCCCAGCAGCTCAGTCTTGGGCGAATGGCCCAATCTTATCGCGACCTCTTCCTCCGCGAGTTGGAAGCATGAACCTCCTCGGCCGACTGGCACTGGGCACTCTCAAGGGCTACTCCCGCATCGCCCCCACCGAGCGCGGCGGCTTCCGCCTCGCCCGTCTCGCCCGCGCTTTCGTCTCCAAATCGAAACTCGAAGGAACTTTCCAAACCCCCGACGGCCTCCAACTCAACCTCGACCTCCGTACCTACCCCGATATCACCATGGCCGTCGGCCTTTATGAGCTCGACACTGCCCGCCTCATCCACCGTCTCCTCAAACCAACCTCCTGGTTCGTCGACGTCGGCGCAAACCTTGGCTATTTCACTTTACTTGCCGCCAAATGGACCTCCCCCACCGCTCGCATCGACGCCTTCGAGCCCGATCCCCTCAACCGTCAGCGCCTCGAAGAACATCTCCGCCAAAATAATCTGGCCGATCGCGTCCGCATCCATCCCATCGCCGCCTCTTCGCAGGCCGGTGAAGTGCAGCTAATTCATCCGCAATCCTCCGGCACCAATCATGGCATGGCCAGCTTTTACAAATCTCTCACCGGCGAAGGCCAAAGCTTCACCGTTCCCACCGCCCGCCTCGATGACCTTCTCGACGGCCAACCCGACCTCATCAAGCTCGACGTCGAAGGCGCTGAACTTCAGGCCATCGAAGGCATGCAAAAGCTCCTTAGCGCATCGGCCCCGCCAAAAATTATCATTGAACACAATCCCACTTCCTGCGCCGCCGCCGGCTACCGCCCGGGCGACATTTTCACGAAGCTGAGACGGTTCCAGCCCCGCTATCGCATCCACTGGATCGGCTGGCGGCTTCGCGAGATCAAATCCCCCGAAGCACTCAACTCTATCTCCCGCCAGGGGAATCTTTTGATTGAACCTGAATCCTGAACCCCGAACCCTTCCCTACAAATATCTGACCTGATGCTCCCCACTCAACTTCGCATAAAACGCATGGTCGCGCCACTCCCCGGCGATCTTCAAATAATTCCTTCCCAGCCCCTCCATCCGAAATCCGGCCTTTTCCGCCACCCGAATACTGGGAATGTTGCTCGGAATAATATTCGCCTGCACCCGATGCAGTCCCAGTCCCACCGGCGGCGCAGCAAACGCCATGTCCAAAACCCCGACAACTCCCTCCGTGCAAATCCCCCGATTCGTGTACCCCGAATGCACACACCAGCTCGCCACCCCACTCTCAAACGCCCCCCTTACGATTTGCATCAACCCAAAAAACGCCACGAGTTGATCATCGCGCGTAAAACCCACCAGCCGAAACTCCGATGAATCGGCTCTCCCCTTCTCCGCCTTCACCATCGTCCGATCAAACGTGTCGTTAAAAGTCTCCCCCGGCGGCCGCAGCGGAAACCACGGCGCCATCTCTGTCCAGCTCCGTTCATAAAAACTGATGAAATTCGCCCGATCCTCCTCCCTCATCGGCCGAATAATCAAGCGCTGCGTTCGCACGCTCAGCTCATCCATCCCCTTATTTTATGCGAAAAGCCCGCGATAGTGCCGATACCACTCGCTGGTAAATCGCTCATCCGGATCGTACTTCAGCTTCAACTTCAAAAACTCCCCAAACTGCGGATAACACCGCTCCACCTGCTCCGCCGTCCCGTGCCGGTGATAGGTCAGGTAAAAACTCCCCCCAAAATCCGCCGCCAGACCGATCAATGCACGAAACGTCTCCCCCGCCCTTCTCAATTCCCTGGACTGGTGCACCACGTGCAGATTCAAAACGATGCACGCATAATCCTCCCTGGCCCACGCCAGAAAACTTTCATCATCCTTCTCGATCAGCCGCACCGTTCCATAAATCAAATCCGCCCGTCTCTCGCGGAGCACATTTCGCAGCTCCATCATGAACTCCGCCAGCCTCGCCCGCGGTACATACAGCTCTGTAATCACCTCGCTCGCCTTCGGCCCGCCCAGGCGATGATCCAGCTCGCCGTGATAGTCATCCAGGTACGTGCTCATCTGGTGCAGATCCGACCAGTAAATCTGCCCGCTCGTCCCCAGGTAATATTGCGCGTATTTCCGATAGGCCCGCGTTTTATCGACGTGCGCCAGGTGAATCAGATCGCACCAGTCCGCCGCCTTCAGCTCCCTGGGCTCCTTTGGCATTGGCGTGTTAATACCTACAGGCCGATAGCAGGAGAAAACACCGCGATGGAGAAATTCATCCGACTGATCATCGATCGCGAACTGAAAATCGCCGTAGATAAACCCCTCGCGAATCCTGTTGTCCATCGCCATCTTCAGTTCGTCGACAGAAATCTCGCGAACTACCCTCTCCAGCTTCTGCCGCGGGGCGAGCCGAAGCGCCACCGAACACACCACCCCAAACAACCCATACCCGCCGATTGCCAGCGAGAACAATTCCCTGTTCTCAGTCCGGCTGCATCGATGCGCCTCTCCATCCGCATCGATCAGCGTAAACGCCTCCACATCCCCGACGATCGGCCGCATCTTCAGCCCACGCCCATGCACATTCGCCGCCAAAGCCCCGCCGAGGCTCAGACGGTCAGCGCCAGTCTGCTTCTGTCTAATTCCCCACTGGACCAACTGATCCGCCTGTTCCGCGACGAGTTCATTGACCAATTGGGGCCATTGAATCCCCGCCTGCACCTCCATTACCCCACTCCGCCGATCGAAATCCAAAACCCGGTTCATCCCCCGCGTGTCGATGAGCTGTCCATCCCCCGCAAACTGCTGGCCCCCCATCGCGTGCCTCCCGCCCGCGATCGAAACGGCGCACCCTTCGGCCGCCGCCGCTTGAACTACACCCTGCAACTCCCCCACCGACCCCGGCCGCGCAATCCCCCTCACCCGCGTCCGATTCAACTGCGAATGCACATCGTTCACTTCCAGAGTCGATGGAATTGTCTTCAGAACCATTGGCATCTCCTTTAGCGCAGCAGGCAGTACGCCTGCCCCACTAAGGCACAGCCAATGCCATGAACCCGCAAAACCATAGATTGTGTATCCGCAATGACTTATGAAATGGTCTCGTCCCAAGCCCCAGTTTCTCCCAGCACTCGATGTACAACCACCCAGCATCCAATGTATGACCATTACCTCCAAACGAGCCTTTTGATCCCCCTTCCTCCCTCGACTATCATCTCCCACTCGTGAGGCATGTCGCCCACGCGTTTTTCCCCGCCGGTGCGAATCGCCCGGCGAGAAGGAGTCTTTATGTTTCATGCCCCTTGGGCGCGTTGCCGCCCACATCGTTCTTCCGACCGCGGTTCCTACTCAGATCCCGGCCAATGGGCCTGGGGAGGTTTCATGGCGCCGTCTCCCGGCGAAGAGGGTTTTGGCGGAGGCTTCGGTGTCCGCCGGCCGCTGCGTTTCCTGGCCCACAAGCTCGACCTCGATGAAAAGCAGGTTCTGCTGCTGGCGCGCATCCTCGACGAGCTCAAAACCGAGCGCGCCCAGGCCGCCGTCGATGACCGCCGCACCCTCGCCGAATTTGCCGACGCCCTTGTCGGCGAGCAATTCGACGCCGCCAAAGCCACCAGCGCCCGCGATCGGCGCGTGGAAAGCAACAAGCGCCTCAGCGCCACGCTGGTCCGATCACTCGAGCAAATCCACGCGATGCTCAACCCCGAGCAACGCGCCCGCCTCGCTCATCTGATCCGAACCGGTGTTCTTGCGGTCTAACCAAGTTGGACATGGGGCGGACATCAAAGTCCGCCCCGGTCCAATTCAATGCCGGACCAGCGCGGCGACCGATACCGCTCGCTCCCTTCGTCAGTAACCCCGCTCACAGCCTCCCTTTAGCCACCACAGGCCATAATTTCATTGTTTTCTGTAACGGCTCAGCTACCGTGTCGTCTTTGGGCTACCGGGAGGCCATGTCTTGATCTGTCCGGCGAAAAGCGCCCAGGAGCTTCTGTCGGAATTCCGCACCACCGGCCGGCAGGAGCCGTTCGAGGAAATCGTCCGCCGCTATGCGGCCATGGTCTTCCACGTCTGCTTCCAAGTCCTTAAAAATCGCCATGATGCGGAAGATGCCACCCAGGCCGTCTTTCTCACCCTCGCCGTTCAGGGCAAAACCAGCAAAGAGATCCGCAACATCGGCCCCTGGCTCCAACAGGTCGCCAAACGCCTCTCCCTTGATCTGAGAAAATCCCGGTCCCGTCGGGCTGCGCGGGAACATCGCCATGGCCTGGACAACTGCAACGGCACCACCGGACTGGCTCTCGGCACAGGCCTCGATAGCCAGGAACTCCGCCACATCCTTTCCGAAGAACTCAACCAGCTCGCCCCCAAATACCGCCTCCCCCTCATCCTCCACTACTTCGGCGGCCTGAGTCGCGAGCAAATGTCCCAGGAATTGGGCTGCAAGGCCGCCACACTCGGCGTTCGCCTCCATCGCGGCCGCGAAATGCTGGCCGTGCGCCTCTCGCAACGCGGCGTTGCCCTTACCGTGGGCGGGCTTGGCCTCCTGCTCTCCTATCTCGTCCGCGAGGCCGTCTCCGATAGCATGGTCTGGTCCACCTCCCACGTCGCCTCGCAAATGGCCGCCGGTCATCCCATCGGCGCGGGAATCGTTTCTGCCCGGGCACTGGCCCTGGCCCACAGCGCTGGCACCACACTGGCAATCGCCAAGATCAAGGCGATCGTCGCCGCCGTGCTCATCGCCGCGACGGCCGTGGCCGCCAGCGAGATGGTCTCGAAGGTCCGTCCGATGGACCTGCGATTCCAATCGCCCGCTGGCGACCGCCTCATGGACCTGCTCCGTCCCAAGCTGCCGCAGATCAGGACCGACGCCACTCCGCCAGAAGCAACTCCAACACCACCGGCTGTCGTCATCGCGCCCGAACCAACTCCACCGGCGGTTTCGACACAAATCACAGTTGCTATCGAATCGCCGACTCCGTTCGAACCAGCTCGGGATGCTGCCTGGGGCGGCAGCATCCTCGGCGGCCGATGGATCGGATCGGCGACAACGACCCACATCCCCGGCATCATCTGGTCGACCGCGGGACCGCCACCACAAGGCTTCGCATCCAACTACACCGGGCGCGGCTACGCGGTCGGACCGTTGGCCGCGCCCATCGCGCGGCCGGGCATGGAGCGACCGTCCTCGCCGTTCATGGGGAATCCGGGAGTAGCCAGTCCCCCGTTTGCGACCGTTCCCCAGAAACCCAGGCGCCCGGCGACACCGGGAACATCGGAAGAACCCAAGCGATTGAAGTCCACACCCGCTGCGAATCCTTTCAGCGCGCCGATGGAACTGGTGTTCGACGACGGTCCAAAACTCTTCCTCGGCCCGGCCATCGGAGATGGACGAACGCATCCGCGCACGCCCGTATCAACGCCATCGTCAACGTCCTCAGCGCCGGTAGCCCTTGTCAGCAGTTCCGGCGAGGTCGTAACTTTCGTCGCGGGTGCCGCGGATCATGTGGGTGGCCTGTCCTTCCGAATCGACAGCGGCCAATTGGTAGCCAACGCCGTCACTGGATTCTCCACTCAAAACGACGCTGTTTACGCCGGTTCCTCGTCTGAGTCCTTCGTCGTGACTCTCAACGACTCCGGGAATTACATTTTCCACCCGCAGCGTGCCACGAGAGGTCCCGGCCATCACGTCCCACCACCGCCCAAAGACGATGATCCCATCATGCTCGCGCGCTCCGCGTTCGACGGCGTCTCCACCATCAGCACCAGCCTGGGAATCATCAGCGGCTACGGCACGGCCAACCGCGCCTCCGAGCTGAACCAAAGCGGCCAGGTCATCGCCGACGGCCACGGCCAGCCGCGGACACTCGACCTCTCCCCCGTGCGCATCATTAAAAACAGCACCGACAATTCCCGCACCGGCCACAACGGCTGGTTCGCCCAGAACCAGGGAAAACTCGTGCTGCCGGCCGTTGCGTTCAACAACAACGTCGCCAACTGGGCTGAAGATGCCGCGGACTCGAGTATCGATTTGGTCAACAGCGTCCGCCTGCGTGTGGATCATGATGTGGTCGGCAGCATCAAGCTCGCCTTGCTCGCGCCGGATCGGACCGACTACCCCGCCTTGCCCGTCCATTTGAACGCAATTGGCTTGTGGGAGGTCGAACCGCTCGATCTGGTTCTGGGGAGCGTCGATGTGACGGTGCGATACGACGCCGACCTGGCCGGCGATCTGCGGCTCGGCTCAAACCTGAGCCTGTGGGGCTACGACGGCCAATGGCGCTTGGCCGAGGGGATCTCGCTCGATTCCTACAACCGCCTGATCCGCGGCCGGCTGGGAGACATCAATTATCTGGCCGTCGCCGGTTCTCCCCAGCAAACCGGCCACATCAACTCCACCCCCGAGCCCGCCGCCATGCTCGGCCTGGTCTGCACAGGCCTGCTCCTGGCTCGTCGTCGCCGCATTCGCCTCTAGTTGGGGGTCGTCGCGTTGCAATCATTCCAAAATCCCTGTAGATTCTCCCTCTCGGCCGGGATCGCGGCCGATTTTTGTTAGGCGATCTTTCGGTGTGGCGGAAACGTACTAAGGCAGACGACGAGGTGACTTATGGCACATAAAAAAGGACAAGGCAGCACTCGAAACGGCCGGGACAGCAATCCCCAGTATCGCGGCGTCAAGGCATACGGCGGCCAGACAGTGACGGCCGGTTCGATCATCCTCCGCCAGCGCGGCACCCGCTTCATGCCCGGATTCAACGTCGGAATCGGCGGCGATGACACCCTCTTCGCCCTTAAAGATGGCAAAGTCGAGTTCCAGGGCCGCAAAGTCCACATTCGAATCTAAGCGGGGCGCGTCTAAAGTCGAGCGTCCTGCCTGCCTATGATGATGGGTAGGTCGGGCACTCCTTCCCGACGTTGCGCTCCGCGTAGGGTCCGCTTCAGCGGACGCGGTCAAACATAATGGCCAAGAAAAAGCTCCCCAAAGTCCTCGCCCTCCTCGACGAAGACATGTGTACCGGCTGCGAAGCCTGCATGACCGTCTGTCCGGTCGATTGCATCCACATCATCCCCGGCCCGCGCCACGAGGTGGTCTTCCAGGTGTGCACCATCGACCTCCCCCGCTGCATCGGCTGCACCTTGTGCCACCAAGTCTGCCCGTGGGATTGCATCACCATGATCCCCACCGATCAGTTCCTTCAGAATGAGAAGACGGTGCCGCAGGTGACGTGATACGTTCCAATATCGTTATAATTATCTTATGAGCCGGCCTGAATCGTCGAAAAAGCGCTCGCAACGACGCAAGAGAGTCAAACGCATTCAGGTGTTTGATTCGATGAAGAAAGCCGATGAGGCGGAGCGACTTTACTGGTGGTCGCGGACGCCTGAAGCGAGGATGCGCGAGCTGGAACGGCTACGTCAACTGAACTGGGGCTATGGGAAAGGTAAACCTCGACCGCGATTTCAGAGAACTTTTAGAGTCGCTGAACTCGGCGGGAGTTAAATATCTGGTCCTGGGCGGATACGCGGTAATCTTTTACGGATACCGCCGGACGACCGATGACCTGGATATCTGGATCAGCATTGATCCGGAAAATGCGGAACGAGTGGCTGCTACCCTGCGAGCCTTCGGGGGATTTCCAGCGGGGCAGCTCAAGCCGAGCATGTTTCGGACGAAGGGGAAGGTATTCATCTTTGGTCGCGAGCCCACGAGGGTTGATATCCTGACCACGCCCAACGGAATTGATTTCCAGGGATGCTACGAGCGGCGGCGTGTGGTGAATTGGGATGGGGTGAAGGTGCCGCTGATTTCCCTTGAGGACCTCCGCGAAAATAAGAAGGCGAGTGGGCGGGCTAAAGACCTGGCGGATCTCGAGAATCTTCCCAAAGAATTACCGCGTTCCAAGAGCACCAGGAGGCGCAAGCGACGGGGGACGTGAGGTGTTCGAGCAGCGGGCGGACGGGGCAATGGAAGGGTTCACTGTCGCGGACCCCATGGGATGGTCGGTCCAGCGAACTTTCGCGCCGATTTTGCGCCTCAGCCGCCGCGCATCAGGCCTTATCGGGCTGTAAATTACCGCCTCAGGCAAAACCCTATAGGTCATTGCACGCGTTGTCGATGCTCTTAGGTCGGGAGAAGGTGCGCGGCCGTTTTGCCAGTCGCACGAATGCCCTTGGCGAACGTACTATTGCTCAAGAGATCGTCGCGCAAGCGCTGGTATGGGGCTGCCGCGGTTTCCTTGATTACAGATAGGTTGGTAATAGAATCGACTGCGGCATCCCGATTCGGTGTGTGGCGCGGTTGAGGCCGTTTACGCTAAGAGGGGCCGGTGCTTTATACCATCGGCCAACAGGAGATGGACATGTTTGAACGATTCACGGACAGGGCCCGAAAGGTGATGGCGCTGGCTAATCAGGAGGCCCAGCGCTTCAATCACGAATACATCGGGACGGAACACATACTACTTGGACTTGTCAAAGAAGGGAGCGGCGTCGGCGCCAACGTGCTCAAGAACCTCGATGTGGACCTGCGCAAGGTCCGCCTCGAAGTCGAAAAGCTCGTCAAGAGCGGCCCGGACATGGTGACGATGGGCAAGCTGCCGCAAACGCCGCGAGCGAAGAAAGTCATCGAGTACGCCATCGAAGAGGCGCGAAACCTGAACCACAACTACGTGGGTACGGAACATCTTTTGCTTGGATTGCTGCGCGAGCACGATGGCGTCGCCGCGCAGGTCCTCATGAATCTCGGCTTGAAACTTGAAGAAGTCCGGGAGGAGGTCCTTAATCTTCTTGGAGCAGGCGTGGAAAACGAAGAACCCAATGCACCTGAAAAGACCGGCCAGAAGGCCAAAAGCAAGACTCCCGCGCTCGACAGCTTCGGGCGCGACCTGACCGAGCTCGCCCGCGAAGGTCAGCTTGACCCTGTCATCGGGCGAAAGAACGAAATCGAACGCGTCATCCAGATTCTCTGCCGCAGGCAGAAGAACAACCCGGTTCTGCTGGGTGAAGCCGGCGTCGGCAAGACCGCCATCGTCGAAGGCCTGGCCCAGATGGTGGTGAACAACTCCGTGCCGGAAATCCTGGTCGATCGGCGGATTGTCGTCCTCGATCTGGCCATGATGGTCGCCGGCACCAAATACCGCGGCCAGTTCGAAGAGCGCATCAAGGCGGTCATGAACGAAGTCCGTCGTGCCAAGAACGTGATTCTCTTCATCGACGAATTGCACACGCTCGTTGGCGCCGGCGGCGCTGAAGGCGCAATCGACGCCTCCAACGTGCTGAAGCCCGCGCTGTCTCGCGGCGAAATTCAGTGCATCGGCGCAACTACTTTCGATGAATATCGCAAATACATCGAGAAGGATGCGGCCCTGGCCCGGCGTTTCCAGCCGATCACCGTCGATCCGCCTTCAAAGGAAGACACCATCGCCATTCTCAAGGGCCTGCGCGATCGCTACGAGGCGCACCACCGCGTGCAGATCCTCGATGCAGCGCTCCAGGCCGCCGTCGAAATGTCCGACCGCTATATCACCGGCCGCTGCCTGCCGGACAAGGCCATTGACGTGCTTGATGAAGCCGGAGCGCGAATTCGCCTCCGCAGTATGACCAAGCCGCCCAATCTCGCCGAGATCGAAGAGCAGATCGAGCGGCTGTCGATCCAGAAGGATGAAGCCGTCAAGAACGCCGAATACGAAGAAGCGGCCCGTCTGCGTGATCAGGCCGAGGCTCTCCGCAAGAAAAAAGAGGAGATGCAGCGGCAGTGGCGCGAGAAGGCCAAAGAGGTTGACGGCGTGGTTGATGAAGAAGTCATCGCCGAGGTCGTCAGCAAGATGACCGGCGTGCCGCTGACTCGCCTCGAGAAGGAAGAGGCACAGCGCCTGCTAGAACTCGAAAACGAGCTGCACAAGCGCGTGGTGTCTCAGGACGAGGCCATCAAGGCCATCTCCAAGACCATCCGCCGCAGCCGCTCCGGCCTGAAGGACCCGCACCGCCCCATGGGCAGCTTCCTGTTCCTCGGCCCCTCCGGCGTCGGCAAGACGCTATTGAGCAAGGCGCTCGCCGAATTCATGTTCGGCGACCAGGATGCCCTCGTGCAGATCGACATGTCCGAGTACATGGAGAAGCACAACGTCAGCCGCCTGATCGGCGCGCCCCCGGGCTACGTCGGTTACGAAGAAGGCGGCCAGTTGACGGAGCGAATCCGCCGCCGGCCCTACAGCGTGGTTCTGCTCGATGAAGTCGAAAAGGCCCACCCCGACGTCTTCAACATGCTCTTGCAGATCATGGAAGAAGGTCACCTGACCGACTCCTTCGGCCGCCGCGTCGATTTCCGAAACGTGGTCATGATCATGACCTCAAACATCGGCGCTGAGCTGATCAAGGGCGGCGTGACCCCCTTCGGCCTCCAGGGCCGCGGCAAGGGCAACAAGGATGAGCAGAGCTACGAGAAAATGAAGGACACGCTCATGAAGGAAATTGAGCGTTATTTCCGGCCGGAATTCATCGGCCGTCTCGACGATGTCATTGTCTTCCGGCCTCTTGGTCGAGAGCACCTTGAGAAGATTGTCGAACTAGAGCTCAATAAGGTGACCAAGCGGCTCGTTGAGCACGGCCTGAAGATCGATCTCACTCAGGAAGCCAAGGAGTTCTTGATCGAGAAGGGCACCAACAACGACTTTGGCGCCCGCCCCCTGCGCCGGGCCATCGAGCAGCACGTGGAGGACCCGCTTTCCGAAGACATCCTCCGCGGCAGCTTCAAAGGCAAGGACCTGATCCGCATCTCGGTCAAGACCGAGGCGGACAACAGCAAGCACCTCTACTTCGAAGCCCTCGTCGAAAAGGACGCCCCCAAGCCCCAAATGGCCCAGGCGGCGTCGGATGCGACGTAATCGAGTTGATTTCATTGATCCCCCCGAACTCCGGTGACCTTGGTCATCGGAGTTCTTTTTTTTCCTACCCGATTTCGTAGATGTGAGTCTCGTAGGGGCCGAAGTGGTCGGTGATGGAGCTGGAGTTCATCTTCAGCGAGCGGGATTCGCCCTGGACTTTGACCGTGCCGGTCCGGCCGGCGCCGATCAGGCCGATCTTGGCGTTGCTCAGTGATTTGGCGGAGAGGTTGAGGACGATGAAGTACTTCTTCCCCCCCACCGCTCTCCAGGTGGCCTCGAGGGGAGCGGCGGCGCTGAGGTCCAGGGTTGGGGGGTCGATGGGGGTGAGGAGGACCTTGCCGATGTCGGCCAGACGCTTGTGCTGGATCATCATCTCGGCCTCGATGTCGCCGGAGGTGTTGTCGAAAGTGAAGCGGGGCTGGAAGGCGAAGGGGAAATACAGGATGCCTTGTGCGCCGCGGATGACCGAGTCCCAGAGGAGGGCGCGGAACTCAGCGCGGGTGGCGCTGCGTAGAGTCTTGGGCATCCAGGGGAGCTGCTGGTCGCCGCTTTCGATGATGGCCAACTGCGGTTTGCCTTCGCTCCATTTCTGGAGGCGGTCGAGGGCGCGGCCGGGGCCGTCGAGGTGTTCGGGGCGATCCCAGCCGGTCACAGGATAGACCCCGTTGCTCACCCAATCCATGTAGGGGAGCATGTCCTCGTAGTCCTGGCGCTTGAGCGGGTCGGCGTGCCAGCCCAATGCCATGCTGCCGGCGAAGTTGATCACCACAGGGCGATCGGGATCGACCGACTTGAGCATTTCATAATCGGGCTGTAGCTGGCGGTGATAGACACTGTAGATGTCGGGCTCATCGTTGGCCGTCCACGCCAGCAGCAGCGGCTCATTCTTGTCCTGCGCCGGATCGTCGCGCCATTCGCGGATCTGGTAAAGGCCCTTGGCGTTGGCGGCCTTGATCCAGTCTTCGAGGCTGACCGAGCCGCTGAGGCTTTCGTATTTCATGAGGGTGTTGATGCCGCGGCGCTTCCATTTGTCGAAGTTGAAGGTGGGCTGGCTCCAGACGCCGATGATGAATTGCTTGGGCCCGGCCTTGGGCGTCTCAGTCGAGAAGCGCGCGAAGTCGAGCCTGGAATTGTCGGCCAGCGAACGCGCCACGACGGTAACGCGGCGGACTTCGCCAGCAGCGGTTTCGATCTCGACACGGAACGTCTGCTCGGCCTTGGGCGCAAGCGCCGGCGTGACCCAGCCATCGCCGGTGATGGCGGCGGTGATGTCGTGGCCGCCGTGCTCGGCGTCGAAATAGCGGGCATGCCAGCCATTGAGGCCGGCCGGCGCGGTGAGGCGGAAGCGGTCCTTGATATTGCCTTCGTTCTGGACCGTGGCGAGATAAATTCCGGAATCGTCGAAATTACGGCGGCGTATTTCAGGCAATGGCGTGAATGCGGCTTTGGTGTCGAGGCGGATCACATCCTTCTGTTTGGGATCGGAGGCGGCCTGCACATGCACCTGTAGCTGGTTCACATCATTGCCGCGGGCGGCGAGCTTGGGCGCCGCGTCAGCGCGAATCTCAACGAACTCACCGGGCGCCAGCGTCGGTGTTTTCCAACCACTGCCGGTGACCTGGGCGGTGATGCTGTCGCCGCCGCTGAAGCCGGTCTTGATCGAGTCATAGAAGTTAACGATGAAGCGCGGATCATCCTGCGCGGCTTTGACGATGAAACGCTGGGGAGAGTGGCCGTCGTTTTCGACGCGCAGGTCGTAGCTGACGCTGCGGAAGCCGATCACCGATTCGCCGGCGACGGCTTCACTCGCGCCGTCGCTGGAGTAGATGCCATTGCCGAGGTAGTCGGTCTGGCCATGCAAACGGGCCATCGCATCGGCCCCGGGAGCGGGCGGAGTGGGCGGCGGCTCGGCCACGCCATCAATGGTGTCGGTGCCCGGGCCGCCGACCAGCCGATCCTTGCCGCGCGAGCCCCAGAGCGTGTCATCGCCAGCCCCGCCGCTGATGGTCATGGGCTGCGAGATGCTGCCGCGGGCCCAGGTGACGCTGTCATCGCCCTTCCCGCAGGCGATGCGGATTTTCTTGACGGCATTCAGTGCGAATGCCTTCCTGTTTGCATTGACCGAAACCATCAGCTTCCTCCCCTTTTGCGAGAGCACGATCGCATCATCGCCAGATGTACCGGTGATATTGACGAGACCGCCTGCTGTGTGGCTGAGGTTCGCGGCCAGAAGTCGGCGGGGTTCGAGGTGCTCGAAAAACGGAGCAGCCACGGGGGGATTGTAGAGCCGGCCCGGGCGCGGCGCGAGCGCGTAAACATCGCGGGCGCGGGAGGCATGAAGTAAGCTTGGGTTATGGAAAGTTCGCGAGTGGCATTGGTGACCGGAGCCGCCAGGCGCGTGGGGCGGGCGATTGCGCTGAAGCTGGCGGGCGGCGGGTTTGACGTCGCCATTACATACCGCGGAAGCGCGGACGAGGCCGGGGAAGTGGTGGAGTTGGTGAAGCGATCGGGGCAGAAGGGATCGGCGATCCAGGCGGATTTCAGCGATCCCCAGCGGGCCGCGGAGCAGGTGGAGAAGGCCTTCAGTGCGCAGTTCAACCGGCTGGATGCGCTGGTGAACAACGCGTCGATGTATGAGCCCTCTTCGCTGCAAGGCGCGAGCGAGAAGCAGATGCACGATTTGTTCGCGGTCCATTTCCAGACGCCGTTTTTGCTTTGCCGGCGGTTTGAGAAGCTGCTGCGGGCGTCGCGCGGGCACATCGTCAACATGATCGATCTGCTGGCGGAGCGGCCGTGGCCGGAATATCTGGTGTATTGCGCCAGCAAGGCAGCGCTGGGATCGCTGACGCGAGGATTGGCGCGGGCGCTGGCGCCGGAGGTGACGGTGAATGGGATCGCGCCGGGCGTGGTGGAATGGCCGGAGGGGTATCCGGAGAGTGAGCGGGAGAAGTATTTGAAACGCGTGCCGCTGGGCCGGCCGGGGACTCCGGAAGATGTGGCGAAGTTGGTGGAGTTTCTGGTGATGGATGGGTCGTATGTCACCGGGCAGATCATCCCCCTCGACGGGGGCCGCTCGATCACATAAATTTGCGATATGTCCTGGGAAGCATTGCGATTGACAAGTCGGACGCCTTCGGAGGTACACACGGTTTTGGGGCCGCATGGGGTGGAGAAGCTGTTGGCCGATGCGCGGGATGCGGTGTGGCGGGAATATCCGGCCGAGGGACGGACGCTGGCGGCCGCGCGGAAGCAGTTGGAGTTTGTCTTCGAGCGGAACATGAAGGTGTGGGGGGCGATCAAGAAGCCGACGCCGGCCGCGTTCTTTGAGGATTTGCAGCCGCACGCGGCCGATGGCTTCATCCGCCAGGCGCTGGTGACCACGTGGATGATGATGCCGCGCGCGGGTGGGCGGGATTTCAAGGACAGCGGCAAGATCGTGCGGGCGATCTTCCAGCGGCTGCTGGCGGCGTGGGAAGAGGATGATCGGACGTTTACCAAGGGGCCCCCGAGTAAAAAATCTGTTCCTAAAAAGAAGCCGAAGAAAAAAGTCTCCAAAAAATAATTCAGGTCTTCCATCCCATCAGCGGGTGCTTCGCCAGGCGTGTTTGGCGGAGGAGTAGAGGGAGATGGCGGCCAGGGCGAGGATGACCCAGGCGAACCACCAGCCGCGCTGGACCCAGGAGAGGGCGAGGAAGAAGAGGCCGAAACCCGCGAAGAGGGCGGCGGCGATTTTGCGCTCGCGGGGAGAAGGCTCGCGGAACCAGGGGGATTGTTGTTGGTGTTGTTCGGGGTTTTCCATCATGCCATCTCCAGAGGGAAGTCGAAGAGGCTTTCCACTCCATTTTTGGTGACGAGGTAGTTGTTTTCCAGGCGGATGCCTTCGTGGAGGTCGGTGGAGTATTGGCCGGGCTCGGCGGTGAAAAATTCGTTTTCCAGGAGGGTGTCATCCCATTGGGGGTTGAGGTGGGGGTATTCGTGGGGTTGGAGGCCGACGCCGTGGCCGAGATGATGGGGCATGTTGGTTTTGCGGGTTTGTTTGAAGTGCTCATCGACGGCGGCGAAGATTTCGCGGCATTTGGCCCCGGGTTTGGCAAGTTTTTCGACGATCTTGAGAGCGCCCACGATCGATTCCCAGGCCTTGAGTTGCTTGTCGGTGGGTTTGCGATCGACTGAGAAGGTGCGGGCGTTGTCGGAGAAGTAGCCGCGATAAACGGGCCCGAGATCGAGGATGTAGAGCTCGCCCTTGTTGGCCTTGTGGCCGCTGCGTGGCGGACCGCCGCGGGCAGCGCAAGCGAAGTCGTTGCCGAGGAGCTCGGTGAGCGGCTCGCCGGCCTCGTGTACGGCGGCCGCGTTGAGCTCGGTGAAGACAGTGAGCTCGGGGATGCCGGGCTCGATGATTTCCTTCGCCTTGCGATACATGGCCTGGGTGCAGGCGATGGCCTTGCGCATGAGTTTGAGCTCATCGGGATCTTTCTGACAGCGCATCTGCCAGAGCTCGGGATCGATGGCGAGGGTGTCCTTGAATTCAATGGCCACCTGCGAATTGACGACCGACGCATCGAGCCCAACGCGACGGACGCCGCGGGATTTGAGGGCCTCGATGACCTGCCCGGCCACGACGGCCGGTTGTTCCTGGCGGAGGGTGCTGGTCCATTTGGCTTCATAGGACAGCACCTGATCAGCGGCCGTGTTTTTGTCGGGTTCCTGGGCGCAGGTGAGCCAGACCTGGCCGTCGGAGAAGACGATGGCCGCGGAACGCTGGGTCCAGACGGTCCAGTGGCCGGTGAGGTAGTAGACGTGGCGTCGCTGGCCGACCGCGATCGCGCCGAGGTTTTGTTCGGCCATGCGTTGCATGAGGCGTTGCTGTCGGCGGCGGCAATGGGGGAGCTCGAGCATGGGGGAGAGTGTAAGGGGTGGGTGTAGGCAAAGGCCAGAGAGCCGAGGATCGACGATCGAGGATCGAGGATCGAAGATTGAGGGAGTGAATCGCGGTGGGTTTGTTTCGTCAAAAAAGTTGGCGTGGGGGATGGCAAAAACGGCGTTTTTGGAGTGGTGGAGGGGGATTTGGGTTCGTTTGGTGGGTTTGATTGGCTTTGTTTTGTAGTTGGATCTGTTTGTGGTTTGTGGATCGTGGTTTGTCGTGCCGGTTTGGTGGGTGGAGGTGGAATGGCACGGATAAAAGTTTTTCGAGGGTTGCTGGGGGCGGTTTTGCGTAAGAGGAGTGGGAAGAATGGGTTGGGGATGAGTGGTTCCAAACGGAGTGGCCCGAAAGCGCCCCCAAACCACCAAAGCGCCCCCTGAATCTCCCCACAATCTCCCCAAAGCGCTGCCGGAATCACCCCATAGTCGCCCCATGATCACCCCAGAGTGAGAGAAAGCGCCCCCCAAGGTCGAAGCGTGCGCGGAGAGGGCGGGGGTACGGCTAATTGGGTGAGACGAGAGCATTTTGCTTCCCCCTTTCTGGCAATGTCGTCCAAAGGTTCGCGGAGCGAACCGTACGCAGGTTGTATACGTTTTAGGATGGGATTTGTTCGGGTGGCTGGTCCAAAAAATCCGAAAAAATCGCAGATGGTAGCAATAGCTTGTTAATGCGAGCGCGTATGGAGAGTTTCTATCCCCATCGTGGGAAGGAGCAATTTGCAGTAGTTGGAGGGCAGTTTCGACTAACCCGGTGACCGCGGTCGGCGACAAGGGGAGGGGGGTATGGTAATGTTGGTTACGAAAGGGTTCTTATGGCTCAGTCCACTCCACCTCCGGGGAATGTGGCGACGGCGGCGGATTATGCGGATGCGATGCTGACAGCGCGGCGGGCGCGGACGGTGTTTGGGTATGCGCTGGTGTTGATCCTGCTGCTCCAGTTGGGGCTGTTTGTGATGGTGCATTTCACGACCAAGCTCAATAGCCATGTGACGCCGGATTCGCTGGCGGCGACGGTTCAGAGCAGCCCCCCCACCACTTCGCCGGCGGCCGGGGTTGCGCAAGCGCCGGCGCGGAGCTGGTCGAGGCAGATATTGAAGTACATCGTGGGGTTGAGCACTTATTTTGGGCTGATTTTTGCGGTGTTGTTGTGTTTGATTCTGCTGCTGCTGTTGAATGTGATGCTGATTGGCCGGCTGATCGGGGTTTCGCACGTGACGGGGGCGTTCATCTGGGCGCTGGTGGTGCTGCTGCTGGTATTTCCGTGGCAGGCGATTTTGAACAACCAGGATTTGACGGCCGAGACGTTCAAGGTGCCGGGGGTGCTGTATACGTGGAACGAGCTGACGCTGCACGGGCATTTTGCGAATACGGGCGATGGGATGTTCGTGAACTGGGTGAGGTTTGTGATTGCGCCGGTGGCGACGATCATCCTGGTGTTTACGGTGCTGATGAAGAGCGGGTATGGATTGAGGATGGCGCTGGGAGAGGAGACGGAGCGGCCGAAGAAGAAGTATGAGGATGAGGACGTGATGGAGGGGGATCGGAATATTATTCGGTGAGGGGTTTTTGGGGCGCGGCAGGGCCGTAACAAAATGCCCAATGACCAATGACGAAAGAATGTCGAATGACGAATGACGAAGATTTGTGCAGATCGGAACGAGGGTGGAGAGGCGGGTGATTGGGGGTGGATTGGGGGATTTTGGGGGTCCCGTGATTGTGGTTGGGGCCGCTATAGTTGGGGTTGATGTGGCGCGCGCGGAGGGCAGAGGACGGCGGCTGAGGCCACCCTACGAGGATGCAACGTGGATGAAGAAACGCCGATTACGGGACCAGCGACGGCACAGCGGAGGTCGAAGTATGTATTGTCGCGGGAGGTGGGGGAGGGGGAGATTGAGGTGTTTGATGCGAGGGTGGTGGAGGAGGCGCGGCCGGGGAGTGCGGCGATGGAGGGGTTGAGCGATCCGGAGAGTCCGCCGGCGGTGGACCCGACGCGGATGGGGTTGCGGCGGAGGCGGCGGCATCGGATTCGGTATCGGCTGGCGCAGGTGGCGACGAGCGTGGCGCTGTTGGCCACGGGGGCGGCGGTGATTGCGGTGGCGATGGCGGATCGGAATCTGGCGAACGGTCTGTCGCTGGTGTCGGTGGGGGCGGGACTGGTGGCGGTTTATCTGGGGATTCGCAGCAGGATGGCGTCGAGGATTCTGGGGTATGCGATTGCGGTGTGCGCGCTGGCGGCGTTGACGGCGGTGATCATTTTGACGTTGCCGCGGAGCTGGTTTGAGGAGAGGCATCCGGAGCAGTTGCCGCCGAATGCGGAGGTGCGGCCGAAGGTGAGCAGTTGAGGGGGAGAATTCAGAATTCAGAAGAGATGCAGAAAAACACTGGCAGCAAGCTGCCAGTGGCACGGGGGTTAGTGGCACGGGAGTCGGCAATATGAGGGACGGGTCAAAACAGAGATTTACTTGCAGTTTTGGGGGATGTGGCGTAATGGATTGCCATGCGCGAGGAACGTGGGACGCTCAACGGCAATCAGGTCATCTCCGAGGCCGTGGATTTGTGGGGGGTTATTTCGGG
>DASYUA010000262.1:0-16000 GCA_036001665.1 Tepidisphaeraceae bacterium
ATCCACCTCAATCGACTTCCCCGATCGACTGATCCGGATCACATCATCCCCCGCCGTCCCGGTGACGCGCAATATCCCTTTCACCAACGACGCCGACAGCATCCGCCGGCCTTCCAGCACCTCAATCGCCGGCGGGGCAACAGTTTTTCCACAGGATTGTTTCATAATGACCACCCTTAAAGCTCATTCTAGCACACGCCCCGTGGCGCAAATCCACATTTTTCTTGCCGCCGGCCCAATCGAGGATAGAGTAATCATGGACTCGCCTCGGAGGGCGTCCACCACCATGCCCAAGCCGCTGTATTGCCGCCCGTCGGCATATGATTTGTTCCGCTCCCAGATGCCGGCCATCGACACCACCGAAGGCCTTCTGGGGGCCTCCATCGCCATCGCCATGCACCATCTGGAGATCTGCACCCCCGCCCTGGCCGACGATCTGATTGACCAATACTCGTCCGTCATCCGCTCCCGCGTCCGCAGTCGCTCACCGCAGGCCCTTCTGGCCCATCTTCACGATGTCTTTTTCGAAGAACTCGGCTTCGTCGGCAACAGCGATGACTATTACAATCCGCTCAACAGCTATGTCCCGGCCGTCCTTCAGACCCGTAAAGGGCTGCCCATCACTCTCTCATTGATCTATAAGGTGATCGCCGAGCGAATCGGCCTCCAGGTCGTCGGTGTTAATGCGCCGCTTCATTTCATGGCCGGCGTCCAGCTTGACGAGAAGGTCCTGTTGATCGACCCCTTTTTCGGCGGCCGCGCTGTCTCCCGCGAAGAGGCCTTTGAGCGCATCGAGCAGGTCGCCGGCCGCACCGTACCCCGCGTCGATGAAATGCTCCCCACCGCCACCCACCGCCAATGGATCGCCCGAATCCTGGGGAACCTCCTCAACATCTTCCAGCACACCGAACAAACCTCCGACCACCGAGCAATGCTCGAGCTCCGTGGCATTCTTATGACCGAGGCGTAAGTTGAATCCTACTCGGCTCCCCAAACCATCGGCCCCGCAATCAAATACTTCCCATCCGCACTGAACGAACAGGGCATTTCCAGCCAGTTCTTGTCGCCCTTTAAAGTCAGTCTCCGCAACTCCCTTCCGCTCGGAACCTCAATCAGCCTCATCGACCCATCCTCCGCCTTCACCGCCAGCACATTCCCATCCTCGCTGAACCTCATCGCCTCCTGATCCTTCGCCGGCACTTTCACCCCCGTATGAGTAACTCCCGCGGCCGTCGCATCAAAAACCTCCGCTTCACCTGCTTTATTGACGCTGGCAATCCATCTCCCATCCCCGCTGAAAGTCACATCCCGGACGGCCGACTGGTCCCATCCCACGGCCTCCGACTCCTTTAAGCTGCTCTTGAGCTTCCTCAGTCCCCCATCGCGATAAATCAGCGCCAAGCCCTTCCCATCCGGCGTAAAGCTTGCGGCCACACCTTCAACCACCGCCTTCTCCGAATAAAACACCTGCTCCCGCGAACCCACATTCCACACGGCGACAAACCCCACTCCACATGCCATCACCCATCCGCCATCCGAGCTGTATGACACGGCCGCCCAATTGCGGTTCCTCATCGGCGAGCAAACCAGCCTGGCAAAGGCCGCTCCCGACTCCACATTCAGAATCCCCACCGATCCATCCACATTTCCAATCGCGATTGTCTTCCCATCCGGCGCGATCGCGGCCCGCCCACACGATCCTTCGGGCTTTGGGCAGGGATAGACCTTCTTCAATTCCGGCTGCACCACTACCATCGTCTTATCCCGCATCTCCACGAGCATTCGCTGATCTCGCGCTGCCATTTCAACCCGCGCGGCCATGCTGGGCAGGTTCACAACAGAAATCGCAAACTTCTCCGGCTTGAGCCTCTCAACCGCGCGCGGCGCCGGCGCGGCCCCGACCCGCAAGGTGAGAATCGATCCATCCGGCAGAAAAACACTCGGCCCCTCCAGTTCCCCAAGCCGCCGAAACCGCTCATAAGGCGAAAGCTGAACCAGCAGCGCAACCGCACCCGCCAAGCCCTCCCCCCAAATGCTCAACACCTTGTCCTCCCCAAAACTCGCCACCTGGTCCCCATCCGGCGAGATTTTCGCCAACACCACCGCGCCTGCATGCCCTGCGAGGGCCTCATATGGCTGGCCATCCTTGCTCCTGGTCATGCCCACTTTGTCCGAGGCACTGACATACACCCGAAACTCGTGCTTTACTCCATCATCCGCCACCTTCGACTCTTCACTCGCCTTACCCGTTGTCACATCCCACCACGTCCTCCCTTGATCATTCCACACCCACACCCGACTCCCATCCGCACTGAAATAAATCTTCTTCCCCACCGCCGCCGGAAAACTCGCCATGAGCTCCCCGCTCAACGTATCCCAAACCTTCACCCGCCCATCCTCCCCGCACGCCGCGATGCTGGCCCCATCCGGACTCCACGCAAAATCCGCGATCCCATACCTCTCCGTGGCCCCTCCCGCCAGCCGCACCAATTCCTTAAAACCCTCCGGCCGCGCCTCCGGCCTTCCATTGCTCAATCGCTGCCGCAGCTCGGCCACTTTCCTGTCCCCCGGCTCCATCATCAGCGTCAATTCCATCAGCTTCTCGCGGAGCTGGATATATTTCTCGCGATCCAGCGTCGGCAGACTCTCCGGCAATCCCCTCTCCAGTTCCCTGGTCAAATTGGGCAGGCGCATCCGTATCCGCGCATTCACATCCCCCATCCACTGCTTCGCGGCCGGATTATTCGCATCCCCCGCCAGCGCCCGCAACAGCATCCGCCGCGCCGGCCCCAATTGTCCCCTCTCGATGAATGTCTGCGCCGTCGAAGGATCCACTTCCCCCGACACCACCGCGCTGCCGGCGACAATCCCGCCCCGCGGAATCGGCCCGCCCGCCACCGGAATCGAACTGAACGGGAGCTGCGCCGTCACCGGCAGCCGCATGTACACCCCGCTCATTCCCCCCGCAAAAACGGCCCGCTCCCACCCATCCCCCTTCACCGTCACGTAGTAACTGGCCGGCGCCAGATTTCCCCCCGACCGCGTCGGCCCGCTCGCCCCCAGGGCAAGCCGCTTGAC
Organism: Tepidisphaeraceae bacterium; assembly: GCA_036001665.1. Taxonomy (GTDB): domain Bacteria; phylum Planctomycetota; class Phycisphaerae; order Tepidisphaerales; family Tepidisphaeraceae; genus JBGPEF01. The sequence goes on from DASYUA010000262.1 coordinate 3,079, forward strand.
GCTCCCATCCTCCATCACGATTCGCATCTCGCAATCGGCCGGCCCCGTCGCAACATATCGCCGGCCCATCGCCCTGGCATCCCGCAGGCAATCCGCCACCGCCTGAATGCCCCGCTCATCGCTCACCGTCACAAACTTTGAATTCGCATACGGCTGAAACTCGATGTACCGAACCTTCCCATCGCGCAGACTCATCATGAACCTGCGATACGCCCCCTCCCGCCGAACCCACCATCCCACGGCGAGGATGACCATCACCAGCAGCGCTGCCGGCAGCCATCGCCGAACCCAACTTCTCCAATTTCTCTCCTCCACCACCCCAACCTCCTCTAGCGCACCCTCTCCCGCCTCCCTGCGGCCGATCCATGTGCCAATCTGCCGTCCACGCATGTTGCTCCGAGTCAAGTGCTGGCGGTCCCCGGCTGAAATTGTAATATCAACGCCCACAAGCTCATACAGATTGTTAGTCGAAGCGACTGGCGTAATGTTTTTCTCGCTCCCAAAAGTTTTCCCGTGCAGGATGACCATCACCTGCTGACGGTGCTGCGCTATGTCGAGGCCAACACCCTTCGCGCCGACCTGGTGGAACGCGCCGAAGATTGGCCCTTCTCCTCGGCGGCCGCCCGCGAAAACCACCTGCCGATTCCGCTCGCACCCTGGCCGGTGGATCGCCCGGACAACTGGCTGGAACTGCTCAACCAGCCGCCAGAGGAATCGACGCTCGCGGAGTTGCTCCAGAGCGTTTGCCGAGGCAAGCCATTTGGATGCAGGGAGTGGGTGCAGCGGATCGCCGATGCCCTTGGCCTGAGCTGCAGCTTGCGGCCCCGTGGCCGACCAACGAAAGTCAAAAATCCAGTCGCGGAGGTGGTAATTGAGGGGTGACCACTTTTCTTCGCCTAAAGCCCCCGATCCGCAGAATGGTTCTAGTGATTCCAGCCCAGCTTCCAGACCGACCATGCCCCAACGAATAGGACGATCAGCCCGCCGATGACCGTGACGATCCAGTTATGATTGATCACAGTCAGCAGTCTTCGACCGATTGAAGCCTTCCGCTTTCGTTCGGCAACGACCCTATCAGCTTCGTCGAATCCCGCCTGCGTTGGGATCAAAGCCAGTTCGTGATAGTGACCCTTATCATCAAGTTCCCAGTAGGTGTGCGAATGCGTGTAAACGTGCGAATAAAATGGCCGAAGCAGCTTCCGATCAATCAACGTGTTCGCTATTGCGACCGTCTGGTCTTTGCTGAAGTTCTTCAGCTTCGCGTAGACCTTTCCGTCGCAGTGTTTGTTCCTTAACTCGCCTGATTGCGTGACTGCCCAGACCAGCAGGTCATTGCTTTCTTCAGGAATCCCTTTCCAGTTCTTCAAAGTTTGATCTTCCATGGTGGAACCTTGCCGTTATCAACTATCCCGTAGGGGATTCCTTCTGAATCGTTGCAGGGCAGTGTCCCGATCACTTGACCCTGCGGCTGGGCGATTCTGTTCTGGTCGATACCGTTCAGATGGTCGCATGGTGAAATAGGCGCAGCCGATCCTGTTGCCCAGTTCGAAGCCCATCTTCTTCATGTCTTCCCCACCTTTAGCCAGCAAAGTCACGACCCTAGGTTCGCCCCAGCCTTCCAGAAGCTTGTCTGTTATTTTGAACGCATTCATAACCAGCAGCCCCTTCAAGTGACTGACAGCCCTTTCTTCTTCTAGGTTCGATGGTTTGGGAAGCTGTTTTTCAACGACAGTTTCTTCGTCGTCCCCGTCGTCACTATCATCGCCCCAGTCTTCGAACTTCCCCGTGTTATGGAATTTCTGCTGTTCTTCCGTAGGTTCCGACAGCAACATGAACGCGAACAGTTCCTGATCTTCGAATAGACGGACTACAGCGGCGAGTCTGGACGCGGAAAAGGGGATAGACGCGGAAAAGGGGATAGGTCCAATTTCGTCGGAAAAGATTTATTGCAATACCACCTAATTTTTATAGAACAATCTCATCCAAAGAAGTCGGAAGAGGGACATTCCTACTTATCGCGAGTGAATCCGGGACGCGGACCCCGGCCCAAATCCAAATCACAAAAGCGATCACCTCTCCAAACCGTCCTTCCCACGTCAATCACCAAAAACACCACCAGCCGAACCCCGCACCCAAATCACCGCTATCCCTCGCCGGACAGCAATCTGCACTCCCGCCCGAACCCTGAACCCCGAACCCCTGAGCTTCTGAATTCTTCCGACCGGGATCGACTTGACATTTACCTAACATTGTGGTATGATCCCTGCCATAGCCCGCCGCGGGAAGCGGCAATGTTAAGAGAGGGGGATGTGAATGAGCGTGAAAAATGCAAACTCAGCAACCACAACCACTAATATCCCGCGACCACGCCGGAAATTCACATTTTTCACACTTTTTACCTCCTCCCAGTCAACTCGCCTCCACCCACTCCCCAAATTCCTCCTTCGCCGCACCCATCCAACGCCCAACCTCGCCTTTGACGCTAATCTCAGTCTCCACAAGCCCCTGCGCCGCGCCATGCCCGCCGGCCATTCGTTTTTCACTTGCTTGTAACCCCCTCGCCACCGCAATATTTACCGCCGTGGCCCGTTGCAACAGAGGACGACCGGACTGACATGCCCAATAGCGTCGCACCGACGGATTCTCCGGTCTCCGCCAGCGATGAGTCGCTGGTGACTCTGCTGCGCGGCGGGGACATGCAGGCCGCTGAGCAGCTCGTTCGCCGCTATCGCGAGGCGCTGGTCCGATATCTCCATCGCCTCTGCCGCAGCGAACAATTGGCCGAAGAACTGCATCAGCAGACCTGGCTCAGCGTGTTGGAGCATGTCGGAAAGTTCGACGCCGCGGCCGGCGGCGGATTCAAGGCCTGGCTCTTCCGCATCGCCACCAACAAGGCCAACGATCATTGGCGCTCCTGGGGACGCGAGCGGGCGGCCAAGGAGGGAATGCGGCTGATCACCGAAAACGAGGCGCCGGAGGCCGGCCACGGCCTCGAAGCCACCGAGCAGCAGGAAAAACTTCGCCGGGCCATCGACCAGTTGCCCGAGGCCCAAAAACAGGTATTGATGTTGCGTTATTACAGCAACCTCAAGTTCGTCGAGATCGCCCAGATGCTGGGATGCCCCTTAAACACGGCCCTGGGCCGAATGCACAAGGCGATGCTCAAGCTCAAGCAGTTGATGGAGCGATGAGCCAGGAGGCACATGGCAGACATAGCCAGCCAACTTCAGGATCACCGGGAGCCGATTCTGCTCCTTTATCTCGCCAACGAGCTATCAGTCGACGATCGCGCCGATCTGGAGCGCATACTCACCAGCGACGCCTCACTCCGTCACGACCTCGAATCCCTCCGATCGTTGCAAAGCGAAGTGGAGGGAGGATTGGAAGACCTCGACGCCGCGACGCCTCTGCGGACCTCCCAGGACATCTCCGCCCGCCGCGTCGTCCGCGAGATGCGCCGCCTCCAGCTCGAACTCACCTCCCGCGCTCCCGTGCAGTTGGAAGCCAGCAGCTTCCGCGCCTGGCCGCGCTGGGTCTATCCCCTCGCCACCGCCGCCGCCATCATCATCATCGTGCTGGGCCTGTGGGGCGTCGGCATCATCGACCTCACCCCCAGCCTTCCCGAGCAGGACCGCTCGCACATGGCGCATTATGACGATGATGTGCCCATGTACCGCGACCAGTTCGCCCAGGAACGTCTCCAGCGAATTCTTCTCGCGTCATTCGGCGGCGAAGAGCTCGATCATCCCGTCGAGCTCGACGAAACCGAAGATCCGGCCGCTTTGCAAACCAATGGATAATCCGACCAATGCCTATTAGTGTGTCATGATCAAGCGCATCCTCCTCATCACGCTCTGTCTCATTCCCCTGGCCGCTTTCGCCGATCCCGCGACTCAACGCGGCAAGAGCAACCGTCCCGGCCCGCCCTTCAAGCGCCCCACTTCACGACCGGCCGATGATCCCCAGGAATTCAACAGCGCCCTCGGTTTTCTGGAGAAGATGTCCCCCAACCGCTTCAATGCTTACCAGAGCCTCGATGAGGACCGCAAGGGAATCTTCCGCGAGCGCATCATCGCCTTCTATCGCGTCAATCAATGGGTCAACCGCGAAGACAACGATGAGCTGCGCAAGCTCCGCGAGAAACTGATCAAGGCCGAGGATGATGTCTTCGCCATCCGCTGGGAAATCCTCGCCGCCGGCGGCCCGCGCAAGGCCAGCGACCAGGACCGTCTGCGGCTCCGCAACGCCGTCGCGGAAATGGTCAAGGTCCAGCTCGACGAGCGCGCTGTCCGGCTGGAGCGCTTTAAGAAATATGTAAAGCAGGAAGAGGAACAAATCGCCGGCATTAAAGCCAATCCCGACCAATACATCGACGACCGCTACCGCGACGAGCTCGAAGGCCGCGGCATGGGCCTCTTCGACCACCCCCGCCGCCACGACGGCTCACCGGGCGGACCCGGCGGCCCCGGCCCCAACAACCCTCCCGGCCAAGGCAACCCCGACAAACCCCCCCGCCGCGACCCAAAGCCCTGACGCTGCCTTCTAACTTGTAGGTCCGGCTGTGCCGGACGCAATTGAGATGATGTCCGGCATAGCCGGACCTACAAATAAAAGAGGCCGTCCCTCCGGAGCGGCCTCACGAACCAATTATTATTTTTTTGCAGGTCGGGCGATCCCGGTGCGGCGGACATTCCTGTCCGCCATCCTTATCAATACACAACCGCCATCGCGTCTTCGATCGATTCAATCACCTGCCGCACATGAAATGGCTTCTTGAGAAATCCGTCAAACCCGCCATTCACAAGCCCCTTCGATTCCTCATCGGTCATCTTTCCGCTCATCGCCACAACTTTGGTGAGCTGCAAGTCCGGATTCGACTTCACCTGCCTGGCGACTTCTCTTCCATCGATGTCCGACAGGTGCATATCCAGGAGCAGCACGTGCGGCCGGAATCGCTCGGCAATGATCCCCGCCTCAAAACCACCGCGGGCCACTTCCACCTCGTATTTTGCCTCATCCTCGAGAATCTTCTCCAGCACCTCGACGATATCCTGCTCATCGTCCACGATCAGCACGCGGGTGGCGCCGGTCATGAGGCCGTTGAGGGGCATGTTGTGCTGTTTCATGAACCGGATCAGCTGGTTGAGCGGAATCCGCCGGTCTTTGCTGCCCGGAATTCGATATCCGCGCAGCGCGCCCGAATCGAACCATTTGCTCACCGTGCGCGGCGCGACGTTGCAGATTTTGGCCACTTCGCCCGTCGTCAGCACGTCTTTCATCTTGGTGGTGCTCATCAATCTCTCCCGATCTCCGCGGCAACTTGCGATCCTGCTTCGAGGTTTTCAAGCGCTCTCGCGCCGCTCGATCCTGTCTCTATATCGTCATGACGGTTACAAGCTTTAGACCGGGTGCGCAACTTGTGACGAAGAAATAAAAACTCCCCTTTTTTAGGACCTTGCCGGAGCACCCCTCGCAGGCGGTGCGGGTTGACATCGGGGATGCGTTGGGGGAACTTGGAGTGCTATGGTTACGATTGAATCATTGAGTGATTGATTCATTGAGTCATTGAGGGCAATGATTCACTGGCTCACTGATTCAATGTCTCAATTCCCATGCACATTCTCTACGTTCACCAGAATTTCCCCGCTCAATTCGGCCACATCGCCCGCCATCTGGTCACCAAGCTCGGTTGGGAGTGCTCCTTTATCAGCCAGACCCCCGCGGGCATGGTCGACGGCATTAATAAAGTGACCTACAAGCTCTCCGGCGGCGCTACCAAGCAGAACCACTATTGCTCGCGCACCTTCGAAAACACCGTCTGGCACACCGACGGCGTTTACCGTGCATTAAAAGCCCTGCCCCATCTCCAGCCCGACCTGATCGTCGGCCATAGCGGCTTTGGCTCGACCCTCTTCCTGCGTGAGCTTTATCGGGACCGTCCCATCCTCAATTTCTTCGAATATTACTACAAAGCTCACGACCCCCTCAGCGACATGGATTGGCGCAAGGACCTGGCCTGGGAAGTCCCCGAGCAGAACTATCTGCGTTCATATTGCCGCAATGCCATGATCCTGCTCGATCTTCAAAACTGCGATGGGGCATATACGCCGACCGAATTCCAGAAATCGCGTTTCCCGGCCGAATATCTGCCCAAATTGGAAGTGATTTTTGATGGCGTGGATCGAGGCTTTTATCACAGCCACGACGACTCGCTGCGTCCCCCTCCCTCCAAGCGGAGTGCCCGCACCATCGCCGGAGTCGATGTTCCGCCGGACACCAGAATCGTCACCTATGTCTCCCGCGGCTTCGAATCGATGCGTGGCTTTGACATCTTCATGCGCTCCGCCAAGCTGATTTACGAGCGCTACCCCAACGTCCTCTTTTTCATCGTCGGCACCGACCGCATTGCCTACGGCGGCGATGAGAACTACATCCCCGGCTACAAATCCTTCAAGGAATGGACCCTTTCACGCGACAAGTACGACGTGTCCAGATTCATCTTCACCGGCCGGCTTACCCCTGCGGAACTCGGGCGACTGCTGGCGAGCAGCGACCTGCACATATATCTGACCGTCCCCTTCGTCCTCTCCTGGAGCATGATGGATGCGCTCAGTTGCGGCGCTGTCGTTCTCGCCTCGCGCACGCCGCCGATTGAAGAAATGATCCGCGAGAATGAGAACGGCCTGCTCGCCGATTTTTTTCAACCCGATGATTTCGCAACGAAGGCGGTCGAGGTGCTGAAGGACCCGGCCGCGTTCCGACATCTGGGCAAAGCCGGGGAGCGGATGATCATCGAAAAATACAGCCTCGAAGCAGTTCTGCCTCGCATGCTCAAGATGTACGAAGACGTCCTCAATCGCCGGCCGCCGCTGACACGGACGGATATCCAGACTTCTCCGACGCCCGACGAACTGCTCACTCAGTCCCTCCGCCTCAAATCACCGCGTTCGCCGTTTCTCGGCTGATTCGCCTGCGTTTCAGGAGCATCCTGCCCGCGCTTTTTTTTCTCTTGACTCCTCCAAATGGCTTATTTAAGCTTAGCCAACTAAGCGAAGATCAAATATGCCCAGCGAACCCACCGAGCGCGAACTGCAAATCCTCAAAATCCTCTGGTCCCGCCGCCAGGCGACGGTCCGCGAGGTTTACGAGGAGATGTCCAGGTCCCTGCCCATCGTCCAGAACACCGTGCAGGCGTTCCTGCGCACCATGGAAGAGAAAGGACTCGTCAAACACCGCGTCGAAGGCCGAACTTTCATCTATCATCCCATCCCGCAGGATGACGCCACCAAGCAAAAGCTGGTTTCCCGCGTTCTCCATCGCGTTTTCGACGGCGCGATCGATCAACTCGTCCAATCCGTGCTCTCGCTGCGCCAGCCAACCCCCGAAGAGCTGAAAAAACTGGAAACTCTTCTCCAGGAGGCGCGCTCTAATACAAAACATCCGGAAAAGAGGCGCGAAAGGGGTCCGAAATGAGGATCGTTCTCGATTTCATCGGCGAACACGGCTCAATGTTGCTCCTGGGCACGACCCTCCTTCTCGCGCTGGCCACGTTCCTTGTCTCGCTCCACAAACAGCCCATCCACCGCCAGCGCATCGCCGAAGCCAGCATGCTGCTCTGCCTCCTTTGGCTGCTTCTCGCGTGTATTCCGCTCCCGCGGTTCTCGCTCGAGCGCGAACCTCCGCCCGGGAAAACGCTGCCCAAATACAGACTCCAGCCCGGCGACGAACTCGTCGCGGCCGAAGTCTTCAAGTTTCCCAACCCAGATTTCACCAATCCGCCCCTCGCCCTCCAGCGTCTCAATACACCTGCCAACCAAGTCGAGCCGCTGCCACCAACTCCAGTCCCATCAAATATCGATTGGCGGTGGTTACTCTCCGCTATTTACCTCGGCGGCTTCGTGGCCTGCGCCCTCTACAGCCTCCTCGGCCGGTTTTTCCTGCATCGCCTCGTCCTGCGCTCCAATCCCGCCGACCCGACTCTCCTGGACACGCTCAACACCCACTCGCGCATCCGCGTCCGCATCTCGAGGGATTGCGACCGCCCGCTTTCCTTTGGCCTCTTCCGCCCCACCATTCTTCTTCCGCGGCGAAATCTCCACAATCCCACTCAACTGCGGCATATCCTCCTCCATGAACTCGCCCACATCTCGCAGCGCGATGCTTTCGGCCACTTTCTCTTTAACCTTCTCTTTCCCATCCTCTATTTTCACCCGCTTTACTGGTGGCTCCGACGCCGCACCAATCTCGCCCGCGAGTTGATTGCCGATGACCTGGCCTCGGCCTTTTCATCGCGCGAATCCTACGTGGCCGACCTCCTCGCTCTCGCCAGAGACCGACTTCAGCGCAGCGCTCTCTCCAGTCACGCCCTGGGCCTGTTTCAATCGAAAACCGACTTTTACAGGAGAATGCAGATGCTCGTCCAAACCAACCGCCCGCTGGACCGCCAATGCTCCCTCTATTGGCGTCTGAGCTGTTCCACCCTCCTCATCGTTGCCCTGATTCTCACCACCGGGACACTGGGCGTCCGTCACGCCAACGCCCAGGCGGCGGATGTCAATCAGAAAATCGCCGAGGAAAAAGCGGCTGCCGCGCAACGTGATGAGGAGCTTCTCAAACTTCGCGCCCAGCAGGATCAGCTCATGGCCCAGTTAAAAATGCTGGAAGCGCAAAAAGAGCAGATCCAACTCCAGCTCCAGAAGACCCGCGACAACGACGCCAAGGCGGCGGATATTGCCGGTAAACAAGAAACGATCGAAGAAAAGCTGAGGGTCCGGCGCGAAAGAGAACTTGGTAAGGAAGCCAAAGACAAGGCCGCCCGGGCCAATCAAATAGCCGGTGGTAATGATAGGGAAGTGCTTAAAGATTGGGTCAACAAGAAAAACCCCCGTCCGGCGGATCGCGATGCGATGGATTTCGGCGGCCGCGCCCAACTTGATCTGGTAAGCCTCGCAAACAGCTACCTGGATGCCGTGGGCAATTTACAGATCGCAGAGGTCCGCTTGCAGGCAAATCAGGAGAAGGGTGACATGGCAGAGGTCCGTATTGCCAAGGTAAACTTCGAAACCGCCCGACGCAAGGTCGCCATTTTCCGCAGCATCGCCGAAGCCGCCCAAGACGCCGCAAAATCCGATCTCGAAATTGCCAATCAGCAAGTCCAAACCGGCCTCGCCCCCAAAACCGCGGTCACCGAAGCCGAATCGCGCCTCAAAATCCTCAAAGTCATTCTCACCCAGTAAGAACCTTCTCCTCTGTGCGCCGCCCGCGCCTCTGCGGTGAAATTCCGCGTCGCCCGAAGTATCATCCAACTTGTGCCCCTCAAAAACTATCCCCCGGAAATCCGCCCGTACATCGACCGCCGCGGCAATCGCTCCGTCCGCCAGCTCACCAACCAGAAATGCCACCATCATCATCTGCACTTCACCAACAGCGGCTGGTGGGACAACAATAAAAAGCTCCTCTTCTCCAGCGATCGTGGCGGCCGGACCAACCTCTATTCCGTCGAGCTGGCCACCGGCCAAATCGCCCAGCACACCGATTCCGACCAACCGCCGGAAACGCCGCTCCTGTTCGCTTCCGTCAATCCCAAAAAACCCGAAGCCTATCTCTGGCGCGGCAACAACCTGCTGGCGGTTGACCTGATCCGCAACGCCGAGCGACAGATTTATCGGGCCGAAGCGAAATGGATCCCCACCCTCACGAGCGTCACCGCCGACGCCCGCTTCGTCACCACCTCGCTCTACGATAATCTCTCCGACCGCTTCCCCGTCGATCTCTTCGCCTCGGGCGCAGGTTTCACCGAATACTTCGAAGCCAGACCGGAAAGCAAAATCATCGCCGTCCCCATCGAAGGCGGGCCGGCCCAGGAGCTGCACAAAGACCGCAACTGGATCGGCTTCACCCTCGCCAGCCCCACACAACCACATCTGCTTTTTTTCCGCCACATCGGGCCCCCCGAGCGCGTCGAGCAACCCCTCTTTGCCCTGGACCTCCGTGGAGGGAAACCCTGGCAAATCCGGCCGAAAAAACACCCGGCCGAAAAATTGAAATCCATCCACTGGCAGGCCGACGGTGAGTCTCTCGCGTATCACCTCCAGAATTCCAGCGGCCAGCACTTCCTCGGCTCCATCCGCTACGACAACCAGCAACTCAGGGAAATCGCCCTCCCCACCGACCCTGGCCACATCCACTGCAATTCCCTCGATCTCATCGTCGCCGATCATCGTCCGGACGCCATCAACCGCCTCATCCGCCTCTATCGTGTCAGCTATGAGCGCCTCGAAGGCCCGCGCATCCTCGCCGAGCACCGCGCCAGCTTTAACGTCCAGCAGCTCCATGCCCACCCACGCCTCTCCCCCGACAACAAAAAGGTCATCTTCACCAGCGACCGCACGGGCTACGCCCAAATCTACGAAGCCGAAATCATGAGCTTCGACACCCTCCCCGTTCAATGATTCAATGAATCAATTCCTTCGAATCATCAACTGGATCCGCAGTCGCGAAATCGTCGTCCTTCTCGCCTGCCTCGCCGCGGTAGTTGGCACCTGGGCCTTCATCAAATTGGCCGATGAAGTCAAAGAAAAGGACACGCAGAATTTCGATGAGCGGATGATTCGCGCGCTCCGCACCAAGGAAAATCCCGCCATTCCCATCGGCCCTCCCTGGCTCCACGAAGTCGGCCGCGACATCACCGCACTCGGCGGTGTCGCCGTCATCGCCGGCATGACCTTTGTCGTCGCCGGCTTCCTCCTCATGCGCAAGCAATACCACGGGATGTGGCTGGTCCTGATCGCCACCGGCGGCGGCCTGGCCATCAGCACCCTTCTCAAAGGGATTATCGCCCGCGATCGCCCCTCCGTCGTCCCCCACCTCTCTTACGTCACCACTTCCTCCTTCCCCTCCGGACATTCCATGCTTGCCGCCGTCGCATATCTCACGCTGGGCAGCCTGCTGGCCCGCCTGGTCGTCGAATGGCGCGTCAAAATCTACATTCTCATCGTCGCCCTTCTCATCACCGGCGCGGTCGGCGTCTCCCGCGTGTATATGGGTGTCCACTATCCCACCGACGTCCTCGCGGGCTGGTCCGCCGGTCTCGTCTGGGCGTCCATCTGCTGGCTCATCGCCCGCGCCCTCCAGCACCGCGGCACGGTCGAACCTCCGACCGAAGCCACCCCCACCGGCGAAACCGGCACCGCCGCTACAAACCGCAAATCTTAAAATCCTCGCTCCCAGTTCTTCTCCGGGCCAACTTGATAAACCCTCGTTTGTCATTTCCCCATGCCGCATGGCCGATAAGCATGGAAGTGCGGTTCGCATCCGCGGACCACAAACGCCATGAGGCTTGCCATGCTCCGATGGACCTGGATCGAATGGCTGATTGCAGCGGCTGCGGCGGCGGCCTCCATATTCGCCGTCCCCAGCGTCTGCGGAGATGAAATTGCAGCATCTCCCGTAGCGACCGCGCTGGCCGATGGCAATGTGCTCTCCGTCGGAACGCAATCCGCCTCCAACGTCGGCAAGCTCCTCATCGACCTCGAAACCGGTGAAGCGAGCGCCCGCCGAGCCTGTGCCGAGGAACTCTCCCGCAGCAACGACGAACGCTCCATCGGCGCACTTATCGCTGCGATGAAAGATGAAGATGCCGACGTCCGCCGCGCGGCCATGCTTGGCCTCTGGCGCGTAGGCCGGCCTGCCTTCGACCGCCTCCTAATCGCGCTTGGCGACGATGACTATCTCGTCCGCCGTGGCACATGCGAGGCCCTGGGCCTGATGGAAGACCAACGCGCCATTTCGCCAATTCTCGATTGCCTGACCGATTCCAACCCCGACGTGCGCTCATCCGCCGCCTGGGCCCTGGGCCGGCTGCGCAAGCCCCGCGCCACGCGAGCCCTGATCATCGCCCTTCGCGATGATTTTCCGCAGGTCCGCCGCGAGGCCGCCTGGTCACTGGGCGAAATCAAGCCAAAACAGGCCGTCGAACCACTCGTCATCGCACTTCGCGACTCCGACAATACCGTCCGCAACAACGCCGCCGCAGCGCTGGCGGAGTTGCACGACATGCGCGCTGTGCTGCCGCTTCTGGATGCCCTGCGTGATGAAGATGTGGCCACCCGCCGCCAGGCCGCCCGCGGGCTGGGCTGCCTGGGCGACACCGGCGCGTGTGATGGCCTTATTGCGGCCCTTAGCGACCTGGACGCGATCGTTCGCGAATGTGCCGCCCGGGCTCTGGGACGAATCGAAGATGCTCGTGCTGTGACGACCCTCGTCGAAGTCCTCGGTGATGAGGATAACCAGGTCCGCCGCGCAGCCAGCGACGCCCTGGTGCAGATTGGCAAATCCTCAGTTAAAGCCCTCAGCGCTGCCCTGGAAAGCGAAAATCCCATCATCCGCACCGCCGCTGGCGAAGCACTCAACCGTTGGCGCGAGCTGCATGTCGGCGATACCCTCCCCCTCGCCACCGCCGCCGAACCCGATCCCCAATGATTTGTTGTTCTGTCTCCTGAATCCGGGATTCTATCCTACGGGCATTTCTCCTTCCCTGCTCGTCATCGCCATCCACCACAGCATTCCCAGCGGCGCCAATCTCCCAACCAGCATGGCCGCTGACAATGCATCGAGCCCGGCCCCCGTCATCGACACCGGATCATGCGACAACCCCACATTGCTTAGCGCACTTACCGTCAAAAATAGCAGCCGATCCGCCCCCAATTCCGGCTCGGCCCACAGCATCATCAAAAAAAACAGCACTGTCAGTCCCACGTACATCCCCACCCAGACCGCCGCCAGCGCTACCGGCCGTCCAATACTCCCGCCCCTCAATCCCTGAGCAACGCCCCTGCCCAACCCGATGAACGTGTTGATCTTAATTCCCCCCGACGTCCCACCGGCCCATGCTCCAAGCATCATCGCCAGCAAAAGCACCCAC
>DASYUA010000263.1:0-1778 GCA_036001665.1 Tepidisphaeraceae bacterium
CCACCCCCTGCAAAAACCTCCCCCCCGCCATCACCACCACATTCACCAGCGACGCCACCATCAAATCCCCGCTCGCCAGATCAAACGCATCCTCCTCCACCGGCAACTGCACGATAATCGGCCCACCCGCCTGCACCACCATCTCCTTCTCATCCAGATATTTCACCCTTCCCTGCACAACCCGCGGCCGCCCAAATATCGGCTCCACGAAATTCCCCCCACTGGGAACCGTGTAAACCTTCCGCGCCGCCACCACGATAAAACCCGCAACCCGGCTCCCAATCGGCCCATCATAATTCCCCACCAGCAGCTTCATCTCATAGCTCGTGTTCTGAGGATTGAACACCACCGACGTATCATCCCTGCTCAACACCCTACCCACCGCCGGAAAATCACTCGCTTTCGCCATAGGCCCCCCACTCTACCGGCCGGACATGCAGTCGCAAGTTTCCCGGTGGGGCGGACATTCCTGTCCGCCTCTCCACTGCTGGTGGGGCGGACATTCCTGTCCGCCTCTCCACTCTTGGTGGGGCGGACATTCCTGTCCGCCTCTCCACTCCTGGTGGGGCGGACATTCCTGTCCGCCATCCTTTTCCACGTCCCCAACCGGCCAGCCCCGACTTATACTAGGCTCTGTCTGAAAACTAATGGCCCCACGATGGGCCGGAAAGGGCACGAATGCCAGGCGTCGCGACGAAGCAGTATTTGAATACTACGGCGAGGAGCGACAACGACGCAGGCGTGCCCTTTCCGACCCACCGCCGGCGGCACAGAATCGAGGGTCCCCCACCGCGATATATCGCGGTTGGGGACCCTCGATTCTGTGCCGTCGTGGGGCCATTAGTTTTCAGACAGAGCCTAATCCCCAAGATGTTCAAACCACTGCTACTCATCCTTCTTCCCCTCTCCCTCCTCATCGGCTGCGCTGAAACCACACCCGACACCAACACCCAGGTCTTCCAGACCGTCGATGAAGTCGCCGCCGCCCGCCGCGCCCAGCAGCAAAAAGACTGGAAAGCGGCCGCCATCGACGTCCTCCACGAAGAGCGCCCCGACATCTCCGCCACGCCCGACACCTCCCTGGCCATCATTCTCACCGCCGACGGCATCCGCGATCGCCTCGATCTCTCCGAGCTGGCCCCCACCCTCACCGCCCAGCCCGATCAAATCCACGCCATCCTCCGCGAACAGCTCCTGCGGCAACTCATCCCCTTCGACCAGGAACGCCTCGCCCGCGCCAGCTTCCAGGACCTCCGCAAACGCATCCGCCCCATGCTCTTCAACGGCGCTGATGTCCAGGAACTCTCCACCCAACTCGGTTCACAACTCCCCACCCGCACCATCTTCGCCGATCTCTATTGGCTCCCCGTCATCCGCTGGGATGCCCCGCGCCCGGCCACACCCATCGGCCCAAAACCCCTCGCCAGTTGGAAAATCCCCAACGACGAAATAAACCAACTCGCCCTCGCCAACCTCGCCACCGATCCCGTCGAAGGCACTTTTGACGTCACCGCCTTCGGCGCCCTCGGCCGAATCCTCACCCTCAAACCCACCACCGATCCGGCCATCCTCCTCTCCCCCAACTTCCTCCCTACCGCCCGCCGCGCCCTCCAAACCACCGACAACCTCGCCCTCCTCCTCGCCACGCCCAACGATGTCCGTTTCGTTGAAAGCCAGAACAAAAAACTCCTCGACTCGCTCTACCCCGGTTGGAAACACATCATCACCAACAACCGCAAAGCGCTCGCCAGGCAACCCCTTCTCCTCTCCGAATCCGG
>DASYUA010000264.1:0-2364 GCA_036001665.1 Tepidisphaeraceae bacterium
TTCGCGGGTTGGGGGGGTTGTACAATGAGGCGATTTTGTCGGCCGGGGATTCGAGGGGTGGGGTGTTTATCAAGGATGGGACGAACTGGAAACTGGCGGGAATCAACAAGTCGGTGGAAAGTTTTTTCAGCAGCAATGGGGCTTGGGGGTCGGGGTTTAATGCGTCGGTGTCTGATGCGGGGGGATTGTATTTTGGCGGGGATGGGAAGTGGCGGCTGGTGCCGGATGGGGCGGCCGATGTGCAGGCCAGCAGCTATGCGACGAGGATTTCGTCGAACATGACTTGGATTCGGTCGGTGCTGGGGAGCAGTCTTTCCATGAGTTCGCTGAGCAACGGCACGATGGCGGGGAGCAGCAATGTTCCGGAGCCGGGGGTGATGGGGATGATGTTGTTTGTGATGGCCGGACTGATTCGGAGGCGCGGGCGCTGATTATAATTGTCAAATCCGGGGGAGCTATCGTATCGTTAGTTGTCGTGAAGACGTTCCCACCATTTGAGGAGTTGCGGGAATTGATCCAGCTCGCCAAGCGCGAGGACTTGGGGAGCGGGGACGTGACCAGCCGGCTTTTGGTGGAGGAGAATCTGATTGGGGTGGGGACGCTGATTCAGAAAGAGGTGGGGATTCCCTGCGGGCTGCCGATGGTGGAGATGATCTGCCGGACATATGACGAGCGGCTGCGGGTGGAGCAGATTCCGGGATTCCACATGGAGATCATCGAGGGGCGGTTCAGCGATGCGCGGACGACGCCGCTGCTGCGGATTCGCGGGCCAATGCGGTCGCTGTTATCGGCCGAGCGAGTGATCCTGAATTTTTTGCAGCATCTGTCGGGAGTGGCGACGCAGACGCACCGGTTTGTGAAGCGCGTGGCGGGGACGGGGGCGAAGATTTTTGATACGCGAAAGACGCTGCCCGGTTTTCGGCTGCTGGAGAAGTATGCGGTGCGGGCGGGTGGGGGGCACAATCACCGGATGGGGCTGCACGATGCAGTGCTCATTAAAGATAATCATCTGGCGAATCTTTCGCTCAAAGAAATGGCCGGTTACGTGGCGAAGGTGGTGGGACAGAGCAGAGCGGAAGAAGCGGGGCGGATGGTCGAGGTGGAGGTGGAGAACCTGGAGCAGGTTCGCGAAGCATTAAAGGTAGAGGGAATTGATGTGATTTTGCTGGACAATATGGATTGTCCGAGCATGGAGGCGGCGGTGGCGATGAGGCGGCTCAGTGTTGAAGGGGCGGCCGTCGCTGGGCGGAAGAGCAAGCCGCTTTTTGAGGCATCCGGGGGGATCACGCTGGACACGGTGCGGACGGTGGCACTGACTGGGGTGGAGCGGATCGCGGTGGGGGCGATCACGCATTCGGCGACAGCCCTCGATATCAGTCTGGAAATCGAGCGCTGAATTTGCCCGGGGGCGTTACAAATCGTACATCTCATCATGTCCGGCTGAGCAGTGGAGTTATGGCTGAGTAGCCGGCGAGAGAATCCACGACAAGGGCAAAGCCATCGTGAGGTGGCGTCAGACGGAAGTCTGACTCGCGGTGCGGCGCAGGCGGCGAAAATGGCCGCTTTATGTCGCGCGGTGATGCGCAAAGCATTCGGTCTGGTCTCAGGAGGTCAGATCGGAATGTTACCGAAGGATGCTCCCGGGCCGACCCCCCGGCACGCCGTAGCACCTCTTATTGGACCCCTTGCGGAAAACTCTCCGGCGTCTGAGTGAAGGAGCGCTGGCGGTGAAGCCGTCAGTGGCACGCGGCAGACGCCGCAATCTTTAAGTTGTCTTTCCCCCTCGCCGATGAGGGGGATGGCCGCGGTTATTTTGCCGCGGCGCTTCGGCTGCAAATTAAAGCGGTCGGGGCATGGCGGCGGCGGGGTGATCCGCACCGGCGGGTGCCCAAGGGCAGGTCGGAGGATCGGCGCCGCCGCCCAACAGGCTGATAGTTCCAAACGGCGGTCGGTCGGCATGAAAGTCCGAAGCCGAGCGTGGAACAGAGAGAAAGGAGGGCAGTGAGTCGCTTGCTCCGGAATGCGGTTGTGCAACTGCCGGAGTGAGCAGGTCGGGCCGATGGACAAGAGTCTAGGCAAGTGCCGATGACCCGCTGTCGTGATCCACGCCCAACCGACACCGCCTGATGGATTGTTAGATAAGAGTTCCGGCCGCGACGTTCGCAATGTTGCGGATGCGAGAGGCCGGGAGAGAAATGGCAAAGTCTTCACAGGAGGCATTAACATGCTTGCACGCAATCGTAAAACGGGCTTTACGCTCGTCGAAATTCTGATCGTCGTGATCATCCTTGGCATTCTGGCGGCCATCGTGATCCCACAGTTCACCAACGCCAGCCAGGATGCGCGGGAGAGCGCGCTGCTGAG
>DASYUA010000265.1:0-14089 GCA_036001665.1 Tepidisphaeraceae bacterium
TGGCGGGCGCATCGGCCGGAATTGGGGGATGCGGGCAGCAGCCGGATGAGCAGATTGTCCCGTATGTTTTGCCGCCGGAGCAGGTGGTGGCGGGGAAGCCGCTGATGTTCGCGACGGCGATGCCGATGGCGGGTTATGGGAAGGGGGTGCTGGTTGAGAGCAACATGGGGCGGCCGACGAAGGTGGAGGGGAATCCGGATCATCCGGCGACGCTGGGGGCATCGGATGTTTTTATGCAGGCGTCGATTCTGGACCTGTGGGATCCGCAGCGGGCGCAGACGATCCGGCAGGCGGGGCAAATCTCGACGTGGGGGGCATTTCTGGCAGCGCTGAACACGGAACTGGGGGCGAAGGCGAAGAATAATGGGGCGGGGCTGAGGATTCTCACGGGGGCGGTTACCTCGCCGACTCTGTTGGATCAGCTCCAGCGGCTTCTCCAGAAATTTCCACAGGCGAAATGGCACCATTACGAGCCGATCAATTCGGACAATTTGCGGCTGGGGGCAAAGCTGGCGTTTGGGCGGGTTGTGCAGACCGTTTACCACTTTGAGAAGGCGAAGATCATTTGCGCGCTTGATTCGGATTTCCTGAGCGACAATCCGGGGGCGGTACGATATGCCCGGGAGTTCGCGGGGGGCCGGCGGGTCCGCGCTCCGGTTGACAAGGAGGGAAGGCCGTCGGGGATTGAGATAACCAACCTGGAGATGAATCGGCTCTATGTCGCGGAGAGCACGCCGAGCATTACGGGGGCGATGGCGGATCATCGGGTGCGGATGCAGGCGCGGCAGATCGAGAACACAGCGCGGGAGATTTTTCGGCGGCTGACCAATCAGGCGCCGGCCGATTCTTCGTGGCATCACAAGGTGGTCAGTGATCTGCGGGCGGCCGAGGGGGCGGGCATGGTCATCGCTGGACCGTCTCAGCCGCCCATCGTGCATGCGCTGGCGCATGCGATGAATGAGATGCTGGGGAATGTTGGCAAAACGGTTATGCATCATGAGCCGATCGAGGGGCATGATCAGGAATCGGCCACCTCGCTGCGTCAACTCGTCGCGGACATGAACGGCGGCGCGGTGGACACGCTGCTGATTCTTGGGCAAAACCCGATTTACTCGACTCCTTTTGATCTGAACTTCACGGGCGCGATCAGCAAAGTTCGGCTGCGCATCCAGCAGAGCCTTTACTACGATCAGACCAGCGCGTATTGCCACTGGCACATTCCGGAATCGCATTACCTGGAAAGCTGGTCCGATGTCCGGGCCTATGACGGGACGGTGAGCATTATTCAGCCGCTGATCTCGCCGCTTTATCAGAGTAAATCAGCGCATCAGGTTTTGGGCGCGCTGCTGGGAGATACGGACGCCGGGCCGCTGCCGATTGTGAAGGAACACTGGCGAAAGCGCATCGGCGGCGAGAGCTTCGAGCAGTTGTGGCACGAATCGTTACGCAAAGGGTTCATTCCCAGCACGGCCAGTCCGGTTGTGCAGGTGAGCGTCAATCGGCAGGCGGTGGCGATGCCAAATCCGTTTGCGACGACGGCGCCGGCGGGGCAGGAAATCATCTTTCGCGCGGATCCCAGCCTGTTTGATGGGCGGTTTGCGAATAATGGGTGGCTTCAGGAACTGCCCAAGCCGCTCACGAAGTTGACGTGGGACAACGCGGCGTTGATGAGCCAGTCGCAAGCAAACGAGCTCAATGTGAGCAACGGCGATGTGGTGAGCCTTGAATCGCGCGGCGGCGCGGTGAAGGCTCCGGTGTGGATCATGCCGGGTCATCCCGACGGGTCGGTTACGGTTTATCTGGGCCATGGGCAAAAAACGGGCTTTGATGCCTATAAGCTGCGGTCGGCGGATTCGCCGTGGTTCGCGAATGTTCGCATCTTGCGAACTGGCGAAACGTATCCGCTGGCCTGCACGCAGCCGCATCAGATGATCGAAACAGCCAGCACCCGCGAGCTGATTCGCACCAGCACTATCGGGGAGTTCAAGGATGAAATGTCACATCCACGGACTCAGCACGCCGGGCATGAAGGCCAGAGGCGAATCTCACTCTCGCTCTTCAACTGGGACTATTCGAAGGGCCACCAGTGGGCGATGCAGATTGACAACAATACGTGCATCGGCTGCAGCGCGTGCGTGATTGCGTGTCAGGCTGAAAACAATATTCCGATCGTCGGCAAGGAAGAAGTTCTTCGCAGCCGGGAGATGCACTGGCTGCGCATCGACACTTATTATCACGGGGAGACCCAGGGGGATCCGGAAACTTATTTTGAGCCGGTTCCGTGCATGCACTGTGAGACTGCGCCTTGCGAGGTGGTGTGCCCGGTGAATGCGACGACGCACAGCGCTGAGGGCCTGAATGAGATGACTTACAACCGCTGCATCGGCACGAGATATTGCTCAAATAATTGCCCTTACAAGGTGCGTCGCTTCAACTTTTTCCAATACACCAAGCCGGAAGATCCGACGTATCTGCTTCGGGCGAATCCGGAAGTGACGATTCGCGAGCGGGGGGTGATGGAGAAATGCACTTACTGCGTGCAGCGGCTCAATCGGACGAGGGTTGAGGTGAAGAAGCTCGAGGTGCAACTGGCCGAATCACAATCGGGCGAGGAAAAATCGGCAGCGCGGCAGTTGATGGATCGGGAGATGCAAAAGCTGCAAACCGCCTGCCAGCAGGCCTGCCCGACGCAGGCGATCATCTTCGGTGATATGAATTGGCCGAAAAGCGAGGTTGCCCGGCTGCGAAATCAGCCGCACGACTATGCGCTGCTTGAGGAATTGAACACCAAGCCGCGCACGCGTTACTTGAAGAGATTCATCAACCCCGGAGGCGCTGCCTGAGCATGGCCGACGCCACCAGCCATCTTCCGGCGGCGGGCGAGGGGAATGCCCCGATCCTCGACCCGCGCTACACGTATGCATCGGTCACCGAGAAGATCAGCAGCATCGTCCTGACCCGCAAGACCGGCCGGGGGTGGATTTTTGGATTTGGCATCGGCTTTCTGCTGCTGATGATCATGTTCTACACCATCGGGATGGTGCTGGTGCGCGGCGTGGGATTGTTTGGGATCAATATCCCGGTGGCGTGGGGATTTGATATCCTCAACTTTGTCTGGTGGATCGGCATCGGCCACGCGGGGACGCTGATCTCGGCGATTCTGCTGCTGCTGAAACAGGAATGGCGGACCAGCATCAATCGATTTGCGGAGGCGATGACGTTGTTCGCGGTGGCGTGCGCGGGATTATTTCCGCTGATGCACCTGGGCCGGGTGCCCAAGTTTTATTACATCCTGCCGTATCCGGACACGATGGGATTATGGCCGCAGTTTCGCAGCCCGCTGGTGTGGGATGTGTTCGCGGTTGGGACTTATTTCACCATCTCGCTGCTCTTCTGGTTCATCGGGCTGATCCCGGATTTGGCGACGCTGCGCGATCGCTCCAGCAGCCGCGTTGGCCGATGGATCTATGGAATTCTGGCGATGGGCTGGCGGGGATCGGCGATGCACTGGCACCGGTATGAGGTGGCCTATCTGCTGCTGGCGGGGCTGGCGACGCCGCTGGTGGTGTCGGTGCACACTGTGGTGAGCTTTGATTTTGCCGTCTCGCAGACGCCGGGATGGCACGCGACGATTTTCCCCCCCTACTTTGTGGCCGGGGCGATTTATTCCGGGTTTGCGATGGTGCTGACGCTGGCGATACCGCTGCGCAAGGCTTACGGCCTGGAAGATTTCATCACGGCGCGACACCTGGACAACATGGCGAAGGTCATGCTGGCGACGGGGCTGATCGTGGCTTATGGGTACGCCATCGAGGCTTTCATGGCGTTTTATGGCGGGAACGAGCACGAGATCAGCGCGTTTCGGCTGCGCATGCTCACCGGGCCGTATGCGCTGTTCTTCTGGGCACTGATTCTCTTCAATGTTCTCATTCCGCAATCGCTCTGGTTGACCCGCGTGAGACACAGCGTGCCGCTGCTGTTTGTGCTTTCGATCATCATCAACATTGGGATGTGGCTGGAGCGCTTCGTGATCATCGTCTCCAGCCTCAGCCGCAGCTTCATGCAGTCCAAGTGGCAGGAATACTGGCCGACTCGATTCGACTGGGGGCTGTTCATCGGGACGATCGGATTGTTTCTTTCGCTGCTGTACCTGTTCATTCGCTTTTTGCCGATGATTTCGGTTTTTGAGATGCGCGAATTGGTGGCCCGGACGCACGAAGAGGCCGAGCCATCGGCCAGCTCGAGCGGGAGGGTCGAAGAATGAAACCGGCCCACCGCATTTATGGCCTGCTGGCGGAATTTGATCGGCCCGATGTTCTGCTGGAGGCCGCGCGGCGGGCGCGCGAGGCGGGGTATACGCGGATGGAGGCTTATACGCCGTTTCCGGTGCATGGACTGGCCGCGGCGGTGGGTTTTCATCACACGAAGCTGCCGCTGATCGTGCTGGTGGGCGGGATCGTCGGGGCGGTGGGAGGGTTCTTCATGCAGTGGTACGCAAGCGTGGTGGATTATCCGATCAACATTGGGGGGAGGCCGCTGAATAGTTGGCCGGCTTTTATTGTCATCACGTTTGAGCTCACGATTCTTTGCGCGGGATTGGCGGCGGTGCTGGGGATGCTGGCCCTCAATGGACTGCCGCAGCCTTATCATCCGCTGTTTAACATTCCGCGCTTTGAAGTGGCGTCGCGGACGGGGTTTTTCCTGTCGCTTCAGCGGCGCGATCCGAAATTTGATCTGGCGGAGACGAGGAGGTTTTTGGAGACGTTGAGTCCGAAGGCGATTTACGAAGTCCCGGTGTTGCCCGAAGCCAAAGCAAGCGCAGCATGAACAGAACAGTTGCAATTTCGCTCGCCTTGGGCTGCATGATGGTCGGGCTGTCGTGTGATGAAGGCAGCATGACCAATGAGGGACGGGTGAAGCCGCACGAGCCGGTGAAATTTTTCGCCGACGGCAGCTCAGCGCGGCCGATTCCGGAGGGGGCGGTGTCGCGCGATGCGCAGTTCCCCGGGCCGATTGGCAACGATTTTCCGTTTGCCATCAGCGGCAAAGATCTCGCTCGCGGGCGGGAGCGATACAACATTTATTGCTCGGTTTGCCACGGTTATGTCGGTGATGGCGATGGGATGGTGGTTCGGCGGGGATTTACCAAGCCGCCATCGTTTCATATCGACCGATTGCGCCAGGTTCCGCCGGGGCACATCGTGCAGGTGGTCACCAACGGTTTTGGCGCGATGTACAGTTATTCCGATCGCGTGAACATGGACGATCGGTGGCGGATCGCGGCGTATATCCGGACACTGCAATTCAGTCAGCACGCGGACCCGAAGGCGCTTCCTCCTCAGGACCAGCAGGAAGTGCAGAAACTGAAGCCATGAGCGAGAACCAGGACCTTCATCCTCTGCTCGACCGCATTCAGCGCCCCGCGCTCATCGCCGGCGGGGTTGGAGTTTTGCTGTGCATCATCGGGTTGCTCATCAATGCTCACCATCGCGAGCAGTTTTTCCGCTCTTACCTGCTCGCCTATCTATTCTGGCTCGGCATACCGCTGGGCTCCTTCGCGGTGCTGATGCTCCAGCATCTGACCGGCGGAAGGTGGGGACTGGTGCTGCGGAGGTTACTGGAAACGGCCGCGCGCACACTTCCTCTCATGGCCGTGCTTTTTATCCCGCTCTTTTTTGGGCTGGGGAAACTTTACATCTGGGTGAGCGACCCCGCCGCTCGCGGCGAAGGGACATCAGGGCTGCGCACCCACTATCTCACCAGTCCCTTCTTCATCCTTCGCACGATTTTTTATTTCGCGCTCTGGATCGGCCTCGCTTTCATTCTAAACCACTGGTCCAACCGCGAAGACCGCGCCGCCGATCCGAATCTCGTCCGCCGTTTCCGGCTGCTGAGCAGCGGTGGGCTGCTTATTTACTGCCTGACCATGACTTTCGCGGCCATCGACTGGGTGATGTCGCTCGATCCGCACTGGTATTCAACCATTTTTGGCCTGTTGTTCATCGTAGGGCAGGCGCTTGGCTCGCTGGCGCTGATGACCGCCCTTCTCGCGCTGGTTTCGACGCGCCCGCCACTGTCATCCATCGTGACCGCCGATCATTTCCATGACCTGGGGAATCTGCTTCTCGCGTTTACCATGCTCTGGGCTTACATGCAGTTTTCGCAGTTTTTGATCATCTGGTCGGGCAACATCGCCGAGGAAACGCCGTTCTACATCTATCGCACACAGCGCGGCTGGCAGGTCGTGGGGCTGCTGCTGATCGTCTTCCACTTTTTCATCCCATTCATTCTCCTGCTCAATCGGCGCACCAAGCGCACTCCCAGAATCCTTGCATATGTCGGCCTGGCCATCGTGGCGATGCGTCTTGTCGATCTTTTCTGGACCATCGTCCCGCACCACGCGCAGGGCCATCGGCGCGACGTGCCCTATGCGATCATGCACTGGCTCGACATTGCCGCCGTCATCGGAATTGGCGGAATCTGGATCTGGTGGTTCATTTTTCAGCTTCGCCGCACCGCGCTGGTGCCGGTGAATGATCCGCGGCTGTTGGGGGTGGCGACTCATGCATGAAGATGCCATCCATCCTCCGGCCGGAGATGTTTCGGCCGGCCACGAGCCGGCCGAGATCGATACGCGCCCGCTGCGGATCACCGCCATCGTCCTGCTGCTGTGCGGGATTGCGATTCCGCTGGCGCTGCTGTGGCTTTTCAAAGTTTACGAACGAACGGCCGTGTACCCGGAGGCGAATGCGGTGCATTCGGAAGTGCGAAGCGCCGGGCCGAGCGCGCCGGAGCCGCGGGTGCAGGGAATTCCCACATTTCATGGACAGGCGCCGCGGGCGGACATGGAGCAACTGCGGCGCGAATCGGAGGAGCGGCTGAACAGTTATGGGAAGGGCGAGGAGGTGGGATTCGTGCGAATTCCCATCGACCGGGCGATGCAAATCATGGCCGAGCGGCAGGCGCGGCCGACGACGCAGAGATCAAGATGAGAAGCGGCTTGATAACCTCGATTGCGGGCTTGTGGTCGGTGCTCGTGTTGAGCGGCGTATTGCGCGCGCAGGTGCCGCCGCCTCCGGGGTCATCCATGGAGGCCGCACAAAAAATCGGCATCGAGCAGAGGCTCAATGCGCAGATTCCGCTGGACCTGAAATTCCGCGATGAGACCGGCAAAGAGGTTCAGCTCAAGGATTATTTCGGGCGGAAGCCGGCGGTTCTGGCGCTGGTTTATTATCGCTGCCCGATGCTCTGCACGATGACGCTCAACAGCATGAGCGCTGCCTTCAAGCCGCTGAAGCTGGAGATGGGGAAGGATTTTGACGTGATCACCGTCAGCTTCGATCCGCGGGAGACTCCGCAGCTCGCGGCCGCCAAGAAACGGGCTTATGCGAAGGAATACGGCAGGCCCGGGGCGGAAAATGGCTGGCATTTTCTCACCGGCGACGAGCAATCGATCGCGGCGCTGGCGCAGTCGTGCGGGTTTCGATTTTTTTATGATGCGAAGACCGATCAATTCGGGCACGCCAGCGCAATCATGTTGGTGACGCCGGATGGCCGGCTTTCACGGTATTTTTACGGGCTGGAGTATTCCTCCAGCGACGTGCGCCTGGGGTTGATCGAAGCGTCGGGGAACAAAATCGGCACCAAAACCGATCAACTGCTGCTCCTGTGCTATCAATACGATCCCCGCACCGGCCGCTATGGGCTGGCGATCATCCGCGCCATCCGCATCGGCGGAATTCTCACCTTCACAGCGCTGAGCACGTTCATTTTCATTTCCCTGCGCCGGGAAAGAAGGAAAAACCGCGCCAATTCGGCGGACCCAATCGCAAATGGAAAATCGAAAATCGAAAATTCCGCATGAACCAATTCCGCCTATTTCCCGAGCAGGCCTCGACCGCGTCGCATCAGACCGATGCGCTGTATATCTTTCTCTGGAGCCTCACCAGCTTTTTCACGCTGCTGATTTTCGCCCTCATCGTTTATTTCGCGTTCAAATACCGCCGCACGAGCAGCATTGCTCCCCAGCCGGTGCGCACCGACATGCGCCTCGAGCTGCTCTGGACCATCATCCCGCTGGTGATCTCGCTGTTTATCTTTTTCTGGGGCGCCAAGGTCTTCTTCTATGTCTATCACCCGCCGCGCGACTCGCTGGATGTCCACGTCATCGGCAAACAATGGATGTGGAAGATCCAGCACCCCTCCGGCCGCCGGGAGATCAACGAGCTGCACGTTCCGGTTGGCCAGCCGGTGCGTCTGCTGCTGGCGTCGCAGGATGTGATCCACAGCTTCTATGTTCCGGCCTTTCGGGTGAAGCAGGATGCCGTCCCAGGACGCTACGCCGTCCTGTGGTTTCAGCCGGACAAAATCGGCGAATATCACCTTTTTTGCGCTGAGTACTGCGGCACTCAGCACTCGAAAATGATCGGGCGGGTGGTGGTGATGGATCAGCAGAAATATCAGGACTGGCTGGCGGGCACTCCGGCGGAGGAATCACCGGCCGTCGCGGGCGGGAAATTATTTGAGTCGCTGGGATGCATCAAGTGCCATGGTGAAAAAGCCCCGACGATGGCCGGCCTGTACGGCTCGCGACAGCGCATGATCGACGGCGCTATTGTCGAGGCGAATGAGCAGTATCTGCGTGAATCGATCCTCGACTCCACCGCCCGCGTCGTGGCCGGGTATGCTCCGATCATGCCCAGTTTTCGGGGGCAGATCACTGAGGAGCAGTTGATGGAGGTGATCGCGTATATCAAGAGCCTGCGCGATCCGGCAACACTCAGGAAGAGCGACTGAACATGACCAGCATCTCCTACAACCCCGCGCTCGAGCCGCGCGATTCGTACATCAATATAGCGTACACGGTGAAGTCGTGGCTGCTCACGAAGGACCACAAACGCATCGGCATTCTCTATCTGATCGCCATCACCGGCTTCTTTTTCATTGGCGGCGTGTTTGCCACGATTATTCGTCTGGACCTGATGACCCCCCAGGGCGATCTGGTTTCGGATGACACCTACAACAAGCTGTTCACGCTGCACGGCGTGGTAATGGTTTTCTTTTTCCTCATCCCCTCCATTCCGGCCACGATTGGGAATTTTGTGCTTCCGATGATGCTGGGGGCGCGCGATCTGGCTTTCCCGCGGCTCAATCTGCTGAGCTGGTACATCTTCATGGTCGGCGGAACGCTGAGCCTGATCGCGGCCGTCACCGGCGGCGTTGACACGGGCTGGACTTTTTACACGCCGTACAGCTCTGTTTTCTCGAACACGCGCGTCGTGCTGACGGCCGTCGGCGTGTTTGTCACCGGATTCTCCTCCATTCTCACCGGACTGAATTTCATCATCACCATCCACACCATGCGCGCCCCGGGCCTGACCTGGCGCCGGCTGCCGCTGTTCATCTGGGCCCACTATGCGGCGAGCATCATCATGTTGCTGGGGACACCGGTGGTGGCGGTGACGATCCTCATGGTCGCGGCGGAGCGCATTTTCAAGCTGGGCGTCTTCAATCCCGCCCTCGGCGGCGACCCGGTGCTTTTCCAGCACCTCTTCTGGTTCTATTCGCACCCGGCCGTTTACATCATGATTCTTCCGGCGATGGGAGTGATCAATGAGATCGTCACCTGCTTCTCGCGGAAAAATATTTTTGGATATACGTTCATCGCCGCCTCATCGCTGGCCATTGCGTTTATCAGCTTCCTGGTGTGGGGCCACCACATGTTCGTCTCCACCCAGTCGGTCTATGGGGGGATGATTTTCTCGTTCCTCAGTTTTTTGGTGGCCGTGCCATCGGCGATCAAGGTGTTCAACTGGACGGCCACCCTTTACAAAGGCTCGATCTCGTTCCACACGCCGATGCTCTATGTTTTTGGGTTCATTGGTCTATTCACACTCGGCGGGTTGACGGGGCTGTTCCTGGCGGCGCTTGGCCTGGATGTCCACGTTCACGACACCTATTTCATCGTCGCCCATTTCCACTACATCATGGTCGGCGGCGTAGTGATGGCGTATATGGGTGCGATTCATTTCTGGTGGCCGAAGATCACGGGGCGGATGTATACGGAGTGGATCGCGCGTCTCGCCGCCGTCATGATTTTTCTGGGATTCAATCTCACGTTTTTCCCGCAGTTCATCGTTGGATATCTGGGAATGCCGCGGCGTTATCACGCGTATCCGCCGGAATTTCAGGTGCTCAACGTGATGTCCACGGCCGGCGCATCGATTTTGGCCGTTGGATACGTGATTCCGTTGATTTACCTGACCTGGTCGTTGTGGCACGGCAAAATCGCCGGCCCAAATCCGTGGAAAGCGACGGGCCTGGAATGGCAGACGCCATCGCCGCCGCCGACGGAGAATTTTTACGAGACGCCGGTCGTCACCGGCCCTCCTTATCAATATCACCTTGAAGAGGTTCCCTTTGGACCAAGCAAGTAGAGGCTCCAACCGCGATTTATCGCGGTTGGAGGCCTCCCAAATCCTGGCGCACCAGTTTGACGATCTGGCGCAGCAGAAAGAGGCGTCGAATCTCGGCACGTGGGCATTTCTGGCCACCGAGCTGATGTTCTTCGGCGGCGCGCTCACGGCGTTTGTGGTTTATCGCACCTTCTACGCTGATGCCTTCGCCCAGGCCAGCCGCGAGCACATGAGCATTCCGCTGGGGACCATCAACACGGCAGTTCTCCTGTGCAGCAGCCTTACCGTGGCCATGGGGGTGCATTATGCATCGCACGGGCAGCAGCGGAAGCTCATCTTCATGCTTCTGGCCACCATCGGATTGGCGCTGGCGTTTCTGTGCATCAAGGCGACCGAGTATTACATCGAATACAGCCATCAGCTCGTCCCCGGCCTTAATTTTCACTATCCCCCCCACCACCACGCTCATCCTGAGCGCCTCACTGCCAGCCCGCCGCATGTGGAGCTGTTTTTCTGCTTTTATTTCTTCCTGACAGGACTGCACGCGCTGCACATGATCGTCGGGGTGGGGATTTTTTCGTTCATCACCTGGAAGGCGTGGCGGGGGAAATATTCGGAGCAATATTACAACCCGGTGGAATGCTCCGGGCTCTATTGGCATTTTGTCGATCTGGTGTGGATTTTTCTTTTCCCGCTTCTTTACCTGCTGCATTAAAGGAAGGCGGACAAGAATGTCCACCCCACCGCACATCACCAAAACCACCTATTTCAAAGTCTTCGCGGCCCTCATGGCGTTGCTGGTGATCACCGTGATCGCCACCTTTATCCCCTGGGGCAGCCGCATCGGAATCGTCATTGCCATGACCATCGCGATCGTCAAGGCGACGCTGGTGGTGCTCTATTTCATGCACATCAAGGGGAGCAGCGGGCTGACCAAGGTGTTCGTGGTGGCCGGGCTGGCGTGGCTGGCGATTTTGATGGGAATTACTCTCGCGGACTATCACACCCGCCCCTGGCTGAGCGGCAACCCGCCGATGACGATCGGGCCGCAGGAACGATGACCCCTTGCCGCATCCAGCTTTTCGGCTAACCTACGCTCGTCAACCAAAGGAGTGATTGAATGTCCAAGCCCCGCCGGCGACGCAAGATCGGAAGCAAAAAGCGCAAAGCCCGCCGCGATAGACGCAAACGGTAATACGACTTAATGATTTAGTGATTTAATCATTGAAAGAGCACTTACCTGCGCCTCAATGATTAAATGATTAAATCTCTAAATCATTAAATTTCTCCTCATTTCCCCGCATACCAGAACGCCCGCCGCCAATTATGCGGCCGAAGTTTCTGTTCCAGCTCATCACTGATTGGCGGCATTTCGCTGACCGCGCAGTTGAGTTCCGCCTGTCGCACATTGCGAATGCCCGGAATCACCGTTGAAACCGCGCTGGGCTTGAGGGCGAATTTGAGCGCGGCCGTCGCCAGATCCTTCTCGGCCGAGCCGACCGTCTCCTTCACCTTCGCCACCCGCTTCACGGTTCTTTCCAGCCGATCGCCGGCAAAATAATTATTCCTGAAATCCCCCTCCTCCCAGCGGGTCGAGGTGGACAGCTTTCCCGTCAGCGCGCTCTCATCAAAGGGGACGCGGACGATCACGCCCACCTTGTGTTCCTGCGCCACCGGCAGAAATTCGGCCGCGGGCTCCTGCTCGAAAATGTTGTAGATCACCTGCACCGAATCCAGCCAGCCATTTCGCATCAGATCGACCAGCGAATTCTGATCGTGCTCGGGCGTGCTGATGCCGATCCCGCGAATTTTGCCTTCCTTCTGAAATTTCCTCAGTGTCTCCAGCGCGGTTGGATTGCGGTTCCACGCCCGCGTCCAGGTGTGGAGCTGCACGATGTCGATGCAATCCGTCTCCAGATCGCGCAAACTTCTCTCCAATCGCTCGCGCAGATAGGCCTCCCCATACCTCTCCTCAATCGAATCATGAGGACTGGGCGGCCAGGCCCCGTTGGCCGGTGGAAACTTCGTCGCTATATACACCCTCTCGCCCTTGCGCTCCTTCAGTGCCTGCGAAATAATCCGCTCGCTCCGCCCATTGCCATACCCCTGGGCGGTGTCGATGAAGTTGCAGCCCAAATCGAGCGCCTTGTTGAGCGCGGCGACCGACTCATCATCCCGCTGCGTTCCCCAGCTTCCACCGATGGCCCACGCGCCAAAGCCGATATCCGAAAGTTTCCAACCCAGCCGGCCAAATGTGCGGTATTTCATGGCGGGGAATTTTGACCCCATTCGCCGCCGCCCGCAACTCCCGCTATCATCTCCACCCCGATGGATGAAATTTTCCCCGATCGCCTCCTGGCCGCCATCGAAGCCAAAAACTCCCCCATCTGCGTGGGTATCGACCCGATTTTTGAAATGCTCCCCGATGCCGTTGCCGGCAGTGGCTCGGACCGCGACGGCAACGATGCCGAGGCCGCGATTGATGCGATCTTCTCCTTCACAACCACGCTGCTGAAACTCATTGCTCCCCATGTTCCGGTCGTGAAATTTCAGTCGGCCTATTTCGAGAAATATCTCTGGGAAGGCGTCGAAGCCTATTACAGCCTGATCCAGGAGGCCGCGGAGCTGGGTTTGCTCGTCATTGGCGACGTCAAGCGGGGCGACATCGGCTCCACCGCCTCGGCCTATGCCGCGGCGCATCTGGCCGATCCATCATTCCAGGATCACGAGGATGTGATCGTGCCGGATGCCATCACGGTGAATCCCATGCTCGGGCTCGATACGCTCGAGCCGTTCATTGCGGCCGCCAAGACGTTCGGCAAGGGTCTGTTTGTCCTGGTGCGCACCAGCAATCCCGGATCGGCCGAGCTTCAGGATGCCAGGCTGGAAGATGGGCGGACCTGGTCGGAGATGCTGGCCGACCGCCTGGCGGCCATCGCCGCGCAAACCGGCCTGGTGGGCCATCGGGGTTTCTCCAGCATCGGGGCCGTCGTGGGCGCAACCCAGCCGCACACCATCTCCAGTCTGCGCAAGCGCCTCCCGCAATCCATTTTTCTCCTGCCCGGCTATGGAACGCAGGGGGCAACCGCTGAGATGACGCGAGCCGCGTTCATCGAAGGCCGGGGGGCGATCATTTCGGCGAGCCGCAGCATTCTTTATGCCCATCGCGATGCGAAGTACGCCGGCCTCGATTGGCAGGCCGCCGTGGAGCAGGCGGTTCTGGACATGAAGCGCGACATCGCCGCCATCCTCTAGCCCCGGCAACCTTCCATAACTCGATGACGGGCCCGCCATACGCTTGTCACTGAAACTTAACTTAATTGCCCACAAGGACTTGTCGATCAAGAGGGCGGATGAGGGAAGCGCCACAGCAAACGCCGCGGGTAATCCCGGCGATGCTTTACGAAAGGAGGGCGCCGGGCACGTCCGAGTGCCGCAGTGAGATCGAGACAAGTGAGGCGTTAATCACCAGCGCAGGTGCGCTGGCGAGTTAAATTCGAACATAGCAATTACAACCATTTGGAGGTTACTGTCATGCTTGCACGCAATCGTAAAACGGGCTTTACGCTCGTCGAAATTCTGATCGTCGTGATCATCCTTGGCATTCTGGCGGCCATCGTGATCCCACAGTTCACCAACGCCAGCCAGGATGCGCGGGAGAGCGCGCTGCTGAG